>CAYUIQ010000180.1:0-18889 GCA_964444795.1 uncultured Planctomycetaceae bacterium
CTCTTCCGATCTCCATTAGACACCCAACTCACAACGACTGCAAATACTCGACCAGCGCATCGATCCCACCGCCGGACAACCGCGACGTGTGGCCGTGACGATCGGTCGAATTCATCTTCGTGATCACCGCGCGCAGCGTAGCGGCCCGGCCGTGGTGCAAATAGGGAGCGGTCCGCCAGAGTTCGATCAGTGTGGGTGTGTCGAACGGGCCCGCCTCGTCCGACTCGGCTTGTGTGCCCACGTCGTGCATCTTCAGGTCGGTATACAAGGGCGCCGGATGGCAACGTGAGCAGCCGGCGCGCGGACTGTCGAAAATCGCTTGCCCACGGCGCGCCTTCTCGGAAAGACGCCCGCCGATAAGCCGTGGACTCGGTTCGGGCACCAGCGAACTCAGATAGGCCTCGACGGCCCGAAGCTCCCCCGGCCTGGGCTCCTGGAACAAGAGAAACTTGAAGCCCGCGGCGGCCGCCCCCGGCATGTCGGACCGCACGCCGCGAGACATCATGGGCGGTGTCTGGTGGGCCCAGAGCATCGATCGCGTATTCTTCGGATTGCCGATTCCGTCGTTCATCAGATCCCAGTTGAGCCCGTCGGCGCGTCCGTCCGGATGACACGTGGCACAACTGAGCCAATGTTCGAAACAGTACGTGGCGTCGTGGAAGATCATCTCACCCCGCCGCGCTGCGTCGGCGGCCGGCTGTGACGCGACCGGCACGCTACGCAGAATCTTCATGGTGACCGTGTCGACCCATACGACCGTGCCCGAGTAGTACATGGCCACGGCCAAGAGTCGTCCGTCGGGAGAAATGGCCAACCCTCTGGGGCCGTTGCCCGGCAGGTCGGCACGAAAGAACACCTTCGGTAGGTAATGCCCGTGGCCGTATTCGGCCGGCAGAACGCTGACGACCAGTTCCACGCTGTTAGGATCCTTGACGCCAAGTTGCCAGGTGGCGCTATATTGCATCGACCCTCGCGCTGTGTTCAGTTCCGGTTTGCCTTCCGGCGGTCGCTTCTCTTCGGGTGCAACGGCGGCCTTTTCCTCGCGCAACAGTCTGTGAAGCTGGACGAGATCGACCTTGCCGATCTGATGGACTCCGGAGAGCGTGACCCACAATGTACGGCCGTCGGGCGAAACGACCGCTCCGAAGGGATTCGCCGCGCCCTCGTTGTAGCGGTCCAACAGGATCGTGGCATACCGTCGCCGGTTGCGTAAGTCGACGACGGTCATCGCGTTGGCGTTGATCCAGCCGAATTCGATCTGTTCGGTCGGCAACATGGCCCGGGCCAAATTGTGGACGACGTACGCCCACCGACCGTCGGGTCCGATGGCGACTCCATGCACATTCGTACTGTTCGGCGGCAGACCGACGTGGATCGGCGGATCGTCCGAATCGAGATCCACCAGCGTGACACTGGCGCTGGCGGTCGGCTTGGAAGCATCGCCCACCGGCAAGCGGTTCCCCACGACGGCCATGCTTTCGTCGGGCGTGACCGCCAGCATATAGGGTTCGGGCCCGGCGGCTTTCCGCCTTGGTGGCGTTTGGCCGGTCAGATCCAAGATCGTAAGCGAACCGTCGGCGGAGTTTGCCGCAACCAATCGCTTCGTCTTGGCCGCCAAAGCCAGCCCGACGGGTCGCGGACCAACCGGGTGGCGCCGGCGTCTTGCTGTCGCGGCAGCGAGGTCCGAGATGTCGTTACCGTTTGCAACCAACGGACAGACAACGACTTCCCCGCCGGTCGTATCGGCTATGTGTAGGGACCGGCCGTCACGGGACCAGACGGTGTCGGCCGGTCGACCACCGACTTCGAGGGTACGAACGACGCGTCCGGTTGCCACGTCCATCAGGACCAGCGAACCGGCCGTGGCGTCCGTCACCGCTAGAAGTCGGCCATCCGGCGAAAACTCCGGGTGAAGCGGCGAATGATAGACGGGCCGTGCAACCGGCGGCTCGGCGGCGAACATCGTCGCGCAGCAGCAGATGACGATCATCACCAGGTTTTGCAGCGAGCGATTCACGCTTGGGGCCTTTGATGTCCTGTCAGCGTACGCGTCCGAGTTTGGAGAAGTCCCCATCATAGCATTCGTCCCGCGTCCGTATCCAGCGTGGGGAGGATTCTCCGGAAAATCTCGGGGGAACGGGCCGAATCGGCGGGCTCGGCTCGATAAGGTATCCGATTTGCGATATAATGCACCCTGTCCGGCCGGTAACGTACTTCACAAGATGGGTGCCTGGGGTCGAGCGCAGCGAGCCCCCAGATCGCGGCAAACTGGGGGCTTGCTGCGCTCGACCCCAGGCACCCAACGACCCCACCAATCAACACGCCCACCGTATCGCATGATTGCGAGCATCTTCCAACGAGGAGCCCTTCAATGAACCAAGCGACATCCTCCCTAACGCGTCGTTCTTTCCTGAAACGGTCCGGTGCATTGGCTTCCGCCGCACTTGCCGCTCCGACCATCGTTCCGTCGCATGTCCTTGGAGCGGATCCGCCGAGCGAAACGGTGACCATGGGGATGATCGGCACGGGGCGCCAATGTTACCTCAGGAATATCCCGCTTTTCCAACGCCAGCCGGATTGCCGGATCCTCGCCGTATGCGATCCCGATTCCTGGCGAATGGACCAAGCGAAGAAACGGGTCGACGATTACAACCGTGCGAAACACGGGATGACCGACGGTTGCGCTGCGTATGCCGACTATCAAGATCTGCTGGCCCGTGATGATATCGACGCGGTGATGATTTCGACGCCCGACCACTGGCACGGGAAGATGGGCGTCGACGCCATGGCGGCCGGCAAGGACGTGGCGCTGGAGAAGCCGGTGATTCGCACGATCCGCGAGGGACAGCAACTGCGCGACGCCTCGAAGAAACACGGGCGTATCTTCCGCGTCGACAGTGAGTTCCGCGTCGGCGCGCCGGCTCGTCGCGCGTACAGTATCGTGCAAAGCGGTGCGTTGGGGAAGATCCATAAGGTCTACGCGTGTGTTCCTCAGTCGGACATTCCGCTGGCCCCGCAGCCTGACATGCCGGTGCCCGAGGAGCTGGACTACAAGCGATGGCAGGGCGCCGGCGACACCCAGGCCCCGCCGATTCCCTACACGCTCCACGGCGTTCACCCGCGCCATGGCTTGGGGCGACCGGGGTGGATGCGGAAGTTGAACTACTGCGACGGCATGATCACCAACTGGGGAACCCATCTGCTCAACGGCGCGCTCTGGTGCATGGGCCTCGATCGCCAGTGGCCGGTCGAGATCTCCGGCACGGGCCTCTATCCGGCGGCCGATAGCTTCTGGAACGTGCTGTTGAAATTCGCCGTCACGTACCGGTACGCCAATGGCGTCGAGTTGATCTACCGGACCGAGAAGCCCTACATGAAGTTCGAGGGCGACAAGGGCTGGATCGACGCCGGGTTCGGCCACTTCAAAGCCAGCGACGATGCATTGCTGAAGGGACAATACCCGCTGGTTGACAGCCCCGAACCTCGCCAAACGAGCGAGAAACGCGATTTCCTCGACAGCGTGAAGTCGCGCAAACCGACCTGGGAACCGGCCGAAGTCGGACACGTCGTCACCTCGACCTGCCTGCTGGGCCATCTGGCCGTCGACGCCGGGGTGCCACTGAAATTTGACGGCGCGAAGGAGCAGTTTATCGACAACGATCGGGCCAACGCCATGTTGGACCGTCCGATCGTTACACCGAATGCCGATTTGCAGGCGAAGCCGTAAGGATCAACCCTCAGAAGCAACACGAGTTCGGCGACAAGACGCTGGTCTTCAAGGTCCGCGGCTTGGAAACCGGCGGACTGCGCGGGGCGAAGATCGGCGTGATCTTCCAAGGCAGCAAGGGCTACGTCGTGTTGACCAGCTATACGTCGGGGGCGGCGTTCGATCTCGACGGCAAGATGGTGAAGAAGTTCAGCGGCGGCGGCGACCACTTCGACAACTTCATCAAGGCGGTCCGCAGCCGGAAGAACGAGAATCTTACCGCCGATATTCTCCAGGGGCATCTCTCCTGCGCATTGAGCCATTTGGGCAACGTTTCTTACTACATGGGCAAGGAAGCGTCGGTGGCCGACATCCGCCGGGCGCTCGACGGCCTGAAAACCAACGAGGACACCGACGACGCTCTGGATCGGGTCACGGCCCATCTGGCCGACAACAAGGTCGACCTGAAGAAAACGCCCCTGAGCCTCGGTCCTTTTCTGAAACTCGACCCGAAGAGCGAGCAGTTCATCGACAACGCCGAGGCCGACTCGCTGCTGACCCGCAAGTACCGGGCACCGTTCGTGGTCCCTGCGGCGGGGAAAGTGTAGGCAATTGCTGCCCGTCAGACCCCCGATCTGCCGGGGGGTAGGTGCAATCACCGCGCCAACCCGGTTCAATCGCCCCCCGGCAAAGCCGGGGGATGAGGGCCGTTAACGCCCCAGCGGCAGTAACCGAATATTGCGGAATTCGATCGCCGCGCCTTCGCTTTGCAGGCCGATGTGACCGGATACTGCTTCCACCGCCACGGCCTCGTTCTGCAATACGCCGTTGACTTTCACCGAGAGCTTGTCCCGGTTGAGCACGATTGCGAATTGGTTCCACTGGCCGGGCGGCTTTTCGTTGGATGCGTTCAGCTTGCGCAGGTGTGACGTGCCGGCGCGACCCGCTGCCGGCTGAAGGGGAAAGCCGTTGATGCCGTAAAGGTCGCCCGCGTTTTGCGTGTGCATCTGGGCTTCCACGCACCGGGGCCAAAGCTTGTCGGGGCCGGCGATGCGCATCAATACGCCGCTATCGCCCGGATTGGAATCGGCCGGCCAGCGCCATTCGAGCTGGAGCAAATAGTTCGTGTACTTCGCGCGGGTTCGCAGATATCCGCGAGTCCCGCCGTTGCAGCGGAGCACGCCGTCGCGAATGCTCCAGGTGTCTTGCAGCCGGGCGCCGGGCGTCGTGGTATAAAACATCCATGCATCGAGACGGCCGCCGGCCAGCAGCGAAACTTCGACCGGACCGGCGCGGTCGTTGGCCGGCGCCGAGGTCGCCGCTCCCAGGACGATGGGGGCAACGACCAGAATGCACAGGCGGTGTGGGATCGATTTCATGGCGACTGTTGCGGCCTTACGGAAGCGGTACGATTTTGACCGTGCGAAAGTGAATCTCGCCGCCCTCGGATTGCAGGCCGATCGGGCCGGCCAGGACGTCGCATCCGGTGGCCTCGTTGACTTTTTCGCCGTTGACGACCAGCGTGAGTTTGTCGCCGGCAAAGGTGATTTCGTACGTATTCCACTGCCCGGGCTCTTTCTCGGCGGCCTTGATCTTGCCGACGCCGGCAAAGTTGCCCAGCGGGTCGTGGTTCTTGATTTCCTTGAACCGCTCGGCATCGCCCTGCACCTTGGCGCCGTAAAACGCCCAAATATCGCCGGCGCTGCCCGCTTTGAGTTGGGCTTCGACGCATTTGGGCAGGAACGAATCCGGCTCGCCGTCGATCCGCAGCAGCACGCCGCTATTGCCCGGCTTGGCACCCGGCGCCCAGCGCCACTCGACGGTCAGCTTGAAGTTGGTGAACTTCTTCTTCGAGACGAGGTAGCCCAGCGGTTGGCCCTTGCAGACGAGCAGGCCGTCGGCCACACTCCAGACGTCGGCCATTTTGGCATCCGGGTCGACGGTAACGCACTCCCACCCGGCGAGGCATTTTCCGTTGAATAACTTCACGCCCTTGCTACAGCACGGTTCGGCGGCGGTTGCCCGACAGCCGAGACCGGCACAGAAAACGGTTACGATGATCGAGGTCAACAGAAGCGGAAAGACAGTTCGCATGATACGTTCTCCTGGGAGTGGTTACTTCTTGGCGTCGGGAAGCGGCGTCAGCCGCACGTTGCGGAAATGGATTTCATTGCCTTCGGAGGTCAGCAAGATCGGCCCGGCGGTGACGTCGCATCTCGTAGCTTCGTTGACGACCTGGCCGTTGATCTTCAGCGTGACCGTCTCGCCGCGGACGGCGATTTCGTAGTCGTTCCACTGGCCTTGCGATTTCTCCGCGTCGGCTGTTTTCTTCAAGTTGGTCAGCCCGCCGAACTGGGGGTGTTCGAGTCGCTTGATGCGATCCGCCGGACCATCCAGGGCAAAACCGGCAAGTCCCCAGAAATCGCCGGCGTCGGGCGCGTTGATCTGGGCTTCGAGACTCTTGGGCCAAACCGCGTGGTCCCCGGTCATGCGAAACAGCACGCCGCCCTTGCCCGCCGGCTTATCCCGCGGCCATCGCCACTGGAGCTGGAGCACGAAATTCGTGTACTTCTGCTGCGTGTAGAGGTATCCCAGCGGCGTTCCCTTGCACACCAGCACGCCGTCGTCAAGCTGCCAAACGTCGCCGAGCCCCGTGTCCGGGTCCGCGGAGAACGCTTTCCACGCGCCGAGCTTGCTTCCATCGGGCGCGGGAGCCAGGAGGTCGATCTCCTCGGCCAGCGACGGCGTCGCCATGGTGGTAAGGAATGCGAGAATCAGCAATGTGCGCGGGAAATGTCGCATGGGTGCCTCCGGTGGTGTCGTGCTGGGATGATGGACGGGGACCGCTTCAAAAGACGGGTCCGGCAACTTCCGAATGTAGACCGTCCGACGCCCGTGTGCAAGCTCTGCAAAAATCCTGCCGTACTCTCTACAATACACTGCATGATCGAGCCCAATTTCCAAATTCTCTACGAACAGGGCCCTTGCCTGGCGGTTTGCAAACCCCCCGGCCTGTTGACGCAGGCGCCGCCGGGGATCGACAGCCTCGAATGGCGGATCAAGGCCTTTCTCAAACGTCGCGACCACAAGCCGGGTAAGGTCTATCTGGGAGTGCCGCACCGGCTCGATCGACCGGCCTCGGGCGTAATGGTCATGGCCAAGCACGTTCGGGCCGCGCGGCGGTTGTCCGAGCAGTTCGAGTCGCGCACCATCGAAAAACGCTATTGGGCCTGGGTCGAGGGGACCGTGGACCCGGCCGAGGGGACCTGGGTGGATCACCTCCGCAAGATTCCCGGCGAAGCGCGAGCGGCGATCGTCCCGACCGACCATCCCGAGGCGCGCCAGGCCGTTCTCCACTACCGCACACGGCAGTCGGGCCCCTGGGGTACCTGGCTGGAAATCGAACTCCAGACAGGGCGAACCCATCAGATTCGCATCCAGGCCGCCTCGCGCGGGTTTCCCGTGCTGGGGGACGAGCAATACGGTTCGACCGTCGAATTCGGCACACCCCACGCGGACCGGCGCCTTCGAGCGATCGCGCTCCATGCCCGAAGCCTGACGTTTGCCCACCCGATGACCCGGGAAACCGTATCGCTGACGGCGCCGGTGTCGGAAGATTGGACGGCGTTGGGATTGACCGACGCCGATTGACGCGACGCGTGAGTCTACTCGGCCAGAGTGTCCAACTCGGGTGCCTCGACGCGGAGATAGTCTTCGTAGCGCATGCTGACGGAAATGCCGTGATCGCCGGCGTTGAAGTTGATTGTTTCGTTTTCCGCCAGCCGGGTGTCGCAGAGCGTGGGCAGATCGAAGAGGCTCCCAAAAGGCGGAATCGACCCGGGCGCCAAGCCGGTGATCCGCTCGACTTCCTCCCGGTTGGCAAATCGCAACTTGCGCCAGCCGCGACTCCGGCGAATCTGCTTGCTGGCCAACTTGCGGTCGGCCGGCAGGATAAACATCATGAAACGGTCTCCCCCTTTACAGATCAGCGCCTTGGCACCGCTGGCCAAGGGGGTTCCGCGCACCCGGGCGGCCTCTTCGCTGGTGAACACAGGCTCGTGGCGCAACACATCGAACGCGATGCCGTGTTGCCGCAGAAGATGCTCGACTCGCTGAAAGACGGTTTCGGTCATGACGTCTCCATTGTCGTCGAGTTGGGACCCGCGGAATAGGGCGTTGCGGCGGGGTGTGTGGCGGTTCCGGCGAGGGGGCGGTTCCCCCCGGCCCGGATTTCGATAGGATCATAGGTGGAAAATCGTTGGTAGCTACGGTCGCCAGACCGTGGGGCAAGCTGCGTCCCACTCCGGGTGGTTTGAACTGCTTCCCACCGTCTGGCGACGGTAGCTACCGGCGCCGTGCCACACTCACCGATACCCCAGCCTAGGAGACCCCACCACCGATGACATCGACTCCACGCACGATCGATCCGTTCGGTGCCCGCGACACGTTCGAAACGGGCAACGGCCCCGCGGGCATCTTTCGCCTGAACCGGTTGGAACGAGCCGGCCTGACGCGGATCGCCGACTTGCCCTTTTCGGTTCGCGTGCTGTTGGAATCGGTGCTGCGCAACTGCGACGGGTTCGAGGTGACCGAGGACGACGTGCGCAATCTGGCCGGGTGGTGTCATGCTCGGGGCCGTTCGGTGGAAGTGCCGCTGAAACCAGCGCGGGTCGTCTTACAGGATTTTACCGGCGTGCCGGCGGTGGTCGATCTGGCGGCCATGCGCAGCGCCATGCACCGCCTTGGCGGCGATCCGCGGAAGATCAACCCGCTGATCCCGGTCGATCTGGTGGTCGATCACTCGGTACAGACCGATTTCTTTGCTTCCGGCGACGCGTTGGATCGAAATGTCCAACTCGAATTCTCGCGTAACGCCGAGCGATACCAGTTGCTTCGCTGGGCGCAGAAATCGCTGGACAATTTCCGCGTTATCCCGCCTTCGGTGGGAATCATTCATCAGGTGAACCTCGAGTACCTGGCCCAAGGCGTGTTACTGCGAGACGACGGCAACGGACCGGTGGCCATGCCCGATACCCTGGTGGGTACCGACAGCCATACGACCATGATCAACGGTCTGGGAGTCCTCGGCTGGGGCGTCGGTGGCATCGAAGCCGAGGCGGTCATGCTGGGCCAACCACTCTACATGCTCATGCCCGAAGTGATCGGCCTGGAACTGACCGGCAGCCTTCCGCCGGGGACCACGGCGACCGATCTGGTGTTGACGGTGACTCAACTGCTGCGTGGCGAGGGCGTGGTGGGAAAATTCGTCGAGTACTTTGGTTCCGGGGTCGCCGCGATGGGTCTGGCCGATCGAGCGACCCTGGCCAACATGGCTCCGGAATACGGTGCCACGATGGGCTTCTTCCCGGTCGACGGCAAGACGCTGGAGTATCTTCGGCTGACGGGGCGCAGCGACCAGCAGGTGCAGCTCGTCGAGCGCTATACCCGCGAGCAATCGCTCTTCCGCACCGAGGACGCCCCGACTCCCCAATACACCAAGGTTCTCTCGCTCGATCTGGTCGACGTGGAGCCGAGTCTGGCTGGACCGAAACGGCCGCAGGACCGCGTGCCCCTTGGTGCGATGAAGCGGCGATTTCGTCAATCGCTGCTCGCGGCGCCGGCCGAGGGCGGGTTGGGATTGGCCGAGGACGACCTGGACCGAACCGCCCAAGTCGGCTCGGACGGTGGCGGAGCGACCATTGGCCACGGCGCGGTGGTCATCGCCTCGATTACCAGTTGTACCAACACGAGTAACCCCAGTGTCATGTTGGCCGCCGGATTGCTGGCCCGAAACGCGGTCGCCCGTGGCATGAAAATTCCACCCCATGTGAAGACCAGCCTGGCGCCGGGTTCGCGCGTGGTGACCGACTACCTGAAGAATCTGGACCTGGACAAGGACCTGGAGGCGCTCGGGTTTCACACCGTCGGCTACGGGTGCATGTCGTGTATCGGCAATAGCGGGCCTTTGCCCGAGGCCGTGGCCGAGGCGGTCGTCGGCGAAAATCTGGTGGCCGCGGCCGTGTTGAGCGGCAACCGCAATTTCGAGGGCCGCGTCAATCCGCTGGTCAAGGCCAACTATCTGGCCAGCCCGCCGCTGGTCGTGGCCTACGCGCTGGCCGGCACCACCGACGTCGATCTGACGACCGAGCCGCTGGGCACGGGTTCCGACGGTCAGCCCGTCTTCCTGGCCGACGTTTGGCCCAGCCGCGAGGAGATCGACGACGCCGTTGCCCGGGCCGTCGACCCCGACATGTTCCGCCGCCGCTACGCGGATGTCTTCGATTCGAATCCCCAATGGAACGACGTGCCGGTAACCACCAGCGAGTTGTTTCCGTGGGACGGCCAGAGCACCTACGTGCGCGAACCGCCGTTTCTGGTCGATCTGGACGCGGTGCCGGGACCGATCGTGCCAATCGCCGGAGCGAGGGTTCTGGCGGCGTTGGGCGACTCGGTCACGACCGATCACATTTCACCTGCCGGAGCGATTGGCCCAGAGAGCCCCGCGGGGCAGTACTTGCAGCAGGAGGGCGTCACGCCGAAGGAGTTCAACAGCTACGGATCTCGCCGCGGCAACGATCGGGTGATGACCCGCGGCACCCTGGCCAATATCCGGATCCGCAATCTGCTGGCCCCCGGGACCGAGGGCGGAGTAACCCGTCATATCCCCTCGGGCGACGAAATGACGATTTACGACGCCGCCATGCGATACGCGGCCGAGAGCGTGCCGCTGGTCGTGTTGGCCGGATCCGAGTACGGTACGGGCAGCAGCCGCGATTGGGCCGCCAAGGGGACCTATCTGCTGGGCGTTCGCGCGGTGATCGCATCGAGCTTCGAGCGTATCCACCGCAGCAACCTCGTGGGCATGGGCGTGTTGCCGCTGCAATTTCTCCACGGAAAATCGTGGGAGTCGCTGAGGCTCTCCGGCGAAGAGACCTTCGAGGTCGCCGGCCTGGACGACAACCTGCAACCGGCGGCCGAGCTAACCGTTCGGGCCACGGCGGCCGACGGCACGATCAACGAGTTCCCTGTCACCGTGAGGATCGACACTCCGGTCGAACTGGAGTACTACCGCAACGGCGGCATCCTGCAGACCGTCCTGCGGAAGCTGCGGACGGGCGATGAGTAGCTATTGTCCTGGTGACGGGGCTTCTGCGCCGTCACGCACGGCCCGGATCTTTGCGTACAGGCAGTTCGCCCCCCGGCGAAGCCGGGGGCTGAAGGGCCGACTCGCGCAACTTGCTGATGAAGTGAGGCTGGCGGACCGCTTGTCGCGGCTCGGCTTGCCAGGTGCCGGTCAAACGGCGGCGATGCTGCCCGGCGTCGATGATCACGATTACAGCGGTGGTCCGCTGCAACTCGGCGAGGATTTTGACCGCCTCTGGAGTCTGGAGCACGCCGGTTCGCATTTCGTAGACCAGCGCCGCGGGGACGCCGTCGGCAAGCATTTCCCGCAGACAGAGCAGGCCCGATCGATCGGGACGCAACGGCTCGGGCCAGGTCGGGTCGCTCAGCCAGGTGCAGCGGAAGTCGACGCACATTTTCGGGCGTCGGACGTAGATACCACACCCGGTCTGGCAGAGTTGCGGACAACGGTGGCCCGACGGCTTCTCCTCCGGGCCAATTTTCCCCGCGGGGATTGGCAGATGAACACAGCAGGCCATGCATGCGCCGCACTGGCGCTTGGGGACGGCCTCCTCCTGTTGTTGACGTACCACCGTAATTCGCTCCCTTTGTGTGCCCCCCGAAAGACAACTGCACGGATGCCCGACCTGCTCCGCACGCAGCCGGCCGGGCCGTTCCATAATACCCCCCCGGTTGGCGGGACCGCCAAGCACCCGCCTCCTGCATATCGACCGAATCAACACCGCCCCTTGAGTGTGAAACCTGCCGCAGTGGTGGCCTTGGAGAACAACCCCGACCGACCGACTGGCCGATCGGCCGGCAATTCGCTATCCTTAGAGTCATTTACGGCAGCATGTGCGTATGGTCGAGGTACGATGAGCGAGAATGACTTCCTGCCACGCAGTCCACTAATGATGTCCCCGGCCGATACAGCCTTGCTGGTGGTCGACGTACAGGAGAGGTTGATTGGCGCGATGCCCCGTCGCAATCGCCTGGTCTGGAACATCCGGCGGCTGATCGACGGTGCCGGTGTACTGGAAATGCCGGTGGTGGCCACGGAGCAGTATCCCCGGGGGCTGGGTCCGACGGTGGGGGAATTGGCCGAGCGGCTCGGCGAGATCCCGTCGAAGCTCACCTTCAGTTGCGGGGGATGCCCCGAGATTTTCGACCAACTGCGTCGCCGCGACGTGTTTCGCGTGCTGGTCGCCGGTATCGAGGCCCATGTGTGCGTTGCCCAGACCGTATGGGACTTGATGGCCGATGGTTGGCGGGTGTACGTGGCGGTGGATGCCGTCGGATCGCGGTTTGAGATCGACTGCCAAACGGCACTGGCCCGGATGGAATCGGCCGGGGCAACGCTCACCACGACCGAGGCCGCGCTGTTCGAATGGTGCCAAACCGCCGATCGGCCCGAGTTCAAGCAAATCAGCCGCCTGGCCAAAGAATCGGCCCCGGACGATCAAGGATGAACGATCGAGACAAACCGAGAGAGCAACTCCTCGACGAGTTGGGCGAACTGCGCCGGCGAGTGGCGGAGTCGGAGTCGTCGCAAGCGAAGTACCGCTTGCTGGTCGAGACCACCAGCGATTTCATCTGGGAAGTCGATCAAGACCGCGTTTTCATCTATGTCAGCCCGCAAGTCAAGGATTTGCTGGGGTACGAACCGGCGGAACTCGTCGGCCGGGCGGCCTTCGATCTGGTGTCGTCGGACGAAACGAAGCGGTTGCGCGGCCTCGACCTGGAAACTGGACCGCCAGATCAACCGTTTACCCGACTCGATGCCACGCTGCTGCATCGAGATGGCCACGAGGTGACCGTCGAGGCCAGCGGAGTACCCGTCTTCGACGAGAGCGGAAACTACCGCGGAATGCGAGGGATCAGCCGCGACGTCACGCAACGCCGCCAGGCCGAGGAAACGCTGCGAGAGGAACGGCAGCATCAGGGGCGGCTCCTGGAAATGCACGAGCAGAACCGGAAACTGGTGGCCTACGAGATCCACGACGGCGTCGTCCAGCCGTTGGTCGGAGCGAAGTTCTTCTTCGAGGCCGCGTTGCACGGTATCAGCCAGCAATGCTCCGAGAGCGAGTGCGAAGCGTTCCAGGCCGGAGTCCGCCTTCTCGGCGACGGCATCAGTCAGGCCCGAACGCTGATGGGCGGGCAACGACCCCTGGTTCTCGACGAGCGAGGCCTGGTGGCGGCGATCGAATATCTTGCCTCCGAGAGCACGCATCCTGGCGACGCGAAGATCGAATTCACACACGATGTGGCCTTCGATCGGTTGGCGCCTCCGCTGGAAACGGCCATCTTCCGCATCGTCCAGGAGAGCCTGAGCAACGCCTGCCGACACAGCCAGAGCGACCGCGTGCGTATCGAACTGGTCCAGTGCGATGGCAGTATCCGAGCAGAAGTGGAAGACTGGGGAGTCGGGTTCGCCGCCGAGAGCGTGACCGAAAACTGTTTCGGCTTGGAAGGGCTACGGAAACGCGTTCATTTGTTCGACGGGAGTGCCACGGTGCGGAGCGCCCCGGGCGAAGGTACCCGCATCGCCGTCGAGTTTCCCCTTGTTCACGCCCAGAGCAATCCGGCCGGATAGCAAGCCGACATGCGATCGCCGTCCCGCGTGCAACGATGCACTGTGGAACCGTGGATCCCCACGACACTCCGGCGAGCGTGTTCTCAACAGGCCTGGAAACCTCGGGAACTCGTCCGCTAGAATGTGTGTCGGAGTTTCGTGCGTTTCCAACCGTTGCACTCGCGAGTATCCGTGTTATGGCAAAACGACAGATCTCGGGCAGTCGGGCGATCGTGACCGGCGCGTCCAGCGGCATCGGCCGCGAATTGGCCCGGCAATTGGCCGCTGAAGGTGCCGATGTCGTGTTGGTTGCCCGGCGTCGCCAGCGGCTCGAACAATTGGCCGCGGAGATCGGTAGCGGCGGTCCGAAAGTGGAAATCGTGGCCGGCGATCTAACCGACCCGGCGGTGCGCCGGGCGGCGATCGAGACGGCGCGGACGAAGTTGGGAGGGCTGGATATCCTCGTCAACAACGCCGGCGTCGGCGCGATGGGGCGATTCAAGGACGCCGATCCCGACCGAGTTCGACGGGTCATGGAGGTCAATTTCTTCGCCCTCGTCGAGATGACGCGTCTTGCCCTGCCGCTGCTGGGGCAGGGAAACGACCCGGTGATCGTCAACGTCAGTTCGATCCTCGGCCATCGGGGGATCCCGCAGATGAGCGAATACTCGGCCAGCAAATTCGCCGTGCAGGGATTCAGCGAGTCGCTTCGGGCGGAGTTGGCCGGAGGTCCGATCGGTCTGCTGGTCGTGAGCCCCGGCACCACGGAAACCGAGTTCTTCGACAGCGTGGTTCAAAAGACGGGCGAGCCCGCCTTTCCCGAGCATCGAGCCGTTCCCCCGGCCAAGGTGGCGAGGGAAACGCTCCGCGCGATCCGCTCCCGACGGAACGAAATTACTCCCTATTTCTGGGGGAAAGCCCTCTGTTGGCTCAATCGCCTGTCCCCCCGGCTTATGGATTGGTACCTGGCGCGGTTTGGCTAGTAAACATTTCCCGGGCTCATCGGCCGATTGGAGTGAGGTCCGGGTGTGATTGTGCCGATTATTAGCGTTGCGTAAACACCGACAGGTCGCCAATGCCCCGCATGAACAGCGGGATTCTGGTAAGGAGGGCAAAATGCGCGCGGTTCTGACCATGATGGCCATTCTCTCACTCGGTGCCGTACTCGCTCCGACGGGTGTCGCCGCCGAGCCATTCTGCGATGGCTGCGGCGCAGCCGATTGTGGTGGATCGGACTGTGGTACAGTCGGCGGTTGTTCCGACGGCCAGGTGTGCGTCACCGACGCCGAGCAATGCCGCGGTTGCGGCCAGTGCTCGCCCTGCTGCCGCCGCACCCGCTGTAACCGTCTACGATGGGGACACCTGCAAGCTACCGGTCAGTTCAACTGCCAGTGCCGAGGGAGCTACAAGTTCCCGGTGTTTCCCCAGTACACGTATCACTGGCCCGGCATGTACTCCCAGCGGACCATGACCGAGTACATTGGCCCGTATCGGTTTCCGCCGTTGACGCCGCCGGAGGAAGTCTTCTCAAGTCCTCCACCCACCCAACCCACGGCCGCCAAGCCAACGGCCTACCGGCTGGTCGATTTCCAGGTGGAGCAACCCTCCGATCTCGCCCTGCCGGTATCGTCAGGTGAACCCGACTCGACCCGGAGTTTGCGCCGGTATTAGTCGTCCATCGCGGCTCAGTCGCTGGATTCCCAAGAATTCAGTCGATGCCCTTTCCTCACATTTGCACCCCTCTGTTCAGGGGCTGCCATCTCTGTCTGGGGGTTGCCCAACCCGGCAAACCCCTCTTTGGTGCGGGAAGATGCTTTACTTCCCTGCTTTCTCTTAGTTATTCACCTTTCCCTGCTTGCGTTACCTCCCTGGTTTGATTATTTTGGTGGGTAGGTTCGAGAGATGGCCCAACTTATAACGCGTTTGCAACGGAGGTACAGATCATGATCCGGCTCGTGTTGCTTTTGGCCGCCACTTCCCTGGCGGTGACCGGTTGTACGAATCTCGTCGCCGATCAAGATACACCGATGAACCCCCAGGCTGCAGCCGGCCAGGAAGACAAGACTCAGATCCCGCCGCCGTCGGGGAAGAAGGTATGGATTGTCGATGCTTTGCTCGCGACAATCGACGAGATCGATCCGCGGGGTGAGAGCGAAGAGGTTGGCGAGCACAAGGACATCTTGCGTCAGCAATTGAAGGATAGCGACCCCGAGTTGCGCGAGATCCTTGGCGGCAATTCCCGAAACATGATCCTCCAGGCCAACAAGAAGCCACCGGTGTTGGTGGTCGGACGTACGGCCGAGCAGGTTCGCCAGATGAAAAAGGCCAAGGAAGCCAAAGAGGCAGCGGAGAAGGAAAAGGCGGCCGATAAAGGGGCCTCCGACGAGGTTCCCGCCGAGGCCGACGCCTCCACACCGGTCGAGTAGCTCCCTCACCGTGACCAACTCCGCGGCGCAGCTACTTGCTGGCCTTGCTTTGCGAAGGCCAGTTGGCCACTTTGCTCGAAGTCGGCTTGGCAGCCGGCTTCTTTTCGATGCGCGCGATCGGGCGCATCGCGTTTTCGGGATTGTCCTCGAGCCAGGCTTTCAGTACCTCGCCGCTGGGCAGTTCCGACTCGATGGTCAGGCGGCCGTCGCGAAGATGCAGCCCGTACCGGCCGTCGATGCGGGCAAACCACTGGGCAAGCCGATCGCGATCACCGGATAGCAGCATCCGACCGTTGGCATCGAGCGTGGCCCAGGGACGATCGGCCGTCGCCAGACGGCGATGCAATCCTGCCAGTGTCATTTTCTGCTCGGTCCACTCCAGCGGTAAGACTTCGCTCGCGCCGTCTCGAAACTCGGTGAAGCGAGGTAGTACGTCCTTGGTTGGCGTCCAGGAGAATCGCCTGGCCAGTTTCAAGACCTGAATCATCTCTTGCTGGCGTCGTTCGGTTTCCGCATCTTCCACGCCTTCCGGTTCCCCGGCATCGCCCACCAGTTCGACGATCGGTTGCCCCACCTGAGGATCCGCCAGCCACGCAGTCATTTCCGCTTGCACACCGGGGGTCATAAGCTGACCCATGGGCTGGGAATCGCTTCGCTCGGTGGCGTTGCCGAAGTTGCGGATGCCATGTTCGGCGCCACGGGGATCGGTCTGACGGCGGTGGATGGCGGCTGCCAACACTTCGAAAAACGCTGGGGCATGTTGCGCGTCGTTTCCTTCAAGAAAGAACTGGACCCAAAGTTGCCCGTCGGGGGTGACGGGGGTGCGAGGGGTTGCCGTGTCGGCTGTCGCGCGGAACGACGATGGGTCGAGGGACGCGTCGGCCGAAGTGGTCCACTGCGGCGGAGCAAGGCGTTCCGGGCGTCGCTCCGGAAGAGGGACCCCGGCGACATAGTCGGCCAGTCCTCGGGAGACCCACTCGGGAAAGGCCGGTTGCTGACCGGTAACCCGCAGGAACGCCAAGACACCCTCCCGGCGCAGGTGCAGCAATTGTTGGGGCGCCAGTTGCCCAGCGCCGGCCGTGCTCAGCACGATGCCTGGCCCGTAGCGCAGCGGGGCGAGTTCGCCCGCCGGCGGCATTCGTGGATCTAAAGCACGGTCGGTGACGATCACGCCGATGGCCCCGATACCGACCGTTGGCCGACGATGGGCGTTACCCCATTGGTCGGCAAGGCGTGCCGTTTCCGCCCATACGCCTTCCATGTGTCGTGCCACCCGGCTTGCTTGCTCGGCTCCGAGCGTGCTGAAAACGACGAAGTGTTTGGTGCGAGTTTCCCATCCCCCCCCGACAACCCGGTTGGCGTGGCGGGGCAGATCAAGTTCATCGAGCCGTCGAGGCAGATCGTCGCGAAGGCTTCGATACGACGGCAGCTCGGCGGCGACGGCCTGTCCGGTCGACAGATATGGCACCGCGGAGACGGCCAACCAGCAGAGCCATGCCACGGTGCCGAACCCACGCCGGATGGTGACTGCCGACGTTGTCCGTTGCGTCCTTGGCAGAGTAATCGTTATACGTTGCATGATTGGAGCCCCCGAATAACCTGTTTTCTGATCCTAAACGATACCATCTCTCCAACGACTAATATCGGCATGTCGGGGGAAAGTCTGTGTTCGCGGAATACCCAATCCGTTGAGAAATCAGGATTTACCGAAATCTTTCCTATGTTTCGCAGTTACTGCATCGCACTTATTGCCCCAAGAATCCCACGAGGCCCGGCATTTGGTTTAATACGAATTTGACTCCACCCCGATACCTGATTTTGGGCCGCTGAAAGGAGATCCCCAAGCGGTCTTGCGATGGTGTTGACGGAGAGATCGGCCAGAACTCACACGGATGGGGGGCTGACCTAACCGGCACCCCCTTCGCACGGCAATCCAAAAGGACACCCGACGGTTTCGGGCATCAAGCGACGCTCCCCGGGGAGAACGAATATGACGATTTTGACACGGACGTCTCTCGTTTCCAATATCGGCCCTGTCACAAGAGCCAACCTCTGGCGGGCCGGCCGCCTTCTCAGAAACAAGCGCTTGTTGCTGCTCGTTGCCGCGGCGATGGCCTGCTGGGGCGCATGGTACCCGATCCCAGGGGCGGAGGCGGATCGGTCGACACAATCCTCGGACGAGAGCGAGTTGGGCGTCCGGTTCGTCGATCGCAGCCGCTGGCTCCAACCCGGTTCACCCGGAGAAGGCTGGATCCAATCGACCGACGCAAAAGAGGAAACCGTCGAGGCACCGAGTTCGCTCGCCAAGGCTTTGACGACGAAGACGGTTCCGGATGTCATCCGGGTAGCGACGCTTCCCGCTCCGGCCAAAACCGTGCGGCAGCCCCGGGCGACGAGCGAGAGGTGGACGATCGACGCCCGGACCGCTGCACCTTCGGCGAATTCGAGCCTGTCCTCGCCCGCGATCCCGAAAAGGTCCTTACCCTCGGCAGGCTTGCCCAAGCCGATTGCTTCGGCGACGGCCTCCTCGGCACGAGGGCCGTTTGTCGCCGTGCCGTTGCCGCTGGCGCTGGACCGTATTGTGCCACCCGCCGCGTCGCCGAGCCCGGCGATCTCCAAATTGCCGGCGATGCCGAGGATGATTGTGCCCAATCTGCCGCGGGATTCCGCGCTGCCGATCCGGACGTCGGCGACGCGCGTCGAGGCACTCCCGCCGGCGCCTCTGCCGGTGGCGGCGGAGCGCGGCACGCCGCGTGTGTCGCAACCGAATGACATCTCACAAAAGGGCACCTCGGAACCAGACGCCCTCGCCGGACCGGCTTGGTCGTCCTGGCCGAAGAAGAGTACGGTTCCGGGACGATTGCCGGCATCTGATACCGCCTTGCGTTCCCCGCCGGTGTCTCCCGCCTTATTGCGTTTCCCGTCGGTGGTCGATGATTCAAAGCAAATGCATACCACCGTATCACGGCAAGGAGTCGTCGTGGCTCCGGCCGAAATGACCTTGCCGTCGACGCGACTGGGGCCGTTTGAGGTGTTGGATCATACGGACGAGTTGGCGGTGGT
>CAYUIQ010000181.1:0-18788 GCA_964444795.1 uncultured Planctomycetaceae bacterium
GCAAAAAGGCACTGCTTGCAAGCAAGCAGTGGCACACGTTCCGGCAGAGTCCCCTTTTTCAACGGGCTGCTAGTCCGGGCACGAGTTTCCGGGCGAAACTTCGCGATTATTCCAGAATTGCCGCAAACTTCCCGGCCCCGCGGACATCTATTAAGCGGGCGGGACACGGTGGCCCTCACCGAAGAAGGCCCAGAAGCCTGCCACGAACACCGGGCGTTGAGAGCAAGAGTTGGATACACACGAAGCATTTCGGCGTCATTGGGTCCGCTGGCAACCGGCGATCTACGGGTACATCCGTACCGTGGTCCTGCACCGCGCCGACGCGGAAGACGTGCTCCAGGACGTTGCGGAGATCTTGTGGCGGAAGATCGATCAGTTCCAGGAGGGAACGCGGTTCGACCAGTGGGCCTATCGGGTGGCGAAGAACGTCATGCTCAACTATCAAAAAAGGGCGAAGCGACAGCGCATCCGCTTTAGCGACGAGATCACCCGGCAGTTGGCCGATGAGGCGGGCCATGCCGCGGCCGAGTCGCGAGCCGAGTTGGAGGCTCTCGAATCGTGTATCAGTAAACTGCCCGACGGCCAGCGGGAACTCGTTCGGCGGCGATACGCGCCGGGAGCGACCAATCGAAGCGTGGCCGCGGCGACGGATCGCAGCGAGTCGACGGTCAGCCGAACCTTGAGCCGGATTCACCGGGCGCTGACCCGTTGTGTCTACCTGGCACTGGGGGAGAGTGTACCAGCGGAGGCCGTCCAATGAATACCACACCGCTTGACATGCGCGAACTGGCTGAGTTGATCGACGCGATTCGCGACCAACGGATCACAAGCGAGCAGATCGCACGCCTGGAAGACGTTCTCCGCCGCCACGAGGATGCGCGTCGCTACTACCTGCGGGCGATGCGATTGCAGGGATACCTCGAGCAAAACGCCGTGCGGATCCCGCCTGTTGGGAAAGAGCCCGGGGTGGCCGAGATGCCTCTCATCCGGCCGATGGCGAGACCATCGGGGACCGTCCCCCGCCGCCGCCGATTACCCCGCTGGATTGCCGCGGCGGCGACCTTTGCTGCCTGTCTGATCGTTGCCGGCTGGTGGGCGGGGTTGCTTGATCGGGAAGGTCCGCCGCAACAGACCGCTGCATTGCACCCCGCCTGGAAGATCGACCCCACCGGCACGGCCGACTTCTCGATCATCGACGAGGCCGTCGTGCAGCTCGATCGGGGCGAGTTGCACGTCGCATCCGTGGGCAACGGGCCCACCCCGAATCTTCTGGTCCGAACGCCCGGCGGCGACGTTTCGGCGTCGGGCACACAGTTCTTGGTTGGTTATCATCGTCCCGCAATTCAGTCCAAAGGAAAGCAACCGATGTTCAAACCCCTCACACGCGCACTGGTAGTGACCGGCGTGGTCACGCTGACCACGGCCGCCGGCAGCATCCAAGGAACCGGCGGCGATCTACTGGCCGCCGAAGAAGGCTCGGCGCCGACGAAACAGGTCGTCGGAGCGAACAGCACGTTCGCCTTCGACCTGTACCGGCAATTGGCGAAGGAGAACCCGGGGAAGAATCTGTTCTTCTCCCCCTATTCGGTCTCCGGCGCGCTGGCGATGACGGCCGAAGGAGCCCGTGGCGAAACGGCCGCCGAAATGGGCAAGGTGCTCTGTTTTCCCGCCGCGGCACGGCGCGTTGGCGGCGATGCCCAACGTATCCCTTGGGAAACCTCGCTGATGCACACGGGCATGTCGTCGATCAACCAACGGCTGATGGGTGGCCGCGACCCAGCCGAGGACATGGCCGTCCGCGCCCGAATCGCCGAGCTTCGCAAGGAACTCGCGGCCGTGAAGGCGAACATGGCGCAATTGAGGAAGGACCAGAAGTGGCAGGAGTTCTCGGCCGCGCGGAACAAGGAGCGGGCGATTTCCGCGAAGCTCAATGCGGCGTCGTCCCTGGTCGATCAGTACGAAATCCGGGTGGCCAATGCCCTGTGGGGCGAGAAGACCTATCCATTCAGGAAGGAATTCATCGAAACGGTTCACGAGCATTACGACACGGGCGGTGTGTTCCCGGTCGACTTCCGCAAGGCCTTTGAAGCCGCCCGGCTGGAGATCAACGGCTGGGTCGAGGAGCAAACCAACGACCGGATCAAGGATCTCATTCCCTCCGGAGCGCTGGATGAGACCACGCGGCTGGTACTGACCAACGCCATCTACTTCAAAGGTGAGTGGACCGTACCGTTTAAGGTCGAGCAGACCAAGGACCGCGATTTCACGCTTGCCAACGGCGAAATAGTGAAAACGGCGATCATGCACGCCGGCAACTTGGAAGTCGGCCGTTACGCCGCCTTCAACGCCGATGGAACGCCGTTCAACACGCCGAAAATGGTTGGCCGCGGTCAGAACACCGGACTCTATCCGGGCCAGGACGGCTTCGCGGCAGTCGAATTGCCCTACAAGGGCGACGATCTGTCGATGGTGGTCATTGCCCCGAACGATCCCGCCGGATTGGCGGCCCTGGAAGCGAACCTGACCTCGGAGAAAGTAAACGCCTGGGTCGGGCAACTCGCCAAGCGCAAGGTCAACGTCTTTCTGCCCAAGTTCAAGCTCGAAACGGACTACACCCTCGGAGACTGTGACAGCCCCGCTGCGCTGCAGGCGATGGGCATGGTCCGGGCGTTCAAGGATCCCCGCAACCCGGCCACCGGCGCCGACTTCAGTGGCATGACCACGTCGACCAACCCGATGGACCAGCTCTACATCTCGCAGGTGCTCCACAAGGCGTTTGTCGAAGTCAACGAGAAGGGCACCGAAGCCGCCGCGGCGACCGCAGTGATTATGGCGACCAAGATGTCCGCACCGCTCAACAGGCCGTTTACCCCCACGTTCAACGCCGACCGGCCGTTCCTTTTCCTCATCCGCGACAAGGCGACCGGCAGTGTGCTGTTCCTGGGGCGGATGACGCAGCCGGCATCTTGACCCGTACACCAGACTAACTTGAGGTACCGTAACATGAAAGTCATGATGAGACCACTGCTGATTGGAATGCTGACGCTACTGGCGTCTTCCGCCGTTGCCGAGGAGCACCGCTATCTGAAGGCCTTCCCGCCGGCCAAGGACGGGATGGTGCGTTACGCCATCATGCTGCCGCACAAGGAGCGCGGGGAAGACCAAGGTTTCAAAGTGGAACTCATCGTCGGCAAGGAAATGCTGACCGATGGTGTGAACCACTACCGTGCTGGCGGGAGCATTGAGGCGAAGCCGCTGCAGGGCTGGGGATTCACTTACTATGAGATGGCGAAGTTCGGGCCCGTCGCTTCGACCCGAATCGGCGTGCCGCCCGGCGCCCCGAAGGTGAAAAAGTTCGTCTCGGCGCCCTCGATACAGATCGGTTACAACAGCCGCGTTCCGCTGGTGGTCTACGTCCCAGAAGACGCCGAAGTACGCTACCGAATCTGGGCGGCCTCGGAAACCACCCAAAAGGCCACGAGAGGCTGAGGGGGCGATGCGAGGCAAGCCGACGAGTCGATGACAGAGCATCGGGCCCCCTGGAGTATTCGACCGGCAACGCGTATGATGAAGACTCCGATTCCGATGGAGCTTCATCAAGATGAACGAATCCTCCAAGCCGCAGGCCGATGTCCGCATGCGGGGCTTCTCGCGGCGTACGACCGTCGACGATGCGCTGACCTGGCTCGACCAGCAAACCGGCACGCTGGCCGATGAGTCGATCCCCGCGGTCGATGCGGCCGGACGTGTGTTGGCGGCCAACGTGTCCAGCCGGGTCGACGTGCCCGGTTTCGCTCGGTCGATGATGGACGGGTTTGCCGTACGCGCGGCCGATACGATGGGCGGGTCGGCGTATAATCGGCTGCCGTTGTCGATTGTCGGCGAGTCGATGCCGGGCCGGCCGTTTGGCGGCACCGTCGGTCCCGGTCAGGTGGTGCGCATCATGACCGGCGCGCCGTTGCCCGACGGGGCCGATGCCGTCTTGCCGGTCGAGGTCATCGAGATCCAGCAGACGCGGATCCTGACCCAAGGCGACGTTTCGCCGGGTAAACACGTGGGCCGCGCGGGCGAAGATGTTTCGGCCGGCGACGTCGTTCTGCCGCAAGGCCGGCGGTTGCGACCGCAAGACGTCGGTGTGCTGGCTTCCATCGGTACCGCCGACGTGGCCGTGGTGCGACGCCCGAGGGTTCGTATCGTCGTGACCGGCAACGAACTGCTGCCCGCCGGTTCGATGCCCGAGGGTGCCCGGATCGTCGATTCCAACGGGCCCATGCTGGCGGCGCTGGTACAGCGCGATGGCGGCGTGGTCCTCAACCCGGGCATTGTCCCCGACCGGCCCGAGGCGATCCTCGACGCGATGCGATCCGAGGCCGACGTGGTGCTGGTCTCCGGCGGTTCGAGCGTGGGACAGGAAGACCACGCCCCGGCGCTGGTGATCGAACATGGCGAACTGCCGATCCACGGCGTGGCCATGCGGCCCGGCAGCCCCGTGGGTATGGGAACGCTCCAGCGGCGGATCGTGTTCCTGCTGCCGGGCAATCCCGTGTCGTGTCTGGTGGCATACGACTTTTTCGCCGGCCGCGCGATTCGTACGTTGGGTGGCCGATCGGCCGATTGGCCTTATCGACGAACGGTTGCCCCGCTGGCCCGCAAGGTCACGTCGACCGTCGGCCGGCTCGAATGTCTGCGGGTTCGTCTAACCGAAGGTCGCGTCGATCCGCTGGCTATCGGCGGTTCGTCGATTCTCACCTCGACCACGCGAGCCGATGGTTTCGTGCTCGTGCCCCCCGATCTCGAAGGCTATCCCCCCGGGGCGGAGGTCGAAGTGTTTTTGTATGATTAGGGGTTAGTAACTATGTCGCAAGAACAATTTCTCGAAGTAATCGACCGCGATGAAGCCCAGCGCCGGTTTCGCGAGGCGATCCACTTCGAGCCGTTGGAGATCGAAGAGGTCGCGCTGGCCGATGCGCTGGGTCGCGTGTTGGCCGAGGATGTGCGCGCGTCGGTCGACGTGCCGTCTTTCGATCGGTCGAACTACGACGGCTACGCGGTTCGCGCCGCCGATACGTACGGAGCACAGGAAGAAGACCCCAAGACGCTGCGGTTGCTCGACGAGGTGTTGGCCACCGGAGTTGTACCGCGGGGGGAAGTGATCGAGGGGACCGCCATCGCCATCGCTACCGGCGGGATGTTGCCACGCGGGGCCGATGCGGTTGTGATGGTCGAATTCACCGAGACCGAGGGCGATCGGCTGACGGTGAGCAAGGCCGTCACCCCCGGCTTCGGCGTCGCGTTTACCGGCACCGACGTCACCACGGGCGAAACCGTGCTGCGGCGCGGCCAACTGTTGAGCAGCCGCGACACGGGTGTTCTGGCCGCGGTGGGAGCCGACCGGGTGAGCGTGTGGCGACGACCACGAGTGGCCATCCTCTCGACCGGCGACGAAATCATCGAGCCGGGCCAGCCGATGCGCCCCGGGTTGGTCTACGATTCCAACGCCCGAATCCTGGCCGACGCGGTGACCGAATTGGGCGGGCTGCCCGTGCCGCTGGGCATCGTCCACGACGATCTCGACCAATTGCGCGGGCGGTTGGACGAAGCGCTCTCCGCGGCCGACGTAGTGATCCTTTCCGGCGGCACGAGCAAGGGCCAGGGCGATCTGTCGTACCATGCGGTGAGCCAGCTGAACTCACCCGGGATCGTCGCTCACGGCGTGGCGCTGAAGCCGGGCAAGCCCATCTGTCTGGCCGCCGAGGGTGGCAAGCCGGTGGTCATTCTCCCCGGTTTTCCCACCTCGGCGATCTTCACCTTTCACGAGTTCGTGGCCCCGGTCATTCGCACCCTGGGTGGCCGACCGGCGCCCGAGCGCGCCGCGGTCGACGCGCGGATGGCGGTGAAGGTGAATTCCGACGTTGGGCGAACCGAGTATTTGCTGGTGGGTCTGGTGCCGGGCCCCGACGGTCTGGCGGCCTATCCGATGGGCAAAGGCTCCGGGTCGGTCACCACTTTCAGCCGGGCCGACGGGTTTGTGACGATCCCCCGCCACCGGGAGATCGTCGAGACGGGCACGCCGGTCGACGTGCAACTGATCGGCCGTTCGCTTCGCCTGGCCGATCTGGTGGTCATCGGCAGCCATTGCGTGGGCTTGGACTTCCTCCTGGGGCAATTGCAGGATCGCGGGTTCTCGACGAAGTTTCTGGCCGTCGGGTCGACCGGCGGTTTGCAGGCGGCTGCTCGGGGCGAGTGCGATCTGGCCGGGATGCACCTGCTGGATCTTGAAACGGGGCAATACAATCGGCCCCTGCTGACCGCCGACTTGGAACTGATCGAGGGTTACCGCCGCTTGCAGGGGATCGTCTTTCGCCCCGGCGACGAGCGGTTCGAGGGGCTCTCGGGCGACGAGGCGATCGCCCGGGTGAAGGACGATCCGGCGTGCGTGATGGTCAACCGCAACCAGGGCAGCGGTACGCGGATTCTCATCGACCGGTTGCTCGCCGGCGCCCAGCCGCGTGGCTATCCCGTGCAAGGGCGGAGTCACCATGCCGTGGCCGCGGCGGTCGTGCAAGGCCGGGCCGATTGGGGCGTGGCCATCGAGTGGGTGGCCAAGACCAGCGGCCTGGCGTTTCTGCCGTTGGAACACGAGCATTACGATTTCGCCGTGCCCGCGAGCCGCCGTGATCGGCCGGCCGTGCAAGCCTTCGAGAAACTGCTTGCCGAAGAGAACATTCGCCGTACGCTGGCGGACATGGGATTCGAGTTGTGAGATGATGAGCGAACATCCTTGCGGCGGGATTGTACTTTGCGGTGGACAGAGCCGGCGGATGGGCCGGCCGAAGGCCATGTTGCCGTTTGGGCCCGAGACGATGCTCGCCCGGGTAGTACGCATTTTGCGTGAGGTGGCCGATCCGGTGGTCGTTGTGGCGGCGCCCGGGCAGGAGTTGCCCGAGTTGCCGCCGGAGGTCGCCGTGCTGCGTGATCGGCGTCCCAACCGCGGACCGCTGGAGGGATTGGCCGTGGGATTGGCGGCGCTGGCCGACCAGACCGATCGAGCATTTTTCACCGCCTGTGACTTGCCGCTGTTGCTCGGGGAGTTCATCTGTCGCATGGCCACGCTGTCGGTCGGGCACGACGTGGCCGTGCCGTGCATCGACCGGTTCGACGAACCCCTGGCAGCCGTCTATCATGTCGACGTCTTGCCGCATGTCGAATCGCTGCTGGCCGCCGGCCGCCTGCGTCCCAAGGCGCTTTTCGAGCGAGTGCGGACGCGGCGGGTGACGGCGGACGAACTGTCCGACGTCGATCCCCATCTGCAAAGCCTCCGCAATATCAATACGCCCGACGATTATCGCGTGGCCTTGGCGTTGGCCGGATTCGAGCCGCCCCCGTCGGGGGACGCTCCTGTTTAGCCCCGGCACTTGTGCCCGGCGCCCAAGGCGAATTCCAGCATTACGCACGAGTACACCGGCGGGACTCGGAGTATAATAGGTGCGTCGGGTGCCTGGGGTCGAGTTGCGAGGAACGAGCGACGAGCCCCCAGTGATAACGAACTGGGGGCTCCCTGCTCGTCCCTCGCAGTCCGACCCCAGCCACCCCGTTGGCGGAGCATGGGAACGAGAAGACCACAAGGACACAATATGCAGCCAAAGACAATACTAACCGTGGCAATCGGTCTGGCCCTTGCATACCAGTCGACATCGCACGCTGCCGGCGAAGCGGCCGTGGCCGGATACACCGACTACGAGGCATTCCGCCGGCAGGTTGCGTCGATCGCCGAGAGCCGGTTTGCCTCGCAACGCTCGTTGGGGCGCACGCTCGGCGGACGGGAAGTTTATCTACTGGAGATCGGCACCGGCCGGCTCCACGACAAGCCGGCCGTGTTGATCGTCGGCGGTGTCCATCCGCCGCATCTGTTGGGTAGCGAGTTGGCCGTCGGCGTGGCCCGGCGTCTTGTCCAGCGGGCCGAAACCGACAAAGCGGCGAGGAAGATGCTTGATCGATGTACGTTCTACGTCATTCCCCGCGCGTCGCCGGACGGCTGCGAGGCGATGTTCGAGAGACCTTTCGTCGAGCGGTCCGGCAACCGGCGTCCGACCGACGATGATCGCGACGGTCAACTCGGCGAAGACCCACCCGAGGACCTTAACGGTGATGGCCTGATTACGATGATGCGGGTCGAAGACCCGGCGGGGCGTTACATCCCGCACACGGACGACGATCGCGTGTTGATCGAGGCCGATCGAACCAAGGGCGAGCGTGGCCGGTACTCTCTCCACGTCGAGGGAAAGGACAACGACGGCGACGAAGCCTTCAACGAAGACCCGTCCGGGGGCGTGGCCTTCAACCGCAATTTCACGTTCGATTATCCGTACTTCAAGCCGGGGGCCGGCCCGCATCAGGTTTCCGAGATCGAAACTCGCACCGTAGCCGACTTCGCCTTCTCGCATCCCCATATCGCCGTCGTGTTGACCTTCACGCCCGACGACAACCTCATGCATCCCTGGAAACCGGACTCGGGCGCCGAAGGGAAACGGATCAAGACGACGCTGCTGGGCGACGACGCGCCGTATGTCGATCGGCTGGCCGAGCAATACGGCGAACTGATCGACGCCGAGGATGCTCCCCCCGCCGCCGAAACCAAGGGATCGTTCAGCCGCTGGGCCTATTTCCATTACGGCCGCTGGTCGCTGGCGTGTCGGGGGTGGTGGATCCCGAAGGTCGACGTCGAGGACGCGGGGAAGGAAGACGAAGCAGTCGAGAAGGCCGAAGATACCGAGAAGAAAGTCGAAGACGAAGCAGAAGACCAGAAGAAGGCCGACAAGCGGGGCGCTGACGACCGCAACGCCCTGCGCTGGTTCGCCGGGGAGAAGATCGACGGGTTCGTTCCCTGGCAGCCGGTCGAACACCCCGACTTTCCCGGCCGCCGGGTCGAGGTGGGCGGGTTCATGCCGTTTGTGCGACGGAATCCGCCGATTGGCATGGTAGAATCGCTGGCCGAGAAACACGAGCAGTTCCTTCGCTCGGTAGTCGAGCAACTGCCCCAACTGCGCATCGGGCCAGCCAAGATCGAACCACTCGGCGGAGGCCTTTGGCGAATTAGGGCGACGGTGACCAACGAGGGATACTTGCCCACGATGTCGAAAATGGGCGGCACGACGCGGCAGCTTCATCCGGTGCAACTCGAACTGGAAATGCCCGAGGGCGTGTCGCTGGTGACCGGTCACGCCCGGGTGCAACTTCCCACCCTGGCCGGCAGCGGCGGCAAGGCGGAGCAAACGTGGTTGATTACGGCGCCGGAAGGAAGACCGATCGAGCTGCGTCTGCGCGTGTGGAGTCCGTCGGTTGGCTCCGCGGAGAAGAAGATTCAGTTGCGGAAGTGAACTGTACGACGGCGCTACCGAGGCCGTCGTTGCCACGTCAACGCGAGTTCTCGACGGGCTGGGAAGCCCATCGTACGGGAAACCAACAAGGAAACGCTTCGATGACGTCCACGCTTGCGAGTCTGCTAATCACGCTCACCCTGACGGCGGCCGAGGGAAAGTCGCCCTATCAGCCGATGGGTGCTCCGGCCGATCCGAAGGTGGCCGCCCGATGGAATCGCTATCACGACTACAGCGAAGCGACGGAGTTGCTCCGGGCGATGGCCAAAGCGCATCCCACCCGCGCCCGGCTGGAGTCGCTGGGCCGATCGTACGGCGACCGCCAGATGTGGCTGCTGACGATCACCCATCGGAAGAAGGGTACCGATCGCCAGAAGCCGGCTTTCTGGATCGACGGTGGGATTCACGCCAACGAGATCCAGGGGACGGAAGTCACCCTTTATACGGCCTGGTATCTGCTGGAAATGTACGGTCGCAACCCGTTGATTACCCGATTGGTCGATCGGCGCACGTTTTACCTGGTGCCGATGATGAGTCCCGACTCGCGCGACGCCCACATGCACCGCGCGGCCACGACCAACTCGCCTCGCAGCGGACAGGTGCCCGTGGACGACGACCGGGATGGGCTGGTCGACGAAGATCCGGCCGACGATCTGGACGGCGACGGGCACATCACGCGGATGCGCGTCGCCGATCCGTTGGGCCGTTGGAAGCCGCACGCCGAGTACCCCCGGTTGATGATTCAGGCCGAAGCCGATCAGCCGGGCGGGTATCGCATGTTGGGCACCGAGGGGTTCGACAACGACGGCGACGGCCGGGTGAACGAGGACGGTGCGGGCTACTACGATCCCAATCGCGATTGGGCCTGGGGGTGGCAGCCCCGTCACGTCCAGGGCGGCGCGTATCGCTACCCGTTTTCCGTGCCCGAGAACCGCCTGGTGGCCGACTTCGTCACCGATCATCGTAACATCGCGGGCATGCAATCGTATCACAACACGGGCGGCATGATCCTCCGCGGGCCGGGGACCAAAGGCGAACACTTCGAGCCCGGCGACGTCGCCGTGATGGACTCGATCGGCAAAAAGGGCGAACTCATGTTGCCCGGCTATCGATACATCGCCCTGGGCGCCGATCTGTACGAGGCGCGTGGCGGCGAGTTCGATTGGTTCTACAACATGCAGGGTGTGATGGGGTTCAGCAATGAGCTGTTCACCCGGTTCAACTACTTCCGCAAGTCGACCGAAGACGCGACTTCGGCGGAGAAGAAAGAAGACGCCGAGGCGTTCAATCGCTATCTGCTTTTCGATCAGGGGGCCGTCGACTGGCACGAGGTCGAGCATCCCCAGTACGGCAAGATCGAGGTGGGCGGGCTGAAGAAACAATGGGGGCGCCAGCCGCCGTCGTTTCTCTTGGAGGAGGAGTGCCACCGCAACATGGCCTTCACCTTGTATCATGCCGATCAGATGCCCCAGGTGGAAGTGCGGTCGATCGCGATCGAACCGGCCGGCGCGGGACTCACCCGGGTCACGGCCGTAGTGGCCAACCCCAAGCTGGTGCCTTCGCGCACGGCAATCGACGTGAAGCACAAGATCTCGCCGCCGGAGGTCGTGACCATCGAGGGCACCGCCCTGGAGGTGGTCACCGGACTGACGGCCAGCGAACCGTTCTTCGAGAAAGCCAACGAACAGAAGCGTCGCCCCGCGTCGATGCGGGTCGATACGATCCCCGGCCGCGGCGCGGTGTACGTTCGCTGGTTCGTCCGCGGGAAGCCGCCCTACACGGTCACCGTGCGATCGAGCAAAGGAGGCACGGCGCGGCGGGTGAGTGGGGAATAACCCCGTTTAGCCCTCGAATCGCGACGCGGCCAGCGAGATGTTCTGTCCGCCGAACCCGAAACTGTTCGTTAGTATGCGGTTGCATCGGGCCTCGCGGGCGGTGTTGGGGACGTAGTCCAGGTCGCACTCGGGATCGGGGGTCTCGTAGTTGGTGGTCGGCGGCAGGATGTTGTCGCGAATGGCCAGCAGGCAGATGATCAACTCGGTGGCCCCCGCCGCGGCGATCAGATGCCCCATCATGCTCTTGGTGCTGGAGACCGGGACCTTGTACGCCCGATCACCGAAAATCTGCTTCACGGCCAGCGTTTCCATCTTGTCGTTGACCGTCGTGCTGGTGCCGTGGGCGTTGATGTAGTCGATCACCTCGGGATCCACCGCGGCGTCTTCCAGGGCCATGCGCATGCAACTGATCGCTCCACGGCCTTGGGGGTGGGAATCGGTGATGCGGAAGGCATCGGCGGTGGATCCGAAGCCGGTGATCTCGCCGTGGATGTGGGCGCCGCGCGCTTTGGCCCGATCGAGTTCCTCCAGAACGACCATGCCGGACCCCTCGCCGAGCACAAATCCGTCGCGATGGCGATCAAAGGGGCGCGACGCCTTGGTCGGCTCGTCGTTGCGCGTGCTCAGGGCGGTGAGCAGGTTGAACCCGGTGACGCCGAAGGGGTGGATCATGGAATGCGTGCCGCCGGAGATCATCACGTCGGCCTCGCCGCGGCGGATGATTTCGACCGCTTCGCCGACCGCCTGACTGCTGGCGGCGCAGGCGGTGAGGCAATTGACGTTGGGACCCTGGGCGTCGAAGAGACGGGCCAGATGTCCGGCGGGCATGTTCGGTTCCTGTTCGATTTCGACGGCCGGGTCGAGTAGCTCAAGACCCTTGCCCGTGAACCGGGCGACGTCGAACTGGTCGCCGTCGAGCGAGGCGACCATCATCTCGGTGAAGAGGTTAAAATCCTGCTGGCCTTCGCCGCTGCCGGTATAGACTCCCATCCGCAGGGGGTCGATGGGCGAATCCAGGATTCCCGAATCGGCGACCGCTTTCTTGGCCGCCCCGACGGCGAAATGGGTGTGGCGGCCTTGAGACTTCCAGTCGTCGAGGTTCTCGCCCACCTCGGAGAGATCCCAATCTCGCACCTCGGCGGAGATCTGGGTGGGAAAATTGGTGGCGTCGAACAGCGTCGTGCGGGCGACCCCCGACTGGCCGTTGCATAACCGCTTCCACACGGTCTCGACGTCGGCCCCCAGAGGGGTCACGCATCCGAGTCCGGTTACCACAACGCGTCGTCTCATGATCTGGTTCCTCGACACACGTCTCGCCGGGAAGTTACCGCATTACGAGCCCTTGCCGGTCAACAGAGGCGGCGCGACCAGCGGGGATCCGTCGGCGGAGCGTCCTACCTCGAAGGCTCCGAGCATCCGCATCATCTTGAGAAACGTTTCCGGCTCGAAGAGCGTTCGATCGCGCTGCCCGCTGTTGAGGTGAGCAAAGATGAATTCCGTCTCCGCCTGCAACCGGTCGCCGTGATGGCTGGTGGCGGTTACCATGGCCCCGTTGTCATCGACGTGGTCGATCTCGGCCGAGTAGGTCAAGGTGTCGCCGGGAGAGACGTTCAAATGAAATTGAACCTTGGGGATCTTCGCCAACACGACCTTCGCCTCGAAGCCCGTGTGTTCGCAGACCAGCAGCCCGCCGGTCTGGGCCATCCCCTCGACGACCAGCGAGTTGGGCATGATCGGACATCCCGGGAAGTGGTCGTGCATGTGGTCTTCGGCCATGGAGATCAATTTGACCGCCTTGGCCGAGCGGCCGCTCTCGAATTCCAGGAACCTGTCGATCCAATACCATCGCATGGTGTGTGACTCCCGTCGGCGGTGGGTGGCGCCAACTGCCGATTCGCTGCTAGGAGGTCACTTCCAGCTTGCTTTCGACAAACCGGCACATGTCGCCGACGGTCAATAAGTTGGCGAAGTCCTGTACGTTGGGGTTGGCGGCGAAGCCGTCGAGATCGGCAAACGGCATGCGCTTGCGCAGTTCCTCGACGCCCTCGGGCGTGACCTTCCCTTCCTTGACGTATTCGGAACTCGTCAGGATATCCTCGGGGAACAGTTCGCCGCGAGGGATCTTGATGTCAAACGCCTTCTCCAATCGGAAGACGATGTCGAGAAAGTCAATCGACTCGGCACCCAGGTCGACCACCAGGGTGGCCTCTTCAGTAACCTCGTCGTCCTCGACACCCAAGGCGTCGACCAGGGCAGTTCGGATCTTTTGGAAGATTTCGTCTTTTGTCGGCATGTCAACCTCCAGCACTCGGATTGGCAATACTCATGTATTCAGTTCGGTGTCCGGCCGAAAACGGCCGTGGTCGTGGATCAATAGCCGCCGAGGCTAAGTCCTCCGTCGACACGCAGCACCTGTCCGGTAATATAGCTGGCCTGATCGCTGGCCAGAAACACGACAGCCCGGGCGACTTCCTCGGGTTGTCCGACTCGTTTTAAGGGAATGATCTGCTTGAGTTGAGGACCGGCAAGACTGCGGACCGGTTCGGTCATTTCGGTTTCGATCAATCCGGGGGCCACCGCGTTGACGCGGATCTTCCGGGGCGAAAGCTCTTTGGCCAGACACCGAGTCATCGCATCGACCGCTCCCTTGCTGGCCGCGTAGTTGGCTTGCCCTCGGGAGGCAAACTCGGCGGCCGTACTCGATATGTTCACGATTGAGCCCCGCCGCTGAAACATCATGTGTTGCGTTACGGCGTGGCAGAAGTTGTACGTACCGCCCAAGTTGGTGTCGATCACCGTCGACCATTGCTCGGCGGTCATCGACCCCAGCAGGCCGTCCCGGACCACGCCGGCCGAGTTGACCAGAATATCGAGACTCTCCCATTGGTCGATCAATTGGTCGACCAGTTCGTGCGCCCGGACGGAGTCGCGAACGTCGGCCTGCAATGCCCGGGTCTCGGGGCCTATTCCCTCAAGCGAAGCGACCAGCGAATCGGCCGCCTCTTGGTTCCTTTGAAACACGAAGGCCACTTTGGCTCCTTCGGCCGCCAACGCCGCGACGCAAGCGCGGCCGATTCCACGGCTGCCGCCGGTTACCAACGCGGTCTTTCCTTCGAGTAGCATGAGCTTCCGCCTCGCGTCAAAAAACACACCTTTGCATCGAGCCCGCCTTTGGAGGGCGCCTCACCGAGGTTACCCCGGCGTCCGCTCAACGGACCGGCCGGCCTCTCGATACACCAGTGCGAAGAGGTCTCGCATTTCCTGCTTCACCAGTTGGTCGGTCCCCGCCCGCCTCGGATCGGTTTCCGCCAGATTGAATCGCTCCAACACCAATCGGGCCGTAACCACCGTCTCACCGTCTACCGCACCCTGCGTCTTGAACTTCACCAGGCGCTCGCCCCAGTCGACCACGTCGCAGGTGACCGCGAGCGTTTGACCGGGTTCGACGAAATTGCCGTACTTGACGTTCCTCGCCTCCTTCAAGACGACCATCGCGTGGGCGAAATTCTCCGTCCGGCGAATCAACCACGCCGCGGCCTGCGTCATGGCCTCCAGCATCAACACCCCCGGCATCACGGGAAAGCCCGGAAAGTGATCCCCCAAATACTCCTCGGCCATCGACAAGCTTTTCACGCCCGTCACCTTCTTGCCGGGGTCGAGCTCGACGATCTGGTCAATCAGGGTGAAGCGCATGGGGAGACTGGTGGCAAGTCAGGGCGAAGGAGAAAACATCCACACCGGGAGGGTCCAGGCAAGCCGGCAAGATTCAAGCCCTACAGTATAACTTTCCTGGCAGCCCTTCACAACCGGGGACATCGACAACCGTCTGTTGATCGTAACCCGCTACGATGCAATGGTTTACTGTTTTTCGGGCGGAGGCAAGCCGGTCGGAGAATCCACCCGAATTCCACCCACTGGATGGGGACGACTCGGGAGTTCACCTCCTCGCCCGTCTGCCGTTTTGGCAGGTTGCCCAGCGACGGCAGGAGTGGGGCCACCGGCGCAACATCTTTGGCTGCCACGGATTACCGTTGGGACGATCGGTTTGGCACGCGCTTTGCTGTTTTTCACAGGCGTGGCTGTCGCGAGCTTCGTACGAGCGGCAACCGCGATACGCTTACCGATGTCAGATCGCATTTTTCGCGAAGGAGGATCAGCATGATTTTTCGATACAACACACCGTTGCCATTGGCCCGATGGGACGAGCCAATAAATCGGCTCTTGGGCAGCTTCTTCGACCCGTCGCCCTTGCCTCGGACGCATCGTGCCGCCGGGCCCGCCGCCGTGGCCTGGGAAGACGGCGAGGCACTGTACGTCGAACTCGAGATTCCGGGGGTCAAGAACGAGCAGATCGATCTCTCGGTCGCCGATGGCAAACTGACCGTCAAGGTTGAGCCGCCGCCAGAAGCGGAATCCGAAGACCGGGGGGAGCGCTACTTGCGTCGCGAACGTCGGGCCGGCAATCTTGGCCGGGTCTTCGATCTACCCGCGGAGATCGACACGACCGCTGTGGAAGCGTCGCTCGTCGATGGTGTGCTGACGATCACTCTGCCCAAGGCCGAGGCGGCAAAACCGCGGAAAATTAGCGTACGAGCCGGCTGAGGCGGGGAATACCGAGAGACGACCCCTTGGCCGTCCCAGGAGTCGCGCGATTCGGCCCCTTTCGGGCCCGTGGCATGTTCGGGCTCGTTTCGGGGCCGGTTTCGTCGGGTTTTGGCCCTAGCTGTCCGCTCTTCCGGCGGTGCCGAGCAGCAAGAACCGCTGGTCGGTGGCCGCGTCAGACGGTACACTAGTTTGATAGGAACATGGCGCACGATCCGAGCGGGCGAGGGAGGAAATTGATGTTTTGTCGTGGAGTTCTAGGGGCAACGACCGCGGACGCCAATACCAGCGAGAAGATTCTCGAGGCCACGCGTCAGTTGCTGGCTCTGATGATTCGGCAGAACGATGTCCGCTCGGAGGACGTGGCCAGCGCGATTTTCTCGACCACACCCGATCTCGACGCGGAATTTCCCGCCCTGGCCGCTCGCCAACTCGGCTTGCTCGACGTGGCCCTGATGTGCGTGCATGAACTGGACGTTCCCAATTCGCTGCGCCGGTGTGTTCGCATCCTCTTGCACTGGAACACCGACAAACCGGCCGACGAGATCATCCACGTGTACATCAAGGACGCCCGGCAACTGCGGCCCGATTTGTGCAAGCTTCCGCCGGTCGACTGGGACGAACTCGAAGAGTGGATCGCCGCACACAGCAACCACGGAGCCAAGTCCAGCCGCCAACCGCCCCAAGATTCATAGATCCCCTCTTTTCAACGGACTGTTAGGCGCTCTCGCGGAACTCCTGAAAGTGGATCCGGTAGAGCCGGGCGTAGAGGGGGCACCGCGCAATCAATTCCTCGTGGGAACCGACGTCCAGAATGCGCCCCGATTCCATCACCACGATTCGATCGGCCATGGCCAGCATGCCCATGCGATGGGTGATCAACAGGGTGGTCCGGCGGCCGATGAAGGGTTCCAGTGCCCGTTGGATCGACTGCTCGCTTTCAGGATCGATCTGGGAGGTCACCTCATCCAAGAGCAGGATGGCCGGGTCGCGCAGAATCGCCCGGGCCAGAGCGATGCGCTGGCGCTGACCTCCGGAGAGCCGTCCCCCTTGCGAGCCGACGACCGTCTCGTATCCATCGGGCAGATCGCGCTCGATGAACCCGTGGGCGCCTGCCTGCCTCGCGGCCTGATGGACCTGAGCGAGGGTGGCGTCGGGCGATCCGTAGCGGATGTTGTTCAGCACCGTGTCGTCGAACAGCAGCGTCTCCTGGGTGACCAAGCCGATCTGCCTTCGGAGGTCGCGAATCCGGCAGTCGGTAATCGCGACGCCGTCCAGACGGATCGTGCCATCGGTGGGATCGGCAAATCTGGGGATGAGGCTCAACAGGGTGCTCTTTCCACAACCGTTGGGACCGACGATGGCGATCGTTTCGCCGAAGGCGATCCGCAGGGAGACCTGCTTCAAAACGGGGCTATCCGCACGGTAGTTGAAGTCGACGTTGTCCAACACCAGATCCTGTCCGTGACGCGGCAAGGGCAGTGCCTGCCGCGGATCGCGCACGGCCGGTTCGCGATTGAGCCGGTCGTAGATGCGGTCGGCGGCGGCCGCGCCCCGCTGAAGACGCGTAAAGACGTCGGAGAGCTTGCGCGCGGGATCGGCCGCTCCGGCCAGTAATGCGTAGAAGACCAACAGCGCCCCGAGGCTCAGCGGACGGGGAGTCATGCGAACGCCCAGTAGGTGGGTTTCTCCGTTAATCACCAGATAGGCCCCGGCCAGCAGGGCCAGGGAGATCGTGATGATGCCCATCACTTCGGTCAACGGGTGTGAGAGGGAATTGTAGCCGGCGATGCGCATCGCTTTTCGGTAGTATTGCTTGCTGGTGTTGTGGAAGCGGTTGCGTTCGTGGCGTTCCATGGTGAACGCCTTGACGATCTTGATACCGCGAAACGTTTCTTCCAGCGTGTTGTAGATCAGGGCCATTTCTTCCATCGCCCGACGGTTTGCCCGTTTCAGCGTCTTGGCCAGCCAGTTGACCAGCAGCCCGGCCAGCGGAGCCGCGACCAGCGACAGCAAGAGCAAACGCCAGCAGATCCAGCCGGCACCGATCAAGCAGGCGGCCATCTTCAACGGCTCGCGGACCAGCTTCCCGAACAGAGCGTTCAGCCCGTCGGAAATGCAGTTCATGTCGTTCGTGAACCGGCTCATCAGGTCGCTGGTGCCGTCGTCGCCGAAACTCTGCAGATCCATCCGTAGCGTTCGCCGGTAGAACAGCTTGCGTAGATCGAACGCGGCAAGCTCTCCCAGCCGGGCAACGAGAATCGCGTGGCAAATAATCGCCAAATCTTTGACGATCGTACCCACAAGCAGAAATCCGACGACCAGGGCCAATGTTTGGAACGGATTGTCGGGCAGGTAGCGGTTGATATAGGGTTGCAGGCGGCGCCTGGCGTCGGCCGCTCCGCGCTCGGCCTCGATTCGCGACTCGGCCAGACTGATCTCTGCTCGAATCTCCGATTGCTCCTGCTCGGAGGCCGTCTCCAGCCGGCCGTTCAATTCGGCGAGCGCCTCGGCCTCCTTGGCGATCGCTGCTTCCGCTTCGTCGATCTCCGTCTGGACCCATGTCTGGAGCGACTGTCCCTTGAAGGCGACCTCGACGAAGGGGTAGGCCGTCCCGATATTGGCTCCCCAGAGGGCGGCGACCGCCAGAGCGGCAACCATCGAGACGATCACGGTAAGTTTGTAACGGAGCGCAAGGCGAATGACGTGGCCGAAATTCTTCATCGACGGTCCATCCCTGGGTCGGCGGGAACCGGACTTCCTGTCCGGCGAGAGCACGGGAAGGCGTTCTTTTAGCAAATCCGGCCGACTTGGCCAAGATCGGTGCCGCCGTTTCGGAAAAAAGGCACGCGCAAATCGCGATTTGAGCGCCGCTGGATCGCTGGCAGTCGTTAGCAGCCTGTTGAAAAAGGGGGATTTGTGAAGGGTGCCTGGCGGTCGAGCGTAGCGAGCCCCCAGAAAACGCGGTTCTGGG
>CAYUIQ010000182.1:0-18546 GCA_964444795.1 uncultured Planctomycetaceae bacterium
AGCGCCAGTTGATCCTCGCCGCCGCCGCCGTCGACGGTGATATTCTCAACGCCGATGGCGTTGACCGTAAATGCCCCAAAGGTGACTTTTCCACTGGGGGCCCCGGAGTCGGGGTTCGCCCAGAGTTCAACGGCTTCCGCGGCATCCGAGCCGGTGAAGATCAGCGTGTCGCCGTCATCGCCGTCATCGGCTTGGCCGAAGTGAACGGCCACAACCGACGGGTCGACGTTCTGTCTGACGCCGTTGACTTTGACCACCCAGGAAGCTGGAGACGGCCCGGCTTCGAATTCGAAGACGTCGGCCTCGCCGACGGTCCCCGGCAGGATGAGCGTGGAGTTGCCGGGGTCGCCGTCTCCGCCGGTGGAGTTGCCACCGCCACCGGTACTGCCCCCACCGGAGTCGGAATCACCCGAAAGGGCGCCGACGACGCGATAGAAGACGTTGCTATCGCTGAACAGAGTGAATTCGGGCCCCCCCCAGACGGCCGCCAGATGGGTACCGTTACCCATGGCGACATCCGACTGCCACTGCATCCCCGGGATGTTCGCGTTGAGGCGAAATTCTCCCAGCGGCGTGCCCGTCGTGGGGTCGGGAATGAAATCGGTACCGTCGGGCTGGAAGATCCGGGCATAGACAGCCGAGGAGCCGTCTTCATCCTGCCTGCTGGAGGTCCAACTGACGGTAAATTCACCGGTTGGGGCCATGCCCACTGCCGGCTGGTACTGCCATCCGGTGTCCGTCTGATTGACCTGGAATTCGGTGACGGTCCGCGCCACGCCGGCGGCGTTGTACTGGCGGGCGTAGACTCCATATTCGGTTCCGTTGTCCTTGAATCCGGCGAAAGCAACCACGAAGTCACCGTCGGCATCCATCGCCACGGCCGGCGTCTGTTGCTTATTGTCGGTCACCTGATTGATTCGGAATTCCGAACCGACGCGCTGGCCGGCGATGTTCAGCCGCTGGCCGAAGACACCCCACTGGCTTCCATCCTGGGCATCGCTCTCCCAGACCACGACAGCGTTCCCCAGGGAGTCCATCGCCACGTCGGACTTATCCTGCCGATTGACGGTCGTCGTATTGACCAGAAATTCGTCGGTGGAAGGCGCGCCCTGCAAGGTGTATTTCCTCGCGTAAATACCGTCCCGGTCGCCGTCCTGACCGTAACTGGTCCAACTGACCACGAAGTCGCCCGTGGCGTCCATGGCCACCGCGGGTTCATCCTGCAAATTGGTCCGCGTCTGATTGACCCTGAACTCGTTCCCTTGCGGTGAGCCGAACGGATCGAATAGCCGGGCGTGGATTCCGAAGGCGTCGTCCATGCCTTCACCCGACCAAGTGACGACGAAGTTGCCGAACGGGTCCATGGCGACATCCGCGTCGAACTGGTTGCCCGGCAATGTCGTGTTGACCAGGAACTGCGTTCCGATGGGCTCGCCCACACGGTCGAACCGCTGGCCGAAAATATTGCCCTCGCCGAGACCGTCGCCGTACTGACCGTTGTTGGTCCAAACGACGACGAAGTTGCCGGCGGAGTCGGACGCCACGGATGCATCGTGCTGGTCGCCGAAGAGGAAGTCGTCGACCACCGGATCCTCGGCATCGGCGTCGGGGTCTCCGGGCGGATCGATGGCGACAAGTTCGCCGACAAACACGCTAAATCCGAAGCGGAAATCGCCGCCCGGGCGTCCGTCGAAATTCCCGTCCAACGGATTGCCGAACAGGTCAACGATCTCGTCACGCGCGACCAAGGTATAAGTCCCCTGCCCCAGCGGCTGCAAGCCTGGCTCGGTGAAATCGGCGTCGAAGGTCAGTACCGCTTCGTACTTGCCGGAGTCGACTCCGGTGATCGCGGCCGACTGGTTCAGACCAAACTCCACCGAAGCCACGCCACCGAAGAGGACGGTGCCTCCCAAACTCAATTGCCAGTTGGCCGGGTTGAGAACGCTGTCGATGCCGTCGATGCCGTCGATCGTGGATAAGTCCTCGCTGAAGGTCACGACGAACTGATCGACGGTGTGCCCGAGTACGTCTTCCTCTACGACGGGCTGCAACTCGATACCGCTGTCCGTGTCGACCACGTCAAGCATATGCACGACTACGGGGCCCGCCACGTCGGCGGGACGTTCGTATCGCTGCGCAAAGATCCCCTGATCGTCTCCCGGACCGTTGCCGCTCCAGGCGATCACGAAGTCACCCGTGTCACTGGCCGAAACGGCCGGGAATCGCTGGTCACCCTCGGTGGTCGAGTTGACGGCCAGTTCGCTGCCGATCTCGCCGTTGAGGCCGAGGAACGGACTGACGCCGACCAACTGGTTGCGGGCGTAGCGCTGGGCGTAAACACCATAACTGTCGGGGATATCCGGATCCGTGTTGTCGCCGGAGAACGGCGGCAGCGGCCGGTCCTGGTAACTCTCCCAGGTGACCACGAAGTCGCCGTCGGAGTCCATCGCCACGCGGGAAAGTTGCTGCGCGTGGTCGGCAAACGTATTGACCTGGAATTCGTCGGCAAACTCCGTGCCGTCGGGATTGAATCGCCGGGCGAAGATACCGTTCTCTCCGCCGGCGCCGGGGCCGTACGTCGTGCCCACGCCGTCCTGCCCGTAGCTGGTCCAGGTGATGACGAAGTCGCCGTCGGAGTCCATGGCCACGGTCGACCATTTCTGGTCCTGGGCGATCGTCTGGTTGACCAGAAATTCGGGACCGCCGAGCACGTTGATCAGGGTGACCGAATCGATCCAGTCGGCATACGTCGAAACACGCGTGTCGACCGCGACTTCCCCGTACGTCGCGTCGATGATTGGGAAGTTGATGTCCGCAATCGAGGTGTCGCCGAAGCTCGTGATGCCGGCAATTTCGGTTCCGAAGAAGACCGGGCCGCCGGAGTCACCCAGGGCCGAAACCGCCTCGGTCACTCCCAGACCCAAATCGGTAATCCCCAGCAGGGCCAGAGCGTCTTCGGTGGCCTGGCCGCTATCGAAATCGTAGACCAGGGTCGTACCCGGGGTAACTCCCAGGATTTCGCCGAAGGCTTCGTAAACATTCTCGCCTTGCCGCTTCTCGCCGTCGAAAGTGATCTCGCCCTGGTCTCCCATCCCCGTGAGGCCGTAGCCGACGATCGTGCCCGTCTGGCCCAATTCGTCGGTGTTGCGGTAAATATCATAACGGTCGGCGTCCACGGGTGCCGTCTCTTCCAGCACAATAACGGCCAGATCGCTGCCGTTCATGATGTCGTTGTTGTATCCCGGGTGGACGAAGACCTGTGCGGCGGGGATCGTGATGTCGCCGCTGGGCAGATTGAATGTCACCGCCACGTCGGTCGAGAGGAAACCGAAGAAGTCGACGACCACGTGGGCCGCGGTGAGGACGTGATTGCCGCTGAGCAACAGCGAGCCCGAGCCGGTGAAGACCCCGTCGATGAGGACCTGCCCGACGCCGTCGTAGCCGCTGCCGTCGCCGGGGAGAACAATGTGGTTGTCCGGGTCGTCGGTCGTAACGATTTTGGCCTGATCGAGGCCCTTGCCGGGAGCCAGCATTCGCGTCGCCGGGGCTTGCTTGATCCCGCGGAGCACGTCGTTGCTGGGGAACTGGCGAGCGTAGATGTTCGTCTCCCACGCCGCGTCGCCGTCCTGCTCGGTGCTGGTCCAGGTGATCACGAAGTCGCCGTCGGCGTCCAGCGCGACCGACGGAAACTGTTGGTTGTTATGCGTTGTTTCGTTGACGATGAACTCCCCGGCGGCGCCGTTGCGGGCGGTCCGGACCGACAGCCGCGAACCGGCTTCTCCTTCGGTGGGGGCCTGGCCGATGGTCAACTGCGATTGATCGAAACTGCCGCTGAGGCCCACGAATTCGATCGCGATGTCGGTCAAGCTCACGGCCTGCGACTCGGCCTGCACACCGATCCCGGCCAGCGCCTCGTTGATATCGTCGGTGATGTCGAAGGTGTTGCCGGTGTACAAGATGGGGGCGGTTTCCACACCGTCCAGACGTAGCGTGAAGCTGCCCAACGGTTGATCGATGAAGCTGAGGATCTGGACTTCGTTGACACCGCCCACGGCCTCGCCGACCGAATTGAATCGCTGGGCATAGACGCCGTAGCCGCTGCCGTCCTGCTCCAGGCTCTGCCAGGTGATGACGAAATCGCCGTCGGTGTCCAGGGCGACCGACGAGTAGTTCTGGTGATTTTGGGTTTCCGTGTTGGCCAGCCGCCGGTTGTCGTCCAAGGCGTTGCCTTCGGCGTCGAAACGTCGGAAGAAGGCGTCCCATCCGCTCACCGGGCTGTAACTCGACCAGGTGACGACGAAATCGCCGTCGGCGTCCGTGGCCACGCCGGCGTACGCGGCCGTCGTATCGCCGGAGACGAGGATTTCGATCCCCGGCGTGACCGTCGACTCCCGCTGTCCCAGGGCGTTCTCGGTCCAGACGACGTCGTACAATCTCGCATAGACGCCTTCGTGGCCCGCTTCGTCGCTGGTCCATACCACGACGTAGTCGCCGTCGCCGTCGGAAGCAACCGACTGGGGATTGCTGGGCATGGGGAAATTGCCCGGCGTGCTCGGCTGATCGCCGTCGGTACCCGTATTGACCAGGGTCTCGTCACCGGTGGGCAAGCTGACGCCAAAGGTGCGCGAGAAGGGCAGGCCGTTGATTTCGAAGCCCGTTCGGGCCAACGGGTTGCCGGCCACGTCGGTGATCGAATTCAGGGCGACCAGTTCGTAAGAACCGTCGGCCAGCGGCGGCGGGTCGCCGTTCGGGTCGATGGCCGTGCCGTTGCCGTCGAGCATCAGCACCGCTTCCCATTTGTTTGTGCCCACCGGGTCCAACCCCAGCATGGCCGACAGGTCGGCGGCCATGTTCATGCCGAAGAAGACGTCGGTAATGCCGCCGATCAGCTCGGTCCCGTCCCGGAGCAACGCCCAGTTGTCCGGATCGGTAATGTCGAAGGTCGATCCGTCGTGGCGCATCTCTTCGTCGAAGGTCACCACCAGGTAGTTTAGCGCCGCGGTCACCTGCCCGCCGTCCTCCAGCCGCGATCCGTCGGGCAACAAGAAGTCGGTGGCCTGCGGGCCGGCCGTATCCTCGACGTCCTCGTAGGTGCGGAAGAAGATCTCGTTGTTACCCGGCGAGGTGTATTGGGTCCAGGCGACGGCGAAGTCGCCCTCGGGTGTAATCCCCATCGAGGCATCCGCTTGCAGCGTGCCGGGATCGGCAAGGGTCTCCTGCCAGGCGTCCGGGGGGATCGGTGCCTCGTTGGGCCCGCCGTGCTGTATGTTGATCGAGGAAACGACCGCCGGCAGCAAAAACGCGCCGGCGTCCCCGTCCTCTCGGACGGGAAGATACTGCAGATCCTCGATGTTGGTGTGGCCGCTTCGGCCGGTGTAGAGGATATCGAAAGCGTAGAACGTGTCGCCATCTTCCCAGAGGCTGGTCACCTGGACGTCATCGTAGCCGATCCCCGCCAACTCCGCCCGGATTCCGTTGGCCACGGCCCACAGCGCGTTACTGTTGAACATCTGTTCGTTGGTTTCGTCGCTGCCGATCTGGAGTTGATAGGGGCCGATCAGCGGCACGCTCGGATCGTTGGGATAGAAGGTGAGAACCTGATTCTCATCGTTGATGACCGTGCCCTCGATGCCGAACAGGCCGATCGGCGTGTCATGCACTTCGCCCTGGAAGACGACCTCCCAGACAAAATCAGAGTAGTCCGTCAGGTTGTTCGGATCGCCGACCACGTGGATCGGGAAGTTGCCGAGGAGATCCCAGTCGGTCGGCTGGAGTCCGTCGGGATCATTCCATCCGATACCAGCGCGCTGCAGGAGCTCGAAGTCGTCGACGACCCGCACATCGACGGGACCCTCGAAGGGAGGAGACGGCCAGTTGACGCCGGTCGACGTCATGTTGCTGAAGGTCGAGTCGATCAGATCGCTCATCGCGAAGACGTTGACGGATCCGTCGTCGAAGGTGGGGACGTTGAACGTCACGTCCACGCCGTTGAGGCGCCAGGTGGCCGTGTCCCACTCGCGGTCCGTGTGGCCGTCCAGCACCATGATGAAACGTGCGTTGTCGCCGTCGCGGAAGCTGTTGACGATCGTATCCGCCGCCTCCACCGCCGGCCCGACGTGGCCGGCTGTCCCCGCGGCACTGAACTGCGAGACCATGACTCCGTTGGCTTCGCCGCGGAGCATCCCGGCTACTTCATCGATGATCGATCGCAACCGTCCCAGTTGCTCGTCGGTGGCGATTCCCGTGACGGGAAAGCTGTTGATATCGGAGGCCTGAATCAGCACGGCCTCAAGAGCCCCGGTCACGTCGCCAATGTTGTCGATGGGAAAGAACGCACTAAGAAACCCCTGGAAATACGGTGCCAGATCGGCGTTCTGGGGCTCGTTGAGCCGGTCGAATAGCGCGGCAGTCAGCATCACGTCTTCGGAAACGTCGGGGCCGAACCCGTCGTAGGAAATCGTGATATCGCCGTCGGCGTCGATCGCGACCTGGCCACCCAACTGGGCGTTGGGCCAGGTGGGTGCGGAGTCGGCGGCCATACTGGCGCTGTTGGCGCGGAAGTCGTCTTGCAGCACGGAGAGGGCGAAAGTCCCGTCGTCCTGGAAGAGTTCATAAAGCCGGGCGAACACGCCAACCGACGTTCCGCCGGTGTTGTCGGCATCACGGATTTCGGACCAGCCGATGATCATGTTGTTGGCCGTATCGAAATCGATGGTCTGGAGGGCTCCGCCGGCCTGGACGACGAATTCGGCCGCCAAGACGTTTCCGTCGGGATCGTAAATCTCGGCCATCAGCGCGCCGGAGGTCACCCAACTAACGGCGAAATGCCCGTCGTCGCTCACGCCTACCCAGGGCGCGCGGTGCGGTTCGGTGTCTTCGTCGTTGACCAGCCATTCGTTGCCCAGCCGGTCTCCGTCGCGGTTGTACTGTTGGGCCTTGATCCCGTTGAAGAAGCTGTTGGCCTGGCCGTCGCTGGCCCAGGTGATGACGAAATCGCCGTCGGCGTCCATCCCCACGTGCGGCGTGAATTGGGCGTTGGCCGTAAACGTGTTCACGCGGAACTCGTTACCTAGCGGCTTGACGCCATGAATGATGTCGGCGACGCCGTCCAGGTCGACGTCGGTCCGGAACGTAATGTCCGCATCCTCGGTCACGTGGCCGGTGGGCGAAAATCGCTGCGCGAAAATATCGGTGACGCTCGACTCAATCACCTGCCCGGCCGACGAGTACTTGTTGGGAACCTCGCTCTGCCAGGTGATAATGAAATCGCCGTCGGCGTCCATGGCCACCGCCGGCATGGTCTGGTTGTATTTGTCGGGCGATTGCGTGAAGGGGTTGTTCGGTTCTTCGGCGTTGACGCGGAATTCATCGCTCGTCTGCTTCAGCGTGCGGACCGGGTCGGCCCCCACGTCGATCGGCGCTCCCGTGTCGTCGACGGCCGTAATGACCAGTTCCGGGTGGTCGATCTTGCCCGATTCCAGAACGAACCGGATGTCGAAGGTTCGCTCGCCGTTCGGATCTTCGGGGGTGGGAACGGAATCGACTTGGACCCGCGGCAAGCCCGCATAGCGATCAACCGGCTCGAACATGGGAAACGGGATCACACTCGGGCCGATCACGAATTCCTGACCCGTGGCCACCAAAAACGCCTCGCGAATTGCTTCCTCGGTCTCCGTCGGACTGCCGGGCACAATCGGAATGTCGGCAATGTCCGCCGGATTTCGCGTCGTCGTGACCATGACCGCCGGGAGGAACGCGGCGGTACCAAAGGTGCTTGCGGTCACCGACGTCGACGCCGTGATCGTAATCGCGCCGTCGGACAACGTCACATCGATATCGCGGGTGGCGCCCCAGAAGTATTGATGGGTCGCGGTAAACGTACCGTTCACCAGATCGACTGTCGCGTTGCTCGCGGAAAAATCACCCCAGTTGACCCGCACGGTGTCGCCCGTACCGATAAACGTACCGGTTACCGTGATCACGTCGTTTGCCGCCACGCCCACCCGGTCCACGACCACCGAGGTGAGAAGCGGATCGACCTTGCTGATGTTCACCGTCATCGAGGCCGAGTCGCCAAACCCCAAATCATCGGAGAGCGTTACGTCGACGTCGTGGTCGTCGGCGCCGTCGGTGTAGTTATGGAACGCGCTGAACGTGCGGGTTACTTGATTGACCGTCGCGTTGCTCTGGGTTCCGTCACCCCAGTCGACCATTACGGTGTATGTGGCCAGCGTGTCGGCGTCGGTAAACGAGCCGGTTACGATACTCAGGCCGGCGGCGTTGATGGTCGCCTGGTCCAAGCTCAACGCGGAAAGCTGCGAATCGATCTCGCCTAAGTTCATCTCGTCAGGATTGGAGAACAACTCCGGCTGGTCGATCCCCTCCTGGCCGACGAACTCGATCTGGTAGTCGTAGGCGGCCAGCGGCGTGACGACGACGTCCGCCAGGGCCTCGTTGCCCGGCGCTCCCGAGATCGCCCGCAGGGCGTCTTGCATGGCCAGGGCGTTGGCATCCATCAAGGCCGGATCGGCGGCGGCGAAGAACCCTGCCGGATCCGTGAAGGCGATCGGAGCGGTCGTCTCGTTGACGCCGATGATCCCGTTCCCATCGATGTCAAATACTAAGGCGTACGTGCCCGTAATGAGGCCCGCGAAATCGTATGCCGGCGGGGTCGTTTGGGAGAACGAGACGGTCTGCAATTCCGTGCCGCCGTAGTTGATCGAGATCGTGCCCACGGTGGTGGGATCGTCGTCGTTATCCGCCAGGACATTCTCGGGCAACGTGATCCGCTGCACTTCGTCGGTGAAGTAGCGCGCGTAGATATTCGCGTCGGTCAGTTCGAGGCCGGTATCGGCGTCGATGTACGGGTTGCCCAACTCGTCGACCAACTCGTCGTAGCGGGTCCAAACGACGACGAAATCGCCGTCGTTGTCCACTCCGATCGACTGGCCGGCGATCGTGAATTGGTCCGATCCCATGCCTTCGTTGACCGCCACGTCGGCAACCTGGGCCGGGGTGGACACCGCCAGCAACTGGCGCTCCTCCAGCGGATCGATCACCAGGCGGCGAGGTTTGCCCGCGCCGGCGGCCGGTTTCGATTTGTTGCCGGAATGGCAAAGTCGAGCAAATCGGGACGTAATATCTTGGAAGTTCGGCAATCGAAATCGCGACATCTTCTCATTCCCTCAGCGTTGGGTTCCGGAATCCGGAATGGAGTTGCCCATGGTTGGTAGTTCGCCGGCTGGCCCACCGGCCGAAAGTGACGCGGCGGCATGGACGCCGCCCCCGTCACGAGTGCCCGATCCCTCTGAAATTTCTGAACTGGCCCGCAGCCAGAAAGAGGACTCGGGATTGCTCATCGCCTGGCGTGCCTCCGGCCGATCGAAATTGACGATCATCGGACGGTACACGCCGGGAACGAATTGCACGTCGTAAAGCTCTTCACACCCCTGGGTGTACTGAAACATGGCGATCCGCGCCCCGGTGCGTAGATCGATCACGGCCACCCCGCAATGCAGCGCGTCGTAGCGCTCAGCAACGGGCAGACCGCCAAATATGTGTTGTTCGCGAATCTTGCAAAGCCCGACCAGAGCGTAAGGCCCGACAAAACAGAGCCCCCGCAAGTAGCCCGGCAGGCGGCATACCTCGGTCGACTCGCCCGTGGCCGGATCGACCACCATCAAGGCGCCCTGGCCCGAGTTGAGCAGCCACAGCTTGCCGTCGTGCCATCGGGGAGAGTGGGGCATCGACAAACCGCCGCACACGATCTCGTTCGACTCCACCTCGATCAGCACTCCGCCGCCGGCCTTCTTCTCCCGCCATCCGCCAGCCGTGTCGCTGGTACCCAGCGCCGTGACAAACGCCGGGCGCCCGTCGCGCATGGCCAGCCCGTTGAGATGGCAGCGGTCTTCGGGCACCACGTCGGTGACAAACTTCGGCTTCCAAAGGGGCTCGAAGCTGAAATCCCGGCTCAACCGGGCCAAGCAAGAAAAACGCGTGTTGACCAGCACAATGTCGTCGCCGGCAATGGCGACGTCGTGGGTGTTCAGATCACCCGTGTGGTAGGTCACCCGGGGAAGATACAGGGCGTCGTAGCGTCCCGGTTGATCTTCCCGGTAATCGTGTGCCAGAACCGGCGTGTTGGCCAGTATCCACAACTCATGACGGGTGGCCAAGACGATACGCGAGGCGTCGGCCACGAGACCGAGCGGTTTATCGAATTGCCGCATCAGCAGGGTGGTCTGCCGCCCGTCCCATCCGATGATGGCCACCTTGCCGGCCTGATACGTCGACATGATCAGCGAACCGCCCGCCTGCGCAAGCCACTCGGCAAAGGCCGGTGATGCGGCACACTGGATCACGACGTCGTGTTGGACCCCGGTCGGGTGACTCATGCTGCTCTTTTCCGAGGTGTCCGTCCGCTACGAACGGGCGGTCTGTGGGTAAAAGTCGTTCAACGGGAAGAGGGGTAGGCCGATCCCAATTGTGGGAACACATGCCCCACGGACTGGTTCGTAACGCCCGCTCCCTGCGGTGGGATCCTACGGCAGATATCTCGGTGGCGCGATACCGTAAACCGCGGCTGGGTCGCCGCTGCAAACCATGTCGCTACGCCAATCCACGCGCACAGCAAAAACCGTCAGCGCGGTACTACCAAGAACACGGCGTTTAATCCCTTGATTATCCTTCCATCCGAATCAAATTGTCTAGACGCGTCAAACCTATTGTCTACGAAAACTCGAATATGTGCCACAATTTTGGCGAGCGAGTGTCGCTATCTATCTTCTTTAGATTCCTTAATTTATCTTGATTGGGGTCACCGACACTGTCAATACCCTTTCATTCCCAGATCCCACTCTCAACGCATCTTTCCTGAATTATCCAGACCACCTACCCCCCAGAAAAGGTATCCAAAGCCGCGACCTCCGCTTTCTCCCGACATTCTTGCACGTCTGGGCATTGCGGGTCGGCGCCCCTGTATTCGCCGTCACGGGCAGCGTATACTCTAGTCTGTGCGTTGACACGTTAGGCCTTGCCCGGGGGGCAGGTTTGCTTTCAGGAGGGTGTTTCCATGGCGTGTGTCAGACATTGGCTCCGGCTTGTTGTTTTGGTTGCCGTGTCGAGCGGTATTGCCGTGGCGGCGGATCGGAAGAAGGACGGCGACAAGCCGGAGAATCCAACCGACGAAGTGCTACGCATCACCTCCAGTGAAGCAGGCGATCCGATCGCGCTGGAGACGGCGATCGTGCAATGCGGACCGAAGAACTCTCGGCAATCGGGTCCCACGGTCGATCTGATCGGAGCCATTCACATCGGCGAGAAGAGTTACTACCGGCAACTCAATCGCGAGTTCGAGAAATACGACGTGGTGCTGTTCGAGATGGTTGCCGCCCGCGGAGCCCCGATTCCCCGAGGCGGTGGAGGGGGTAGTCCGATCAGCGCGATCCAGCGATTCATGACCGACGTGCTGGAACTGGAATACCAGCTCGACGGGATCGACTACGGCAAGAAGAATTTCGTCCACGCCGACATGACACCCGATCAGATGGCCCGCTCGATGAAGAAAAAGGGCGAGAGCATGTGGACGATGATGTTTCGGGCGATGGGACATTCGATCGCGCAGCAGAGCCGGAGCTCCGGCCAGTCGACCGACGCCGAGTTGCTGTTGGCGCTGTTCGACAAGAATCGAGCTCTGGCGCTGAAACGCGTTTTGGCCAAGCAGTTCGGCGACATGGAAGGCACGATGGGGGCCTTCGACGGCACGACGATCATTACCGAGCGCAACAAGGTCGCCTTGGAGACGCTTCGGAAGCAAATCGACGGTGGTAAGAAGAAAGTGGCCATTTTCTACGGCGCCGGCCACCTTCCGGACATGGAGCAGCGGCTCGGCGAAGAGTTCGGTCTGGTGCGCCGCCAGACGCGTTGGCTGACCGCCTGGGATCTCAGCACAGCCGTGTCGTCGGCAACCCCAGCCACTACCGAGGAGCCGGCCGCCGACAAGCCACCGCGACGGAAGAAGCCCTCGAAGCAACGCCCGCGGAAGATTCGCCGACAACCGCGCTCGGGTCGCACCACAACCGGCTAGCGGCCGTGCCCGGGGGCAGGGAAACGCTGGTTCAGTAGCGAATGACCTTCTTCAGCAGAAAGCATCCGGCAACCAGCAAGAGTAGATTGCCGGCCCATACCGATTCGGGCCAAATGGTCCCGCTCTTGGCGCCGTCGACCCCGTACGCCAGCAGGGGATAGTAGACGATCAGAATCGGTAGGAAGCAGAGGAAGAAGCTGGTCAGGAAGTCACGGTTGCGGAGCCAGATTGCCAGCGGCGCGCCCACCCAGACGAAGCAGAGGCAGCTAAAACCGGCCGACCATCGGCGGTGGGGTTCGGTCTTCAGACGATGAAAATGACCCCGCGCGTTCTGAAGTCTTTGATGATACAGTTCCCACCGTGGAGCAGCCAGCGCGTCGAAGTCGCCGGTGAGCATCTGGTAGGCAGCCCGAGCGGCCAGTTCCTGTTCGTAGTTCTCGATGGTCGATTTCTGCTGGACTACCTGCTCGTCGATCTCGCGAAGCGCCGTCCATGAGGGCAGGTTGGCGGTCCGCTTCGCGCGGCTGGCGTCATCCAGGGGGATAGCTTCCTCGTGAACGCCCGAAAATCGGTACGCACCATGGTCGCCCACCTCGATCGTGCCATCGCGGAGAAGGACTTTCAGGACATTTTCTTGGCGATCGGAGCGGAGTTCGGCTTCAGCGGCGGTGATCGTCACCGTGGGGACATTTCCCCGAGCGGCCACGGTAACGATCGGACGGACAAGTTTCCGCCCGTCGACCCGCTTGACATTGATCGAAAACCGGGGCGAGCTATACGCCCTCTGAGTGCGGAGCATGCCGTAGGCGATCTCCTCAACCGCTTCGATGACAACACGTTGCGCCCCGTTGCGACCCCAAGAAACGGCCACGTCGTTGAGCCAAACGGTGACCAGGCTGAGGACGAAGGCCAGCGTGTAGATGGGCCAAAGCAGCGCCACGGGGGAAATCCCCATCGCTTTGGCCGCGACGATCTCGTTGGAGCCGGACATCCGTCCATAGACCACCGTCGTGGCCAGGAGCAACGTGGCCGGCACCGCGATACGCAGCGCATCGGGCAAGATATACGGCAGGAGCCAGAGGATCTGAGCCAGCGGGAGGCTCTGCTGTACGGCCTCGCGGACGACGCCGACGACCAGCATCATGACCGTCAGCCCGGTCAGCGCAAGCAAGAAGGTCTTAGTCAGCTCCAGCAGAATGTATCGAGTGAGCATACGCATTGCGGCGGTAGTGTCGCCCGGCTGACGCCTTGGGTCAAGGCCAGTCGAACGGTCATGGGAACTCGGGGGTGCTCACCCAGGTCGATCAGGTGACGCTTCCCCTGGTCAAGCGGGTGCAACGCAGTCGGCTTTACACGGGACTGATTATCTCCCATACTGTCGCTCTTGATGGGGATTTGGCCGGAATCCTCACATATTGAGGGGTCTCTTCTGCAACAAGGGAGGGGTCGATGGCGAGCTTGTCAATGAATGAAGTGACCACCTATCGCTGGTCCTTCGAGGAAGACGTGGTGAACTACGCGGCCGCTGGAATTTCGGCCATCGGTATCTGGCGTCACAAATTGTCCGATTTCGGTGAGGTCAAAGCCCGGGATCTGTTGACCCAACACGGCCTGAAGGCGGCACACCTGTTCTGGGCCGGAGGGTTCACCGGCAGCGACGGCCGCAGCTTTCGGGAGAGCGTCGAGGACGCGGCCGAGGCCGTTCGCACCGCCGGACACCTCAGTGCCGACAGCCTGATCGTCTGCAGCGGAGCGCGGGCTGGCCACACCCATAGCCATGCTCGCCGCCTCATTCGCGAGGCGCTCAAAGAACTCCTGCCCTTGGCCGAAGAGCACCAAGTCGTCTTGGCACTGGAACCCATGCATCCCGGGTGTGCCGAGGAGTGTACGTTTCTGACCTCCATCGACGACGCGCTGGAAATCTGCGACACCCTGGCCAGCCCGTACGTTCGAATAGTCCTCGATACCTATCACCTGGGCAACGACCCGGACATCGTGGCCAGAGCCGCGCAGCTCGTCGACCGCTTGGCACTCGTCCAACTCGGCGACGCCAGGCACCCACCCGAGGGCGAGCAGAGCCGTTGCCTCTTGGGCGAAGGCGTGGTCCCGATCCAGGAGATTGTGGCGGCGCTGCTGGAGGCCGGATACGACGGCTATCTGGACGTGGAACTGCTGGGCGAAGAGATCGAGACCACCGATTACGCCGATCTACTGGAGCACGCCAAGACGAAGTTCGCCGAATTCACCTCGCCGCGTTGACGGTGTTTCGGCGGGAAGCATGAGACTCCGACCTACGCTTCCGGTCCGACGGCGCGGACGGCGGCTCCTTCCTCTTCGTCGACCAAATGCACCGGCAAAGTACCGGCTCTTCCCGACACGGCCGCGCGGAAATCGCCGGGAGAACCGATCTTGGTACTGCCGACCTGGCTGATCATCATTCCACGGCGCAGTCCGGCCTCCCAGGCGGGGGTACCCGGCTCGACCTCCGTGACCAATACCCCGCCGTCGAACACGCGGCCGCCGCCCAAGACGCCGCCATCGGCGTTGAACAGGGCCGTGGAGTAGTCGATTCGCATTCCCCGCCACGGTGGCCGCCGGCTGGTCACGATCGGACGGCTGCGATGGGGGTACTTGGCCAGCGGCACGTCGATCTCGCGCGGGCGATCGTCGCGAATGAAGCTGATGCGAGGAACGGCCTCCACCGGCATGCGCCCGACTTGAAGCATTAGGTCGTCGGCATCGAAGATGGGTACTCCGTCGACGGCCGTCACCAAATCGTCTTCCATCAGGTTGTACCGGTCGGCTGGCGTGCCGGGCACGACGCGCCGGATGCGCATACCCCGCAATCCGGCCAGCCGCTCTTTGATCGTCAAGTTCGCCGGCTGGATGCCGAGGAAACCGTACTCGACCTCGCGGCCCTCTTTCAGTGTATCCAGCACCCGGCGGAAGGTCGTGTCGACGGGCATGGCGAAACCGGCCGGTGTTTCGTAGCCGGCCGTTGCGGCGGTGGAGGTGGTCAGACCGATCATCTTGCCCTGGAGATTCAGCAGCGGCCCGCCGCTGGTCCCCAGGTTCAATTTGGCGTCGGTTTGGATCAACGTGCCGAAATGGTGCAATGTACTCCGGCCCGTCGGTTCGAATTCATCGAGCACCGGTGGTGCCTTGCGCGCCACGTTGGCCACCAGCCCCCAACTCGCGCTGGCCTGCCCGTCCCGGGCAATGGCGTAAGGATTGCCCAGGGCGATGACGATCTGCCCTTTGCGCACATGGCCTCCGTCGCCCAAGGCGATGGGAATCAGGTCGTCGGCCTTTACGCTCAAAATCGCCAGATCGCTCCGCGGGTCGGCCGCCTTCACCTCGGCGGTGTACACCTTTCGGTCGTGCGTGGTGATGTAGTATTCACTGTCGTCGGCCAGGACGTGCGCGGCGGTCAGAATCAGTCCCCGACGATCGACGACCACGCCGGTCGCGAACTGGTTGGGAATGAAATCCGGATCGGTCGGATTGGCCGCTGCGGTCGAGATCCTCCGCCGCCCGAACGGATCCGGGCGAAACTCCCGGGCGAACCCCTCGCCGGGGCGTTGCACGCGAACCCGGGCGATGGCCACGACCGACTCCTCACAACGGTCGATCACGCCGACTAGCACGTTTTCCAGCGCCGTGGGCGCCAGCACCGGGGGCGCCGGCGGCGGCGAATCGTCCTGCCCCCACCCACGATAGACCAGCGCACCAAGCCACAGCAGGACAACAACCGCGACGACAACCATGGCCGCCAGGCCGCTTCGAGGCGTCGTTCTCCGCTGGAGGCTGGACTGCGGCATGGTAGTTGCGCCCAAGGGTTTATCTATTTGCCAAGCAATTCGGCCGCGGCAAACACTTCCACTTTTAGTTTTTCGACCAATTCGGGCGTTTCTTTGAGGTACTGGCGGACTTTTTCCCGTCCCTGGCCCAATTGGGTCTCTCCATAACGGAACCAGGCCCCGGTGCGCGTGATCAGCTTATGTTCCATCGCCATATCCAAGACGTCGCCCTCGTAGCTGATGCCGTCGGCGTGCATCATGTCGAATTCGCCGACGCGGAACGGGGGGGCCACCTTGTTCTTTACCACTTTTCCGCGCACCCGCTGGCCGACTACGGCGTCGCCGTCCTTGATCTGGCCGATCCGCCGCACGTCGATCCGGCAGGAGCTATAGAACTTCAAGGCGCGACCGCCGGGCGTGGTCTCGGGGCTGCCAAACATCACGCCGATCTTCTCCCGAATCTGGTTGATGAAGATCACCGAGGTCTTGCTCTTGGAAATCGCCCCGGTCAGTTTGCGCATCGACTGGCTCATCAGGCGTGCCTGGAGCCCGACGTGCGAATCGCCGATTTCGCCTTCCAGCTCCTTCTGAGGAACCAGGGCGGCCACCGAGTCGACGACGATCACGTCCACGGCGTTGGATTTGATCAGCATCTCGGTGATGCGCATCGCCTCTTCACCGCTGCCCGGCTGGCTAACCAGCAGGGTCTCCAGTTCCACGCCGAGCTTCTTCGCCCAACTGGGGTCCAGGGCGTGTTCGGCGTCGATGAAGGCGGCAATGCCGTCGGCTTTTTGGGCCTGGGCCACCACATGCAGGGCCAGCGTGGTCTTTCCGCTGGATTCCGGGCCGAAGACTTCCACGACCCGGCCGCGAGGGATGCCCTGGCCTCCCAAGGCCAAGTCCAGCGAGAGGCTGCCCGTGGAGATTCCGGCGATACGGGCCGAATGGTCGCTGCCCAGGGCCATGATCGCCCCGTCGCCAAACTGTTTCTCGATCTGGGCAACCGTGTTCTTCAGGCCTGGATTCTCCTGAAGCACCGCGTCGGCACTGCTCTTCTTCGCCGCGCCCTTCTTGCCCGTTTGCGTTGTTTTCTTGGCCATGGTAGCTTTCGGTTTGGTTTTCGTGGCGGTGACCATGGGGCGGTCCTTTCGGCGTGGGAACCAATCGGTCGCGGCAGCCGGCTCACGCGGAACCAGACACCTTAACCGGTGAACAACAGCACAAGTATACCAGTGTTCACTATCGGCCGCAAGACCCATGTCGCTCGATTCTTGTTACGACTTACCGAAATTCGCCAACCTGAATCTTACCAGCCCCGGCCCCGCTTTGCCGAGAGACGCTCGGGGTTTTCCGCCCTTTTTTCGAGAAACCACTCCCCGAGGGGGGTTGATGGCCGCGTTCTGAAACCGCCGGCCGTGGTCGTATCGCGTCATGTTTCTCCCGCATGGAAAACCCTCCTCTGAATCTCTATACTGACTCATTGGACCAGCTTTCCCATTTTCGCGGCGGGTGAAACCATGCGCGGCTCAACGGGGAGTCTCGGGAGGCGAGTCATGAGTTCAAAGCATTGGGTCTTCGTGGCCATCGTGCTCGCGTTGGCCATCGGCAATCAGCGAGCGGCGGATGCTCGCAACAAGGGCGGCCTCTGCGAGCGTAACGGCAACGCGCGATCGCTGAGAACCGACCGGCAGTCGACCGACCGCACGGCGGCCACGAAGTATCCGGTCGTGATCGCACCACATTGGGGACACCGGCCCGGGCGCACGGATTACGACTGCGTGATGGCCCATCTTCGCGACAAGGGTGCCGATGTTTTCGTGGCCGTGTACTCGAAACGACTCGACGGGACGCCGGATCGCGCCCGTGAATTGAAACGATTCATTCTTTGCATTACGAACGAAACGGAGTACGGGCGAGTCTGGCGACAGCGACATCCGGGCGAAATAATGAAGGTGAACCTCTTTGGCCACTCGCAGGGTTGCCAGGACAGCCGTTACATGGTTTCGAATCTGGGCATGGGAGACCGCGTTGCCAGTTTGACCGGACTGGCCGGCGAAGCGTTGGGCACGCCGTTGGCCGATCGCGCGCTGAGATTGCTCGGGCGGAGGATTCGCGGCGACTTCAAGGAGTCGATTTACACGCTCTCGGAAGAGTACATGCGAACAAAATACCACGCACCCAACGTCGAGGGCGTGCATTATCAAAGCTGGTCGGCCATCGTGCATGGCTGTCACCCTTCGTGGGGCCGGGGCGACTGCCGGCAATGGAAATACATGTGCCGCTTGGGAGAACCGAACGACGCCTGGATTCCCGTGAGTTCACAAGAAGCCCACCCGGGCCATCCGGGTATCGAACACCGATTGGGCGCGGACCGGACGAAGACCCCCTGGGGCGTACACCACCAGGCCTTTCTCGGCCCCAAGTATTACGTCAATCCAGGCTTCGACGCGTACCAGTTCTGGACCGATCGTCTTGTGGAACTCGCGGAAATGGGGTTTTGAGGCCCTTTTTTCGTTTAAATAAGACTTACCCCCCTACTGGCGGCTTGCGACCCTGTCGCGGTCAGGGTGAGTCTTGGGGTCAGGCCGAATCAGGGACTAAGGCGGTGATCAGATCCACGCCTTAATCCCTAATCCCGGCCTGACCCCAAGACTCCCCTTT
>CAYUIQ010000183.1:0-18271 GCA_964444795.1 uncultured Planctomycetaceae bacterium
AGCTCTCTCCACGGCGACGGCCTCGGAGGGCCATCGTACGAAGCTTTTCGAGAAAGGCTAAACGAAAAACGGGAAGGCCGCACCGTGTGGCGACCTTCCCGTGGCTTTTCGGCCTATAGTTTTGCCCGTCGGTTAGAACGGGGAGTAGATTCCGGGCATCGGAATCGGGTAGTCGCCGTCCGCGTTCTTCTCGAACGGCGGCGCGGCATCCCAGGCCAGGTTTTCGATCATCTGGCTGGTGCCCTTGGTCGTCAGATCGTCCCACTTGACGACTTTTCCGGAGTAGTTGGCCATGCAGCCGAGCACCGAGGTCATGCTGCTGTTGGCACCATAGTAGGCTTCGTTGTAGCGTTTGCCGGCACGCAAGGTGGCGACCAGATCGGTCTGCTCCTGCTGGTGACCGCCGGGGCTATTGCCCTGAAACTTCCAGGCGTTTTCGCCTTCGATCTGGCCGCTGGGCCTCGCCGTGCCCTTGGTGCCGTGGGCGTACTCGCTGACCGAGCCGAAGCAGCCTTTCATGTGGCGGCACTGGCTGTACATCCTCGAGTCGTCGCCGTACTTGAATTCGACGAAATGGTGATCGAAGATCTGGCCGGTTCCCTTGTTGCCGCCCAGGTATCGGGCCGTGCAACCGCCCATGCCGTTGGCCTCGATCGGATGGTCGTCGCCCTTACACCAGTTGCCGATGTCGATGTTGTGGATATGCTGCTCGGCGATATTGTCGCCGCTGAGCCAGTGGAAATGGTACCAGTTGTGAACTTGGTACTGCAGTTCCGTCATCCCTTCCTCGCGACGGCGATTCCAGATGCCGCCGCCGTTCCAGTAGACGCGGGTGAACATGACGTCGCCGATGGCGCCGTCCTGGATTCGCTTCACCGTCTCGATGTACTTGGGCTCGTGACGCCGTTGCAGACCGACACCGACCAGCAGGCCCTTCTCGTCGGCCTGTTTAGCGGACGCCATGAGCGTCTGGTAACCGGGCCCGTCGACACAACAGGGCTTCTCCATAAAGACGTTGCGGCCGGCCGCGATGGCCGCCTCGAACTGCATCGGCCGGAACCCCGGCGGCGTGGCCAGCACGGCCAGATCGCAGTCCACCGCCAGCGCGTCCTTGAAGGCATCCAGACCGAGGAAAATGCGATCCTCCGGTACGTCGACCTGATCGCCGTAGCGCCCCTTCAACCCGCGCACGGCGCCTGTGGCCCGGTTCCCGAAGGCGTCGGCCACGGCCACCAGCTTGAGATTCTTGTCGGCGTTCATCAAATTTCCGACTGCGCCCGTACCCCGGCCGCCGGATCCCAGCAGGACCACCTTGATCGTGCCGTCGACGGCCGCATGCGCACTGCGCGCGATACTCAAGCCGCCGACCAGCGAAGCGCCGGCCGCGACCACCGACGATTTCTTCAAGAAATCGCGTCGGGAAGGATTCTTCTTTTCGGTCATCTTCATCTCCTCTTTCTGGGATGGGGAAAAATCGGGTTTCGTTCGTGCCGAGAGATGTGTCGTCGCCGTGGTTGTTTGCGGCCCGTGCCTCCCCGAGGGCAAGCGCGAACCGATTCTCTCACCGCCGGCTTTCATCTGGCAACGCCCCGGCTCTCTTTTCGGCACGTCGTCTTCTCAACCTTTACCCGCACACGCGCGGGAAATTTCAAGCCCTTATTGTCATCCCCCGGCGCGTCCCGTGCAAGGTTTTGGGAGGCTTGCGCTGGTTTTTCTGGAAAGGCGCCACGCTGGGCAGCGCCCGTTCGGGGCAAGCCGGCCGCCAAACGGATAGCTCCAACGGGTGGCGTGGTGCAAAGTCGCCGCTCTGGCGCGACTTTGCGCTCCAGTGATTGCGGCAAGAAACGTGCTGTTTCACGCAGTTATTCCTTACATTACGCCTCGGGGGCAGGCTACGAATCCGGACCGAGCGGTTCGCCGGAACTGCTCCCGACAAACTGCCGGAACGACTCGCTGCCAAGCAACTCCTCGGCCATCCGGGCGTAACCGTCGGGCAGGGGGTGGCTGTCGTCGGCGTAGCACGGGCTGGGTAACACCGAACAGGTGTGGTAGACGATCCGTTGCTCCTGGAGCCATGCTTCCGCGTCGGCCCGCAGCGCCCGATACGTGCGGCGGCTGGGCTCGGTAAGCATGTGTTCGTTGAAGGGGCCAACCACGACGAACACGCGGTTGCCGCGCTGCTGGAGTGTTGCCACCGTCTGCTGGAAACATCGCCACTGAAACGACTCGGCCAGTGGAACCCACGGCGGACCGTGGACGGCCATGTCCTCCTTTTCCGTCCACGGCCGGGCGTCCGGCTTGGGCCTGGGTGGCTCGTCGGGCGAGGGAAGCTCGAAAGTGACCGCGCCGGCCGGGTTGGCATAGGGGTGTTTGGCGGTCCACCGGGGTAAACTGGTCTCGTCGAAATGGGCGTCGCGCATATGTTCGGCCCAACCGAACAGCGGAACCTGGCGCCGAATGACGATCCCCAGCCTCTCGGAAAGCGACGCTCGATAGCAGGGAATCCACGGGACGAACTGCGGGACCAGCTCGGGGTGATTGAAAAGAGCCTCCTTCTCGGTCTGAAGGTCGTTCCGCGGAGAACTCATCCACAGGAGGTTGCAGTGGAGGATGACGTTCCTATCGGAAATGTCGCGGCCGTAATATTGCACCAGCCCGGCCAGCGCGGCGGGGTGAATGCCGCTGACGCCCAGGTTGGCGAAACGATCCTCGCCGGCGGCCCCGTTGAGATAGTGCGTGAGCGTTTCGTCGCTGGCCACGAAATGCCCCCACACGACCGAATCGCCCAACAGCAGCGTCTTATCCTGCTCGGCCACTCGATCGAAATAGCGGTCGACCATCCGGTAATCGCTGCTCAAACTGGCCGGAACCCGGTAATCGGCTTGCGGAGCGAATTCCTCACCGCGATCCCAAACGCCAGGCACCAGCCAAAACAGCCCGGCGAGTAGGATCCCGGCAACAACCCACTCCCGGGGCGATAGCCGCACTTCGTTGGAAGTCAGTGCGGCGGCCGTTTCGGTGTCCGTCGAACGGGCGTGTTGTGTCATGACTAATGTACTCAAAAGCGAAAATAAATAAACGGCCTATCACTCGCCCCGCCGGCTACGGCGATGTAAAACACCATCAACACGACCAGCCCCACGCGTACCGGCGATGACGCAAGGACGGCTCGAAAACGCGACTGATAGGCGAACTGGTACGCCCACACCGAAAGAACCATCGCCAGCATCAGCAACGGACAGCGCGGGTCGGCCCAGCCGGAGGTGAAAATCCGCGTGACGATCAGCCGCGCGTCGCTCAGGTTGTCGGCCCGGAAGAAAATCCACGCGAAACTGACGAAGGCGAAAGTGTACAGTTGCTTTATCAACACCGGCACGCGTCGGCGGTACGTTGCCGACCGCTCCAAAGCTCGGGTAAGCGAGAAGCCCAACGCGTGGACCGTGCCCCAGGCGACGAACTTCCACATCGCCCCGTGCCACAACCCCGAAACGATCATCGTCAGACAGATATTGACGTAGGTGCGAATCTCTCCCCGGCGATTTCCTCCCAACGGGACGTAGACGTAATCGCGGAACCAGGTCGAGAGACTGATATGCCAGCGGCGCCAGAAGTCGCCCAACCCGGTGGCCAGATAAGGGTTGTTGAAGTTGAGCATCAGGCGGATTCCCATCATCCGTCCGATGCCGCGGGCCATGTCGGTATAGCCGCTGAAGTCGAAGTAGATCTGCCAGGCAAAGGCGAAGGTGGCCAACAACAGGGCCGGTGCATGAGCGTCGCCCGGCGCGTCGTAGATACGATCGACGTACAGGGCCAGATAATCGGCCAGGGCCACTTTCTTGAAAAGCCCGACGACGAACAGCGACAGCCCGTCGGCGACGTCGCGGCTGCCGATCTCCGCCGGACGGCGCAGTTGGGGTAACAGATTGCGCGCCCGTTCGATCGGCCCGGCCACCAACTGCGGGAAAAGCGAGACGAACGTGGCATAGCGAATAAAGCTCGGCTCTCGCTCGATCCGGCCGCGATAGAAATCGATCGTGTAGCTCATCGATTGGAAAACATAGAACGAAATGCCCACCGGCAGTAACACATTGGGCGTTACCAGAGCATAAGGCCAGCCGATCGATAGGAGCAGGTCGTTGAGGTTCTCGACGACAAAGGCGCCGTACTTGAAAAATCCGAGCATCCCCAGGTTGTTCAGAAGGCTCAAGCCAAGCCACGTTCGCCGGCGCCCGGATCGCGACATGCCGAGCACCGCAACGTAGTCGACCGTGGTCGACCAGAGAATCAACAGCAGATAGAGCGGACTCCAAAACCCGTAGAAAGCGTAAGACGCCGCCAATAGCCACGGCGTGCCAGCGCGGGTCTTCCTCAGGGCCAGATAGATGGGGTAGAAGATCAGAAAGAAGACCGCGAACGTCCAGGTGTGAAATAGCATCGCGTTATCTTCCCGTCGCCATCAACACGCCCACGTGCGCTTCGACCGAGGCCGCCAACCCGTCCAACCCATAGCCGCCTTCGAGGATCGAGACCAACCGCCCCTGGCAACACTCCCGGGCGATCGCATCGACGGTGCGCGTCATCCGGGCATAACCGTCGGCCGAGACCTTCATGCCACCGAGCGGATCGTCGCGGTGGGCATCGAACCCGGCGGAGACGAGGACGAAATCGGGGTGAAAGTCCAAAGCGGCCGGTTTGAGCACTTCGTTAATCGCTTTCAGGAAATCCTCGTCGCCGGCTCCGGCCGGAAGCGGCACGTTGAGCGTGAAACCCAATCCCGGGCTGGTGCCCTTTTCCGCCGCGCTGCCCGTGCCCGGGTAGAAAGGAAACCGGTGGACGCCGAAGTAGAAGACGGTCGGGTCGTCGTAGAAGAGTTCTTGTGTGCCGTTGCCGTGGTGAACGTCCCAGTCGACGATGAGCACCTTCTTCAACTTGTGCTGCTGTTGAATGTATCGCGCCGCAACGGCCACGTTATTCAGCAAGCAAAACCCCATCGCCTTCTCGCGGCAGGCATGATGGCCGGGCGGACGAACGGCGCAAAACGCGTTGCGGATCTTGCCCGCCATCACCGCGTCGATTGTGGCGAGGATGCCGCCCACCGCCTCGACGGCCACCTGGTACGACTGCTTCGATGCGGGCGCGTCGACGAATCCGACGCCCTGCTCGCAGTTGCTCTTCACCCGATCGACGTGCTCCGTCGAATGCACGGCCGTGAGCCATCGCCGTTCGGCGGTCGCGGGTTCGATCGGCGCCATCTTCTCCAGCAGCCCCTTCTTCTTCAGCCGCTCGACGATGGCCGTCAGCCGCTCGGGCTTCTCGGGGTGCCCGGCGCCCGTCTTGTGCTGGAGGTAGATTTCGCCGAAGAGGAAGCCGGTCGACGCTTTCGTCTCGGCGGTGGCCGTGTCGTCGGCGAGCGACACGCGTCGGACGCAACGAAACCCGAGCGTCTGCCGGGGAAAACAGGCATCGGCGAACCCCGGTGTGTCGGCCGCCCGATAGGCCGACTGGCAAGCTTCACGGCTGCTGGCCCAGGAACCGCCGCGAAGCACGTACTTCTCGCCCTCGGCCGGGCCGTGCGGATTGGCGGCCGCGTGGCTTGCGTACGCATTTCCCGCATAGGCATCGTTGCACCACTCAGCCACGTTGCCGTGCATGTCGTAAAGACCCCAGCCATTGGGCTTCTTCGTGCCCACCGGGTGGGTCGTCTTCGCGCTGTTGTCCTTCAGCCAAGCGTGTTTCTCAAGTAGCCCCGGATCGTCGCCAAATCCGTACCGCCCCTCGCCGCCGGCGCGGCAGGCATATTCCCATTCGGCTTCGGTGGGCAACCGATACCCGTTGGCCTCGAAATTGCACGAAGTGTCGTCGTTGTAACAAGGATCGAGTCCCTCGTCGCGCGACCGCTCGTTGCAATACATGGCCGCGTAATTCCAACTGACCATCTCCGCCGGCCGGCTGTCGTCGCCCTGGAAAAGCGAACCGTTGGTGCCCATCAGCCGGACGTAGTCGCGCTGCGTCGTCTCGTAGCGGTCGATGAGAAACTCGTCGAGCTGCACTTCATGCACGGGCGATTGATCGGCCGCGCCGTGGTCGCTACCCATTTGGAACCGTCCGGCGGGGATCCGCACCATCTCGATTCCGCCGGCGGTGGTGATGATCTCCGGCGGCTGGGGGGCAACCGGCGACGACTCGTCGACCCGAGTGCAACCGGCCAGCAGAAGCATCGCCACGATCGACAGTCGCCCGGTCATGCAACGCCGTGAAGGAGTTTGGTAGCCGGATTCGTGAGAATTCGGGCGATTTGTAGCGATTCTCAACTTTCCCATTGGTAACATCCCTTGATGAACGAGTATTCCAACTCGCTGCTTGATGCTGTCACCTTCCTTTAGCGTGAAACGGTTCCGCCCTCTTTCTCCGGCATACACGGGGCGGCAACCCTTGGCGGCCAATATATACGGGTAGGCTCCCACCATGTTCCGTTCCTTAAGACCTTCCTGGTCTTGGCTATTATTTGTTCAGCCAGTTTACAATGTTCCGGAGACTTAACGGCAAACTCCGCCGATTGTTCCATAATCCTTGTAGCATCCCAGGATAATCTCATTGCCAGACCATCCTGTCTCCCTGCCACACGACGGCAGTTCTGGTCAAAATGTTTGAACGTCTTGCTGTCCAACGGGGTTGTTTCTCGAATCTTCTTAAGCTGCTTCGTCCATTCCCTTACTTGGTCTAGTGACTCTCCGGGTATTTGATTCCCGTGACCCTCCATTTGTAGCAGGATTTCGTGCAGTGGTTTCACGGACTCCGTAAAGCCTGGATGGGCCTGCTCCTGTTCGTTTAAGAATGTCTTCATTTCTTCGGCGTATGCCAGAAAGACATATATTCGCTGCCGAATCAGATCGATAAAGGTGACGATGTCATCATAATACGACAGGGTACTGTCAACAACAAAAGTATCATCATAATATGGGACGCGTACACCAAGTGTGATATACAACATCGCACAAACGGCATGTCCATGCGCAAGCAGTTGGGCCGGCGGTACGCCTTTGCGATCCAATATCGCCGTGGCCCGATCCGATCCCAGCGCCTGTTCCATGATACCGATTGGCGACGACTCGTCTCCCTTTCCGTCATCGTCCAGATAGTAGATCAGCGCCTCGCCCATCGGCGGAAATTGCTTCTCGAAGTGCAGCATGGTCTTGTCGCCGTCAAACCAGAACGGCCAAATAAACCATCCGCCGACATAACGTCCCGATATCTTCCGGCGTTCAGTCTGTGCATGGAATGGGTAACTGGCGCCCATGCCCTTGAGGTAGATCCGGCCTATCCATCTGGCGTCAAACGGGCGTTGCCAATCGATTTCCGTGTCTGTTTCAAGGTACGTGTCCTTGAGCTTTTCGGCATGCCATATATTCTGATGCTCGATATAGGCCAGATAGAACTTCTGTTCATCCATGTCGATCGAGAAATCGCTGATCAGTCTTTCGCCGTCGCTGTTGTCTAATCCCAGTTTGACTGCCTGATTTCCCTTGCCCCATACCCCCACCATCATGGCGTCGTTGCCGTCCGCCAAACCGACAAACATGTTCATTGATGGTATGTGCAGCTCTTTCTCCTGCTCGTATCTTGCCGGATCATATACGAGGTCAACACCTATTAACGACGGTACGATTCCATAGCGAATGTCCGTGTCGTGAATGTGCAGAGTCTTTGTCTTGCCCGGCTTGAAGGCCATGATATTGCCGCCGGGAAGAAAAGAAACGTCAAGCAGAGCTCCACCGCTGTTGCTGCTCAGGGTGACCGTGAGTCCCTGGTCGCTTGTTGATTTGGTTGTAAGGGTAACATCTTCGCCCGCTGAAGTTGCTGTAACGACTGACCTTTGCCGAACCGGTTCGCTGCCGGTTGTATAAACAGTGATCGAGCCTTGCTTCGAGTTGAATGCGGCTATCGTGGTCTTGTTGCCTACCGCGAGATCGGCAGTTATTGAGGTCGGCAGTTCTTCCTTAGCCAAAGCGCGCCACTCGCTTCCGGCGGCGGCAAAGGTGTTGGCGTGTGCAATGAGAAGGCCTGCAATAATTACGGTCAGATGCCCTGTATGGTGCGCTCGCCGTGTGATGACACCTTTCCAGTAACTCCTTGCATATTCCAGCATCTCTTTTTCCTGTTTGTTCTTGCGAGATTACTTGATTCTTCTTACGCAGCGGAAGCCTGTATTATCCAGCGGTATGCATGCGTCCGTGAATCCCGGGTAGTCACAACCGCGGATCCAGCTTGAACAGCTTTCGGCCGAATGCTTCCAGGACCCACCTCGGAGTGCCTTCTTCTCGCCGGTATCGGGCCCTTTGGGATTTGCCTCGGGACGATCTCTGTAATAATCAACCTTGTACCAGTCGTTACACCATTCCTGGCAATTGCCGGCCATATCGTAAAGACCGAACGCGTTAGGTGCCTTCATTTTCACGGGGTGATGTGTGCCGTTTGAATTATTCTTGAACCAGCCGTTTGCATTGAGTTTGCCCGCATCCCGACCGAAATAGTAGTCCCAGTCTTTTCCAGCCCGGCAGGCATATTCCCATTCGGCTTCTGTTGGAAGGCGGTAACCGTCGGCCTCGAAGTCACATGTTCTTTTCTCCATGTCATAGCAGGGTTCAAGCCCTTCTGCTTTGGATCGTGCATTGCAAAACATGATGGCTTTAAGCCAGGTCATCTGGTCCACAGGATCTTTTTCGCCCAGTATTCTCGATGGATTCTCTTCCATGAGTCTCTCATAGACTTCCTGTGTCACCTCATGCTCATCCATGTAGAATGCATCCACGGAAACCTCGTGAACAGGTTTGGAATCTATGTCGTTTTCATTGCCCATCGTAAACTGTCCGGCCGGTATCCGCACCATCTCGATTCCGCCCGCGGTGGTAATGATCTCCGGCCGTTCCCCGGCAACCGGCGACGACTCGTCGACCCGAGTGCAGCCGGCCAGCAGAAGCATCGCCACGATCGGCAGTCGCCCGTTCACGGCTTCTTCTCCGCTGGCACCCAGTCGGGTTCCTTGTTGCACTTGCCGTCGGTCGTGATGGCAATCGAGCGATTAGTCGCCGTCGCGTCGGCCACGCGGATATTCCAGCCGTCGGCGCGGACGCCCACGATCTCGGCGACCATGCCCAGCCGTTTAACCGTCGGGCCCGTGCTGTAGGTGACGTACTTACCGTCGGGTGAGAAGTCGATGTGGTAGATTTTCGTCGGCTTCTTGCTGGTGACCACGTCGCGGATGTTGACAACCTTGGGCTGGGTGCCCGAGAAGTCGAGATCGCCGATCCGCAGCGCCCAATCGCTCGGTCCCCAGGCCACCTTCTTGCCGTCGGGGCTCACGTCGGGGCGGCAGCCGGGGATGTTCAGGTTGACCACCCGGGGTCCGTCGGCTTCGATGGCCAGGATGGCGTGCTTGAAACCCATTCCCGCGTGAACCGTGGCCAGGAACCACTGCCCGTCGGGCGTCCAGCAGAGATTATAGAGATGGCGGATTTCCTTGTTCGGGTGCTGCCGCGTACGGCCTGTTGCCAGATCGTAAACGAAAATCCCTTTCGTGGCGAAGTCGAAATAGGAAAACTTCTCCGACTCCGCCACGAGATACGCAATGGCCGACGAATCCGATTTCCAGCACGGCTGTCGAGCGTTCTCGGCCACCCGCGTGCGTCCCGTCCCGTCCATGTTCATCCAATAGACGTCGCGCTGCTTCGCCAACCCTTCGCCCGAGTCGACGACGAAACAGACCTTCGTACCGTCGGGCGAGACATGCGGATAGAGTTCATCCACCTCGGGCGTGCGGGTCAGATTCACGGGATCGGACCCGTCGGCATGGCAAAGGAATAGTTCCCAGTTGTCGTCTTGATACGTCTCGTAGACGATTCGGCAGTCGACGCTCTTCAACTCCTCGGCCAGTTCGGCCGCGGCCGCCACCGGAACAAGCAGCAGCACGGCCGCCACCGACAGCAAGCCAACGCGGATCAACGTTCGGTCGGCAATACGCCGATGCAATCGGGGTTTCATCATTGGGGCTCCTCGCTTCTGTGTAGCAGGTATTCCGTGCAGGGGCTTGCCTTCCGCCCGATGCCCCCCCTCTCTCTACCGGGCGACGCGCGCGTCAGATAGTCTACTCACTCCTTGGCCCGGTGTCACTCGGCTCCAAACCACCTTGAGCCCCACTCCCTCCCGAGAGGGGCGAAGGGCGTGTCGAACGCTTGGTGAACACCGTAGCAGGTGACTCAAACCGGACAGCATACCGCGCCATCATTGGGAATCGTCACACGCGCGCGTTACGTCGATTCGCGCACAAGCAGCTCCGGCCGGATCACCTCGGAGCCGACGTCGGCGGTGTCGAAGCCTTCGATCGACGCAGCCAGCGTATTCGTGGCGCGTTCCATTACCTGGCGGATTCGGATGTCCATCGTGGTCAGGCGCGGATAGGTGAAATGGACCATCACGTCGTTTCCGTGGCCCACCAGGGCCACGTCTTCCGGCACGCGTATGCCGCGACGCGCCAACCCCTGAGTCAGCAGTCCCGCCATCGTATCGTCCGTGAGAACGGCGTCGGCGCCGCGGCCGTCGACCAAGTCGGAAATGACCCGATCGATGCGTGCGTCGGGTTCCGGCAGGCTCCAGTCGATAGGATCGGCGACCACGCAAACATGTTCCTCGTCGACGTCGAGACCGAGGTGGCGGTGGGCTTGGAAAAAGCCGTCCCGACGGCTTCGGTTCCACGATGTCACCAAATCGTCCAGCAGAAGGACAATGTTCCGCCGTCCACGCCGCACCAGATGCATGACCGACTGCCAGGCGCCGTCGGCAACGTCGACGTCAACGTAACGGCTCCCGGCGATCAGCGGCCGGCCCAGAACGGAGACCAGATTGGGACACGTTGCCAAGACATCGGCCGCGTCGGACCAATGGACGTCGTTCAAATAGGCGACGTAGATCAACCCCTCCACGCCTCGGCCGGTGTATTCGTCAACGGCCTGTTGCACGCGGCTGGAGTCGTTGTCGGTTTGCGTCACCAACACGTGCAAGCCGAGTCGATGGGCGAAGTGTTGAATCCAAGCGAGGATCCGCGCGTGAGTTGCCGTCAGGAGCGTATCGACAACGACGCCGATGATGTGGCTACGTCTGCCGGTGAGTTGGCGGGCCGCCTGGTTCGGCTGATACCCCATTTCGGCGGCGATGCGGCGAATCTCGGCGATACGCGCCGGTCGAACGCGGATTTGCCCCACTCCGGCACCCGAAAGTGCGTGAGACACCGCCGCTTGCGAACATTTAGCCCGCTTGGCGACGTCGATCATTCGGACGCGTTTTCCCGACTTCGGCTGCATGATGATCACACGGTTTCGCCACGGGGGGGTACCCTAACACAAAGATAATCCCATGATAATTCATATTATCTGTTGTGTCCACGGTGTGCTCCGCTTAGTCTCGAAAGGAGGTGTGGATGCAAACACCAAAGCGGATGACCAGGACACTTTCCTATTTGCGGGGGACCCCACGGATTTCCCCGGATGAGGAAGCTTGCGCCGATGCATCCGCAGTGTGTAATCGGCGACCGCTTTGTGCCATAACAGCTTGGAGGACGGCGTCATGAAAATCTTCTTTCGCACACGATGGTTTGCTGTCTCCGCCGCGATGGCGGTAGCAGCCACGCTGCTGTTGCCGGCACTTTCCCAGGCGGCGACGATTACCGGCTTGACTCTGAGCGACGGGACGACTGACCTCACGGTCGTTGAGGCAGTTCCCGAGCCGAGCACCTTCGCCCTGGCCGCGCTGGGGCTGTTCGGGCTGGGCCTGTTCGTTCGGCGTCGCGGACGATAACAACTATTCTTCTTCGAAGGAGGCGAAAGCCATGAATTTTCGATCGACAACGACGGTGATCCTGCTGACGGTGGGACTGCTCGCGGCAATGGCCCCGGGGGCCAAGGCGACGCTGATCGCCCAGGAAAGCTTCGACTACACGACCAGCGCGGCAACGCTCGACGGCGGTGTCGGCTTTGCCGCCGCGTGGACCGGCGGTGCGACCGGTGGCAACGCCATCGGCACACCGGGCTGGGACTACCCGGGCCTGCCGGCCGTGGGGAACCGCTTTTTCCGCGACCCCGGCAGTAGCGCGAATCAGCAGTACGAACGCGTTTTCGACCTCACGCCGGGCAGCGCCGCCGCCACGGCCGGCCTGCTGGACGGCAACGGTAAAATCGGCGCCGACGACACCACGGTATGGATGTCGTTCCTGGCTCGCAAAAGCGAAACGAGCCCGGATGGAAGATGGCCCTGGCTGGGCCTTGGCACGCGCAACGGCGGCACGGATGCGATCACCGTGGGCAGATCGGAGACGACCAGCTTCTGGACCGTCAACAGCGCCACCCGGAACACGAACCTCGACTCGACCACGGACCCTCATACGTTCTTCGTGGCCAAGGTCGACTATAAGGCCGGCGGTGACGACCTGGCCGTCTGGATGAATTGGGATCTCTCTCAAGGCACGCCCGACCCCAACGTCAATACGCCCGACTTTGTCGACAACAACTCGGACCGGTCGATGGATCGCGCCATCCTCCGTTGGGGTGGCGTCAGCGTCAATGCCCAGGGGATGTTCGACGAGTTTCGTCTGGCCACGACTTTTGCCGATGCCGTGGGCGGGACTGTGGTCGAACCGCCGCCCCCAACGGATCTCTTGTACGACGGTGTTGACGGCTACGCCGAGGGCAATCTGCTGGTCCAAGACTACCGGGGAAGGGGCTTTAGCACCACAAGTACTAGATGGACAACCGACAACGCCAGTGGCGCAACCGTCGCCATCGTACCCGGCGGATTCACTTACGAGAAGGACGGCCAGGAACTGTTGACCAGCGGCGACCAGCACGTCGAGCAGCAAGGAGTCAACGGCGGCTTGCTGGCCCGACTCAACCTGAACGCAGGCGGCCCCTTTGAAGCGTTCAAGAGCGGAAGCGGGCTGCTCGATCAGGGCACGCTCTACTACAGCTATCTGGCCTCCAGCGCCGACACAGGCTCCTGGCAGGGTGGCTCGGAGATCGTTGGCCACGGCGATGTCAACACGGGCACACTGCTGCGGGCCGACCAAGACGACGAGGTCCATCTGTACGTGGGCAAGATCGAATTGGGCGACGGCCTGGGCGACCCGGAGTACTGGTCGACCTGGGTGGATCCCGTCCCGGGGACTGATGAAGCCGAGAACGCCGCCTTCTTGGACAGGGATCACGTCCTGCTAGCGCGTAACTCGAATCCTTCGCTGGGATGGCAAGGTGAATTCGACGCATGGTGGCCGCGGGGTGGCGATCTGATCCGTTGGGATGAGATCCGTTTCGGCGACACGTTCCTGTCCGTCGTGCCGACTCCCGCCGGTGCCGTGCCCGAGCCGGGCAGCTTCGTGCTGGCCGCGCTGGCGCTGTTGGGACTGGGCCTGTTCGCCCGGCAACGCGGACGATAACGGCGGATCGCAACCGGGAGTGCCCCTCAGCCCCTGGCTTTGCCGGGGGGCACGTCTTTGGTCATCTCGGCCTCCCGGAGAGCGGAGTCGATTGCCGTTGGGGCTTGTTCTGGTTGTGTAAGATGCAAGCTTCGAGCCGAAGATGCACTGGCGAGACGCCAGTGGCCCCGTAGCGGCCTGCTCACTTACGCGTACCCCGGTAGTATTCCGCCAGCGCCCGCATGATGACCGCTCCGGACTGCTTGTTCTTCGCCTTGGTTTCGATCCCGCCCGATCCCTCGCAGAGAAAGGCGGTGATGCCGAACTGATCGTGCGGGCCGGTGCTCCACTTCGTGCGTGCGCCGCCCTCTTTGCCGCACAGGGGATTGACCAGGTCGTCGCGGTCCAGCCGATCGAGAATCGCGCCGAACTCCGACACCGGGCCGATCGTTTCGCCGATCTCGGGGCCTTCATTGTAGAGGATATCGACCATGCCGCCCCAAGTGTGGCAGGACCAGATATCGGTCACCGGGCTCGTCGAGGCCATAATCTTCTCAAAATCCTTCTGCCACCAATACGGCTCGGTGGTCTGGGCTTTCGAGTCTGCCCCGGTTGAGAGGTAGCTGCGGTTCATGTCGGTTCCTTCGGCGTTGGCCCGCATCCAGCCGTGGCTGGGCGAGTCGGGACTCATCATCGGCACGAAATGGCAGAGACTCCGCCGGCGGAAGTCGCTCGCTTCGGCGCTCAGGGCCCAGTCGATCATGCCGGCGATTCGCCACTGCGCGTTGCCTTCGCCGCCGTGCTGATTGGCGGCGTAGTGGACCCAACGGTCTTCTCTCGGGTGAGGACTCTTGGGATCGGTTATTTCCAAGCGATACAGATTACGGCCCTCGAACGATTTCCCGACGACTTTCACGGTCACCCACGGGCTCTTCTTCCACTGCTCGATCAACTCGACGAGGTTCTCGTACGACATCGGCACCTGATTGCCGAAATAGACGACTTCTTCGGTGAACTCGGGGAAAGTGAACCCCCTGCCTTGCCAGCGGATCGGATTCCAATGCTTGCCGTCGTACGACCAGGAGTGAAAATACTCGCGATACGAACCGTTGCGTCCCGCGCCGGGATCGACGTCCAGTCGCAATGGGTTGCCGCGGGCGTTGCCGGTAATGATGAAATTGACGAAGGCCGCCTGATGCGCAACCCCCGGTTGGTCGCCCAGGGCGATCTTGAAGTGATTCTTCGCCACCTTGGTCACCACCGAGTTGTTGGATCCCAGGGGGCCGTCGAGCTTGAAATCCGCGACGGAAAGCTCGCCGGCTTGCGTCGCTGGGGTGAGTATCCATAGGAAAGTAACAAGGCAGAAAACGGTCGTCGAACGCATTCGGTTACTCACGGGAAGTCCCTCCTGATGCACGGGTGTTTTGTGTGGACCCATTATCTTAGCGTTTCCCCTCTCCCTTTGGGAGAGACGCCGGGGGTCTGCGGGGTGGGGAAAGTTCTCAAGGGGTTCGCCCCCCGGCAAAGCCGGGGGCTGAGGGAACCTCACGTTTGCCTTCGACGGCGGTTGTCGCCATAATGGGGCGTCGGCCGCTTGCTTTGCACGAATGACGGGAGATCCGCGATGCACAAACTGATGACGAGACGATCCATCCTCTGGTTTTCAACTTTGGCGATGGCACTGGTCCTCGACACAGGTTTGACAAGGGCCGCCGAGCCGCGGGTGTTGATCGGCAACGCGCCCGAGGCGACGGCCACGTGGCGATACACGACCGACAAACCGGCCGATGCATGGCTCAGTCCGGACTTCGACGACGGCGCGTGGACCGAGGGGAAGGCCGGGTTCGGCGTGGTCGATCAGGTCACGCCGGCGGAGACCATCGGCACGCCCTGGACGACGTCCGATATCTGGCTGCGCAAGACGATCGAGGTGACCGGCCCGGTCGAGTTTCAGACGGCCGCGGTGCGGGTCCGCCACGACGAGGACGTCGAAATGTACGTCAACGGCAAGCGGGTCTTCTCCGTCACGGGGTTCAACGTGCGGAGAACCGCGTACGACGTGACCGCGGAACTCAAGGCATCGCTGAAGCCCGGCCGTAACGTCGTGGCCGTGCATGTTCATCAGACCAGCGGCGGCCAGTATATCGACCTCGGGCTGGTATTGGACCCCAAGGAGAAGCCGGCGGTGCGGATCGATCCGCAGGCGCTTGCCCGGCTGCGCGCATCGCGATGGCCGGTCGAGAAGGCGTGGAAGTGGTATCGCGGAGTCGGGCCCGTGGCGGGCTGCAACTACCTGCCGCGAACGGCCGTCAACAGCACCGAGATGTGGCAGAAGGAGACGTTCGACCCGAAGACAATCGACGAGGAACTCGGCTGGGCCGGGAAGTGCGGCATGAACAGCGTCCGCGTGTTTGTGCAGTATATCGTCTACCAGCCGGATCCCGAGGGTCTGATCGAGCGTATGGACCGATTCCTGGAAATCGCCGATCGACACGGCATTTCGGTGATGTTCATCCTCTTCGACGACTGTTGGATCCAGGAACCGAAGTTGGGCAAGCAGCCGGACCCGGTGCCGGGGTTGCACAATAGCCAGTGGACCGCCAGCCCGGGCAAAAGCCGCAAAGCCCGGGAGAATTGGCCGGCGCTGGAGAAATACGTAACCCATGTCGTGGGGCATTTCGCCGGGGACAAGCGAGTGATCCTTTGGGATCTGTTCAACGAGGCGAAAGGGGAAAGCCGGCCGCTGATCGAGGCGGCGTTCGGTTGGGCGCGAAGTGCGAATCCGACGCAACCGCTCAGCGCCTGCTGGCAGGCGTCGGATCTCTGGGACGTGGCCACGTTTCACGACTACCACACGCCCAATGCGAAAGGACTGGCCGCGCGAACCGCCGAGCGGCCGGCCCTCTGCACCGAGTGCATCGCGCGGACGTTCAACCCCCGGTTCGACGCGATCGTTCTGCCCATGGCCGAGCACGGCATCGGCTGGTACATGTGGGGATTGGTCAAAGGGCGCATTCAGACGCACTATCCTTGGGGCTCCAAGCGCGACGCCCCCGAGCCGAAGGTCTGGTTCCACGATCTGCTCCACCCCGACGGCGCGCCGTACGATCCGAAAGAGATCGAGTTCATTCGCCGCTTCCACCGAGAGTTCAAGATGCCCCGTCGTACCGATCGCTGGTCGGAGGAACAAGCCGGCAAGTGGTACAAGCAGGCCGGGCCGATTCGCGGCTGTAATTACCTCCCCCGATCGGCCACCAACACGACCGAGATGTGGCAGAAGGAAACCTTCGACCCGAAAACCATCGACGAGGAACTGGCGTGGGCCAAGTCGGTCGGTTTCAACAGCCTGCGGGTGTTCGTGCAGTATCTGGTCTGGGAAAACGATCCCGACGGGTTGAAGCAGCGTATGGAGGAATTCCTCCGGATCGCCGATTCGCGCGGAATCCGGACGATGTGGGTGTTGTTCGACGACTGTGCGTTCGGCTATCCGGCCAGGCACGAGCCGTACTTGGGCCCGCAAGGCGATCCCAAGCCGGGTGAGTATGCGCCCTTCTGGACCCCCAGCCCCGGACGCCGCCGCGTGGCCGACCGCCGGGCGTGGCCCAAGCTGCGCGAGTACGTGACGGATCTGGTGTGTACGTACGGCGACGACCGGCGCGTCCTGGCGTGGGACCTTTACAACGAGGCCCGATCGGAAAACCGCCCGTTGATCGAAGCGGCGTTTGCCTGGGCACGTCGGGCCGGTCCCTCTCAACCGTTGACCACCTGCTGGCACGCCCACGATCTGGCCGACGTGATCTCGTTTCACTGCTACGGCTCGCCGGAAGCAATGAGCAACACGATCGGGCAGCACAAGACGCACGGCCGGCCGGTTCTCTGCACCGAATGGCTGCTGCGCCGAGGGGGCAACACGGTGGCCGGCATTCTCCCGGTGCTCGAAGAAGAGCAGGTCGGTTGGTTCATCTGGGGGCTGGTCGCCGGCCGGACACAAACCTGCATGCACTGGAGTTCCAAGCCGGGCGATCCGATTCCGGACAACTGGCAGCACGACATTTTCAACGCCGACGGCACCGCGTATCGGGAGGAAGAGAACGCGTTGTTTCGGAAGGTTGCGAAGGAGGAGTGACCGAATATACCGTACGACGGGCCTCCGTCGAGTTGCATCGGCAATAGTTCCTGGGTATGATGGCCCGATAATGTGGCTGCCGCGGCGGCGTGACGAGCCGGGCCGGTTTTCCGCACAATAACCAGCGACACAGTAATCCCCTAACGTGGAGCGAAACAGGATCATGGATCTCGAAGTCTACATCCCCGTCAGCGTGGTGATGTTTTTGGAGTTTGCCATTTGGGGCGCGTGGGCTCCGGTCTTGGCCGCCCGGCTATTGGGGCCGTTGAAGATGACCGGCAAGCAGACCGGCTGGATCTACGCCACTTTGCCGCTGGCCTGCATCATTGCGCCGCTGGTGGCCGGGCAGCTTGCCGATGGTTGGTTTGCCACGAAGTGGATCCTCGGCGTGGCACACCTGATCGGCGCGGTGTTGTTGTTCGTTGCCGCCACCAAGCGCACGTTCATGCCGCTGTTCTGGGTGATGCTCTGCTATTCGATGTGTTACGCCGCCACCTTGCCGCTGGTCAATTCGCTTCTCTTCAGCCAGATCTCCGATCAGGATACACAGAACAGGGTCTTTCTCTGGGCGCCGATCTCCTGGGCGCTGGTCGGGTATTCCCTCACCGGGTGGCGGTGGATCTTCAAGACCGAGGGTGAGGGACGCGATGGCTTGATCTTCGCCGCCGTGCTCTCGGTGGTGATGGGTG
>CAYUIQ010000184.1:0-18149 GCA_964444795.1 uncultured Planctomycetaceae bacterium
CCCGAAGCGTAAGCGAGGAACGACCAACGAGTCCCCTCGCTTACGCTTCGGGTTACCAGAATAATCCGGGCCAGCGTAAGGAAGAAACATGAAGACGAAACCGCTCTGCATCGCCCTCCTGCTTACCGCGCTGGCCACTCAAGCCATGGCCGACGTCGATCTGGTGACCATCCCTCGCCGCGAGGGTGTGCAGCTTACGATCTACAATTCCGAAGACATCACCATGGTCCGCGAGCACCGATTGCTGACCGTGAAGCCGGGCATCAATCGCATCCAGTTCACCTGGGCCAATACGCTGATCGATCCCACGAGTATCGATTTCCGCATTCTCGACCACGTCGACAAGGTCGATCTGATCGACACCACGTTTCCCAGCGGCCGAAACGACGCCCTGCAATGGAACATCCGAAGCACCATGGCCGGTAAGCTGCCGGTCGAAATCCGCTACTTCACCAGCGGTATCACCTGGTCGGCCGATTACGTGGGCATCGCCAATGAAGACGAGACAAAGATGCGACTGACCGGCTACGTTCGCGTCACCAACAACTCCGGCGAACTCTACGACAATGCCCAAACACGGATGGTCGTGGGCACCATCAATCTGGTGGAGAAGATCGCCGCGCTGGCCACGCGACCGGCACCCGGCTACGAATCTTACAGCCGCCGGTCCGAAGAAGAGCGCACCGTCATGCGCGAGAGATTCTCCAAGGCTCTGAAGAAAGCAGACGACCCGTACGGCGGCGCCGTCCCGGGCGACATGCCGGTGACACGCCAGCCGGAAAAGCCCAAGGAGGTCGTCAAGGAGGGACTCTCCGAGTACTTCCTCTTTGCCATCGAGGGTCGCGAGGATATCAAGGACAAGGAACCGAAACGTCTGATCTCGATGCAAGTGGCCGACGTGCCGCTAGAGTGCGTCTACAAACTGACCGACCGCGACGGCGGGGCGCAATTCACGAAGTTCTACCGCTTCAAGAACGTCAAATTGCTCGACTCCGCCGGCGACGAGAAAGACCTCTCGGCGATGGAGAACCTGGGCCTGTCGCCGCTGCCCGATGGCTCGGTGCGCCTGTTCTCCGAGTACAAGAACAAAGACCTCGCCTACGTCGGCGGCACGACGACCAAGTACGTGCCCATCGGCGATCGGGTCGAGGTGAACGTCGGCTCCGACGCCGACATCACGGTCGCCCGGCGAATCAAAGACCGGCAGATCACGGGCGTCGTCGCCCGGCAGTACAAGCGGCGCGTCGACGACGAGTTTGTCATGCTCTACGACCTGATCGACTACGACGAGACGGTCACCTATGAAGAGGAAATCATCTCGGGAAAACCGGTCGACGTGAAGGTGGAACTCGAACGCCGCTTCGACGCCGACGTGGTCCTCTGGGGTAGCGAAGGAAAACCGGCCGATTGGAACTCCAACGAACCGGGCGCCTACGTCGATCTGCACCAGCTCGACGGCCGCGTCGAACGGGTCGACCAGAACCACGTCAAGTATTTCCTCGACATGACCCCCGGCGAAAAACGCTTCGTCACCTACACCGTCACCTACAAACGCCGCAAAGTGGGGCCGGAGTTGAACCCGGAAAGAAAGCGGGAGAGGCTGTAGGGACTGGGGACTGGGGACTAGGGGCTAGGGACTAGACTTGATGTCCGGCGGTGGCACTCTTGTCACGTCGAATCGAGACCTCTACGCCCACGGGTAGCATCCCGTGGGTCGGCGGATGACGACGATCTCCACCGGCACTCCCCCGCCAACGCGAGTGCCGTGCTCTGCGCCGCTCTGGCACAGCACCAGGCCGCCGGAGACTACCCCGGGGGCAACGATTGACACGACGGCCACTTTCGGCTTACGCTATCCGGGGGTAATTGGCCCGCCGGGCGTGAAGTATTGCCACGGTAACGTGGCGTGCAGCCGGCGCCGAAAAGCCACCGAAGGTCGCTGGGCCCTTGCACTGGGTACTCTCAGGAGAAAAATGACATGAGGGACGCGGGACAGATCGGTCTCGTTATTGGCTTGTTGGCGGTCACGGTTGCCGGCAACCTGTCGGCATCCGAGAGCCGCGGCGAGCAATTCGTCAACATTGCCGAGGAGGCCGACGTCTCGGATTGGCTGCTCGACGAGTCGAGTGGCCGGATCTTCGCGGCGGTGCGAGGCAACGATGACGTGGTCGAGTTCAGCCCCGAAAGCGGCAAGGAAGTACGCCGATGGAGGGTCGCCCAGAGGCCGCGTCAAATAGTGATCAAGGGGCACCGACTGGTCGTTAGCGCCGATGAAGTAGGGCTCGGCTTGCTATGCGTCATCAATCTCCAGAGCAACGAGATCGAAGGGCAGATCGCCCTGGGCGGCAAGAACCCCGCTGGCCTGTGTTGCTCCAAGGCCGACAACCCGTCGGTCTACGTCTTCTGCGACACGGCCCCCGGATCCGCGCGGATTGTTCAGGCGGATATTGTCGGCCGCCGCATACAGAATCGCGTTCCCTGCGACCGTTGGGTGGTGATGGAGCCGTTCTGCGCCGCCATGTCGGCTGACGGACGCTATCTGGTCACCCAGGGCGAAAACGTGGTACAGCTACTGGAGGTCGACGAGACGAAAGGGACGTTGCAGAGTAAGTTCAGTCGCCGCAATCCCTTCGGCCCTGTCGCGGCCGGTCCTGCCTCGCGTTTCTGGGTGATCGGTAAAACACTGCTCCCCCCCAACTTAGTTCATGGCGAACCCAACTGGACGAGCCTCACGGGAATCCGTGATTTTGGCGGATCGCCCGTAGCCATCCACCCGACTCTCGATCTGGTCGTTCACACGGGCGTCGACCCGGTGGAGACCTACCAGCCCGATTTCCAACCGGCCCTGATCTTCGAGACCTTCAGCAAGGCGAGCCCGCCGATCAGCGTGCCGCTGCCGACGGCGGAGAATGAGAAATACAAGGCCTGGAGCTACGCCTTTTCTTCCACGCTGCAGTTTGACGCCCGGCGCAACCGGGTTCTCTTCGGTCTTGGGAATCATGCCCACGTGCTCGACATGTCGCAATTGGACTTACCCAGCGAACCGCTGCTACTTTTGCAGGCGCCTTCGTTCGTCTCTGGACGAATCGGCCAGCCGATCCGCATTCCGCTGCAACCGACCAATCCGGCGTTGCTGCCGGTGACGAAATATGCCCTCGACTCGGAACTCCAGGGCGTTGCCGTTGATGAGGAAGGGACTCTGGTCTGGACGCCCACCGCCGCCGACGTCGGGCTTCACCAGGTGAAGATCACGGCCACCGCGGGTGAAAGTAAGGACGAAGTCGAGTTGGAGTTCCGCATCGTCATGCCGACGGTCGACTTGGGGGCGATTGCCCAGCAGTTGGTCGTGGACCGGGCGGGCCACCGGGCGCTGGTGGCCGTACGTGCCCCGGACCAGGACAACTTCGACCACTCCACCGCCGAACTGCTGCTGGTCGACCTGAAAGATCTCCGGATTCTCGCTCGCCACGACCTCGGGGGGAAGTTCGTCTCCATGCACCTCACCGACCGAGCCGTCTATCTGGCCGAGCATGAGAGCCCTTTCTTCGAGGTTTTGAAGCTCGACGACCTGTCGCCCGTGCAACGCGTACAACTCAATCATCCGGTTGGCGGGTTCGGCACTTTGGCCCCCAATCGCCTGATCGTCGGCATGGTCAATCACGCCAATCGCCACGATCGCAGCAAAGAAATCGCCGTTTACGATGAGGAAACGTTGGAGAAGGTCGACGTTGCGGGGCTCGACGCCGCGAACACCTCGTTCAGTCGTTACTCGTTTTCCGGTGAGGATTCCTTCAGTGAAGCCGACCTGGTGGTTCCGCTTGACGATGGTGTGTACTTCGCCGGTCTGGTGCTCGATCCGGTGGATCTCCGGCCCCAGTTCTTGTATCGTTGCGAGGGAATTCCGGGGGTCTACGTCAACGTATCCCGGTCGAACGATGACCAGGCGACCCCCAAGGCTCCCGGCCCCTGGGGCCGGCACGTGTATCACGACGGGATCCTCGCCGCCGACGACTGGGTCGCGAGCTGGAAGTCGACTTCCGCGGGCGTGCTGCGGCGATTCCCGGTGGCCGTCCGCGTGCGCAAATCGCGCGAGGACAATCCGCACGGCGAAATGCCGATCATCGACTTAACGCTCGAGTTTCGAGAATTGACCGCGGGTGGTTTGCATAAGTCGGTGCGATTGTGGAAACGCGAGCAGCAGAACTCCCACGAGGACGATTCGGACACCGGCACTCCGATGCTGGGCGTCGGCAATGAGACCATTGCGGTGGCCTATCTGGACAGGCTCCTTGTGACACGCGTTCCCGAGGAGCAGTTGGCCGACGTGGCCCGGCCGTTGCGATTCCTTCCCAAGCAGGAACCGTTGAAAACGACGGTCGGCGAGCAGGTCTCGATGGCGTTGGAGGCGACCGGTGGTGAGGGTAAAAAGACGTTCGAGATGCTGGCCGATCTTCCCGGGTTGGCGCTGGACGAGGATTCCGGAAAACTAACCGTCGACACGACGGCCACCTGGGAGTTTGCCAAGAGCCAACTGAAGTCGCGATGGAAGGAGCGGCGAGTACCCCCGGACCGCCGCATCCTCGACGAGGCCCGGGCAGGCTACCGGTCGATCTTCGGCGAGGCGACGGAGCAGTTTCCCGTGGCCGTCCACGTACATCTCGCAGTGACCGATGAGAAGGACCAACAGGCTCATCTTGCATGCGAACTGGTCATGTTGGGCCCCAGCGATGAGATCGAACGGGTGATCGCCGACATGGCAGAGGAGCGAGAACAGGCCAACCGCCCCAGGCCGGAGCGTCAACCAACTCGGCTGTTTGGCGGCGGCGGACAACCGTTCGCCCAGTTCGCTGAATCCGTCCGACTCGCCAATCGGCTCAGCGAGCAAACCGACGCCATGGAGCGCGGCCTGGCCGAATTGGAGAAGGACGCGAAACAACTCAACACCGAGTTGGACCAGTTGGAAGAGACCGCCGCTGGCGCCGGTCGGAGCATCGAAAGCACGGCCGACCAGATCGCGACCCTGGAGGAGGCATCCCGTCGGCAGGACAGATATCTGCAAGCGATGATGATCGTACTGATCGTACTGCTGGCCGTGCTGGTGGTCATGGCGGGGATCGTGTTCTTCCGGCTCCGACGACCCGGTCCGATCGATCGACGGTGACCTTCAATCCATCGCCCGTACAAGAACTCGGTTTTCTGGAGGCTTCCATGGCACCTGCAAGATGGTTCGGTCCGTGCTGGGGATTGTTGGCGGCGGTCGCCCTATCGGACGTTGCGGCGAGTCAGAGTTCCGGTAAGGAAGCGGTCGTCATCCGCGCCGGCGAGGAGGTGTCCGATTGGCTGCTCGACGAGTCCAGCGGCCGGGTCTTCGCCTCGTTGGGAAAGCGGGACGAGGTGGTCGAGTTCAGCTCCGAAACGGGCGAGGAGGTGCGGCGATGGAAGGTCGGCCAGAAGCCGCGCCAGATGGTGATTAAGGGCCGCCGACTGGTTGTGAGCGTCGCGGAAGGGAGTAGCGCACTGTGCGTCGTCAATCTCGAAAGCAACGAGGTCGAGGGGCAGATCGCACTGGGCAGCAGGAACCCCATCGGCCTGTGTTGCTCCAAGGCGGACATCCCGCTGGTCTACGCCTTCTGTGACACGGCCTCCGGCTTCTCACAGATGCTTCAGGTGGACATTGTCAATCGCCGGCTGCGGAATCGAGTTTCTTGCGACTTCTGGGAGGTGCGAGATCCGCGCCTCGCCACCATGTCGGCCGATGGTCGGCATCTGCTGGTCGAGGGCGAACCCAGCCCAACCGGACTGGCCCTGATGAAGGTCGACGAGGAGAAGGCCACTTTCGTTGGCCAGATTTACTACCACGACACGTTCGGTTCGTTGGTCGCGGATCCGTGCGGCCGGTACTGGCTTGTGAATGGGGAATTGGCCCCGCTGAACCTGTTGCCTTCGGGCCCGAAGGCCACCAATCTGCTCGATTTCCACGGGATTCGCCGTTTTTCGGGCTTGCCGGGGGCGATCCATCCTGAACTGGACCTCGTGGTCAGCGTCGACTTCTACAGATCCTACTCGACTCGACTGGTCTTCGAGACACTCGGCACCGGCCAACGGCTGACTGAGGTATCGTTGCCGCTCGAGTCCGGGGAGGGCGATGACCCTTCCGGCTTCAGGTCTCGGGACACCCGGACACTCCAATTCGACGCCGAGCGCCGTCGAGTCTTTTGCGCACGATTCGAGCAGGCTTGCCTAGTAGACATGGCCTCCTTGAACTTGCCGGCCAAACCGCGGCTGGTGCTACAAGTTCCCGGCGAAGTCTCCGTCACGTTCGGCCAGACGCTGAAGATTCCCCTTGTGCTGAACAATCCCTCGTTGTTGCCGAGAACGGAGTTCCAGGTCGTCTCGGACCTCAACGAGATCACTATCGACGACGAAAAGAACCTGGTCTGGAAACCGACGGCCGCCGACGTGGGCATTCGGAGAGTGAAGCTTACGGCCACTGCGCCGGAGTGCAAAGACGAACTCGAGCTGGATATCCGCGTCGAATGGCCGACCATCGAGTTGGGGGCACTGGTCCGCCGGATGGTCGTGAGCCGCGAAGGCCGATGGGCGGCGCTGACCGTCCGACCACCAGGCCAACGCCCCATCACCGACAAGGAGCTGCTGCTGGTTGATCTGCAAGAGAGCCGCGTGGCGGCGCGGCGAACGCTGCGGAAACCGCTGGGTGCTTTCCACGTGACCAGCCGCGCCGTCTATGTCGCCCCGCTGGGCAGCGCCGTCTTTTACGCCTGGAGTCTCGACGACCTCTCGACCGGCGGGCGCGGCGAGCTTCCCGACGAGATCCGCACGCTGGCTACCCCGGCCACCGATCGCCTGGCCGTCGAGACCGCCAGTGGCATTGCCGTTTTCGACGAGAGCACCTTGGAGAGAGTCGGTGGTGCTGCCGAGAGCTTGATGCGCGAAAGTGCTCCCGTTGCGACCTGGAATCCGAACGAGATCGCTTTGGCAAGCCGGTTAAACGAAGGAATGTACTTTTCCGGGATCGTGCTGGATTGCGAGACGTTCACACCGCAAATGCTGTTTCGTTGTCCCGGGATCCCCGCGGTCGGCGATCCGTTGCTCGCGTCTTCGCGTCATAGTTCGGGGCGGGCGTGCCCGAAGCTCTGGAGCCGCCAGGTGGAATCGGAAGGTTTGTACTCCAACAGCGACAGGATCGCCAATTGGACCTCGGCTGAGTCGTTCCTGTCGCAAGACTTTCCGCTGGTCTTGTCGGTCCGCCAGGCCTCAAAGCGTAACCCGGGTCGTGGGCAATCGATCGCCGAACTTGCATTGGAATTGCGCGATTTGGTCCAAGGGGCACCCTCGCGGTCGTTGACTCTCCTGGAACGTCCGCTGTGGATTCCGCTGCATCTGGCCGGACATGCCGCCGAAAACCCGCTCATCACCTCGGCCGGCACGACGGCCGTCGTCGCCTACCTGGACAAGCTGTTCGTCGTGCCGCTTACTCCCGAGTGGCTCGATCAACTGCCGCAACCTCTGCGGTTTATCCCCAAGCAGGACCGGCTCGAAGCGAACGTCGGTGACACCGTCACCCTGCAGTTTCGAACAACGGGTGGCCAAGGCGCAACGACATTCGAGTTGTTGAGCAAACTCCCCGGACTGGCCTTGGACCCGGCGACCGGCCGCCTGGAGGTTGATACGGCTGCCGTCTGGAAGTTCGGCCGCTCGCAACTGGAAACCTTGCTGGGGGAAAAGGACACCGACGGCGCCCGCGCTCAACTTGCCGCGTCCCAAGCGGTCTACCGATCGATCTTCGGCAAGGAGACGGAAGAACTGCCCTTGGCCGTGAATCTGCGGCTTGCCGTTTCCGACCAGCAAGGCCACTCGGACCGGTTTGCCTGCCAACTGGTGTTGCTGGCTGGGCACGAGGAAATCGCCCCCTTGCTGGCGGCGGCCGGGGAAACGCAAACGCTAACCGACGAGTCAGGGCTCGATGGCCCGGTACCTGCACAACTCGCCGAGGTCTTGAGGATGGTTGCTGGGGCAAACGAGCGGGCGACGGAAACGGGGGACCGTTTTGCCAGACTGAGCCGCGAAGTAACGGACCTCCGGTCACAACTTACCCGCTTGAAAGAAACGCGCGCCGACCACGGTCGAAGCCTCGATGCAATCGCCGGTCGAGACGCCGCGGTTGGTACACTGCTCTCGTTGGACGAGACCCTCAATCGGCAAGCCGGCCGCCTGCGATTGGTGCTCATCCTCCTGGCGACATTGGCCGTCGCGCTGCTTGTCACCATGGCACTGATGCTGCTACGACTCCGGCAGCGTCCTCTTCCACGCCAATAACCGCTCCGACAATTGCCGGACGACCTCGGGTTGCTCGGCGGCCAGATTGCGATTCTCGGCCGGGTCGGCGGGGATGTCGTACAGTTCGACGCCCGTGCCGTCGGGGTTGATCAGCAGCTTCCACTTCCCGTCGCGCACCGCCAGCCCCGGGGGACGGTATGCCGGATCGCCGGCCACTCCGCCTCGCCATTCCCAATGGATCGGCTTCCGCCCGGTCCGGGACTTACCCAGCAGGACATCGCTCACGTCCTCGCCGTCGAGCGAAATGTCCGGGGGAGTGATTCCAGCCAAATGGCAGACCGTGGGCAGAAAGTCGACGCCGGTCAGCACGGAGGTATCGTCGACCCGGCCGGCCGGCACATGTCCCGGCCAGCGAACGATGCATGAAGTGCGCACGCCCCCCTCATAGATACTCCGCTTACGGCCGCGAAACTCACCCGGCGAACCCATACCCGCGTTTGCGGCGTTGCGGACGTGATAATCCTCCGGCCCGTTGTCGCTGGTGAACAGGATCACCGTGTTTTCGGATAGCTTCATTTCATCCAGCGTATCGAGCAGTCGCCCCAGAGCTTTGTCCATCCCCGTTACGGCGCCGAAATAAACCTGGGCTTGCGCATCGAGATCTTTTGCTCGGCTGGCATACGCTCTCATGCGGCCCTTGAATCGCGCGGGGTCGACCTGGAGCCCCTCGTACACGGCCAATTCCTCGGGCGTGGGCTTCAATGTGGCATGAGGTACCAGGGTCCAGAGATTGACGTAAAATGGCCGATCCTTGTTCTCGCGGATGAAACGAATCGTCTCGTCGACGAATAGCCCCGTCGACTGGGCGCGGAAATAGGGATATTTTGAAACGTCCCATCTTGGGCCCGAGGATGTTAGCGTGCGATGATCGTCGATACCGTAAGCCGAGGGCGAGGGGGCACCTGCAATCGTCCCGCCGCAGAGGTGCCATTTGCCAAAATGCCCGGTGGCGTAACCCGCCTTCTTCAGGCAATCGGTCACGGTCGTTGCGTCGGGATCGAGCCAGTCGGGCATGCGACGCTGGCGGTTCTGTTCGCGGGTGGCGAAATGCTGATGCACGCGGTGCCGAGCCGGATAGTGGCCCGTCATGAAGGCCGTGCGGCTGGGCGAGCAGACCGGATTGTTCGTGTAAAACTGCGAAAATCGCGTCCCCTGCTTGGCCAGCCGGTCGAGATTTGGCGTCTTGATATAGGGATGCCCGAAACAGGCCGGATCGCCGAAACCCAGATCGTCGGTGAGGATGAAGATGATGTTCGGCGGCCGGTCTTGCCCCCGTGCCTCGGCGGCGGAAAGAGCGGCTGCCAGTGTGCAGACGGCCAGGATGCCAAGGGACCATGTGTGTCGAGTGCGTCGTGTCATCGGAGTTCTCCCGTGGTATGGCGGACGAGTGGTCGGTAACAAGTGGATTGACGGGTGTCTGGTGGTCGAGCGCGGCGAGCCCCCAGTTCGTTGCGATCCGGGGGCTCGCTGCTCGTTCCTCGCATCTCGACCCCAGGCACCCGACAATCTCACCGTTACGGAGTACGTGTTGCGATCAGTGAACGAGCGCTTCGGTTGGTTCCAGCGGTAAGTGGAAGAAGGCCAAGGCGAAGATCAAGTACACGCCCAACAGCATGACGCCTTCCATCCAGTGCGACTGGCCGTCGAGGCTCACCAGGGCCAATATGCCGACGGCCAGAATCATGGTGATCATTTCCAGGGCCGAAAAGTGGAGATCGAGCGGTTGGTCCGGGCAGAAGGCCATGCTGGCAAACACCAGCACTGGGGCCACGAACAGGGCGATCTGGATGCCGCTGCCCACGGCGATGTGAAAGGCCAGATCCATCTTGTTCTTCATCGCCATGAGCACGGCGGTCGAGTGTTCGGCCGCGTTGCCGATCACCGCCACGACGATCACGCCGATAAACGCATGGTTCAGGCCCATCGCCGTTCCCGCGTGTTCGACCGAAGAGACCAGCAATTCGCTCATCCAGGCAACCCCGGCCGTGGCGACCAGCAGCAGCACGACAGCGGCGGGACGGCTCCAACCGACCGCGTGATGTTCCGTCTCGGCGGGCGTTTTGGCGGGCCCTTTGGCGAGCGTCGCGGCGATCTCTTCCCGCAATTCGGCCTCTGTTCCGGAGAAGAGATGCCGGTGGGTCTTCAGCGAGAAGACGAGGCTCAACACGTAGATCAGAATCAGGACGGCGGCGATTTCCTCGCTGAGCCAGTTGATATCCGTCAGATCCTCCGCGCTGAGTCCTCCGGTCGAAAGGAACTCATAGAAGATCGTGGGCATGATCAGACCGACGCAAGCCAGGGCGAGCAGAGTGGCCCCCATGCCGGCGGCCGTGCGGTTAAACGTCTGGCGGTCGTACTTCAGCCCCCCGAGCAAGATCGCCAGGCCCAGCACCAGCAGGATATTGCCGATAATCGAGCCGGTGATCGATGCCTTGACCAGGGGGTACATGTCGGGGCCCTTGGAGAGCGCGATCAGGGCGATCATCAACTCGGCCGCGTTGCCGAAAGTAGCGTTGAGCAGCCCGCCGACGCCGGCGCCGAGCGTTTCGGCCAACGCCTCGGTGGCCCGGCCCATCAATCCGGCCAGGGGGATGATGGCCACGGCCGAGATCACGAAGATCCACAACGAGCCTCCGTCACACGCACGAAGCACCACAGCCACCGGCATCGCCGCCAGCAGCCAGTACAAGGGTTCCTTGCGAAGCCCGAACAGGGCGGTCCCCGCTTCGCGCGTGACGGATAGGATCGGGCCGGACGGATGCTGTTGGTGATCGTTCATGGAAGGGTATCCTACCTAGCCCGGGCGAAGCTCGCAAGCCAACTCATTCACCGCCCATTTCCACGTACTGAAACGGCGTCTCGTACGAGGAATAGAAGGACCGGTCTTCCAGCAGGGGCAACGTATCGCCAAACAGGCCCGAAAACAGCGCGCGGAAGCTATTAACCGGCGTGATCGACGGGTAGAGACGTCGCCGGGCTTCCGGCGGATAGCGATAGGCACTGAAGATCGACATCCGCTCGTCGAACTGCCGCCGGTTGGGCTCGCTGGGCATCCCCTGGAAATCGGGGCCGTGATCCGCCTGAAGCAAGATCACCGCCTCGCGGCCGCTGGTCGAGTCGATCCGATCGATCAGTTCCAACACGCGATCGTTGAGGTAACGGAGCTGTTCGATGTAATCGTCGGGCGTGGCTTCGTCGTCGGGAATCCGCGCCGGCAGCGGCCCGTTGCGGTCGTAAACGAACGGTTCGTGGGGACAGGCGATATGCGCGAACGTGTACAACGGAGCCGGATCGTCCTTGGGCCGGGCGATATGCCGAAACTGGTACTCGGTCACGTCGGCCGGGTTGGTGAAGTCGTCGCACCACTTGAGCCCCTTGATCGCCACTTCCAGCACCGTGGTGGAGACAAACGCCCGAAGGTACGTGCCGTCGCGACCGCTGAACGTACATTGCTCGTCCGCCGCTTTGTCGATCGGATAGTATTGCGAACCTACGTACCGGTAGCGATAGCCGGCTTGTCGCAACCGGCCGACCACGCGGCCCTGTTTGCGCAACTGGCGCAGGGGGCGGTGATGCAATTCATAAGCATCGGCGGCGGGCATCTCAGGCAGATATTCCATGGCCAGCGACGAGGGCAGCGAGAGCCGGGTTTGCGCGTAGTTCGACCGTGCCCGATCCGCCACATAGAACCCCCGCTCCGTCAGGGCGTCGAGAAACGGCCGATTGTCGAACCCGTAGAGTTGCCGCAGCACGTCCTCCCGAGCGTAGCCGTCGAGAATGATGTAGTACACGTCCGGGTGCGCCTCGCGATCTGGTGTCGCGGGCGCGGCTTCCGCCCGATCGGACGAAGAACCAAACGCTTCGCCGGCCTCGGGCAGTTGGGCCCAGAGAACGGGGACCGCGCAGGCCACTTGCGTGCCCAGGAGAATGGGCCCAACCGTTTGCAGAAACACGCAGAGCCGGTGCGGGAACCGGCTCCGGCGAAGCCAAAAGAGCAACGCCCCGGTCACCGCGAAAAGGGCCAGCCACAGGGGGAGAAAGTGTCGATGTTGCAGGTGCATCGCCGGACCGCATACGGCGAAGACGTGGCCGTAACCGAAAAACAGAACGACCCACCCGACCGTTGCCAGCGCCGCCAGGACCCGGTCGGCGATCACCCGTCGCGCCAGACAGTCGGCCGCCAGCGTCACCATCCCGGCGACGGCAAACGTGGCCAGGACGTTGCCCGCGCCCGGTTCTTCCGTGAGATTACCCAGCCACAGCCCCAGCGGCGAACTGAGAGCCAGCAGATAGGGGCCGAGCGAAATCCCCCATCCGGGGCAAGAAGATGCGCAACTGGACGACACGAACAGCTCTCCCGACGGAAATTCCCACGAGGACCGGCACTGGCAAGCCTGAGCTATACCCGATTCGCCGGCGCGGGAAAAGAGCAGTCTGGCGCACCCGGGGGGTGGGAACTAATTGACACTCTTGCCGCCATCGGCTAAATAGAGGCGACGGATAAGGCAATTCCCTCTGGAACACGCGTCCGGCAACCATAAGCCCTAGGCCCTATGAGCCCCAAGCTAACCGATTCGCCCGAGCTGACCTTTGCCGCCCGGGTAGCGCATCAACTCAAGGCACCGATTGCCGCGGTGAAGATGACGTTGAGTATGCTGCTGGGGGATTTCGCCGGTCCGCTGACCGAGAAGCAGCGCGAATTGCTCACCCGGGCCGATTTTCGGTGCGATCAGGCCATCGAATCGATCGAGCGGATGCTCACCGTCGCCGCCGCGGCCCGGAGCAGCGGACCGACGGCCGATGTGACCGATCTCGCCGCGGTGGCCCGCCGCGCGGTCGTTCACTACGGCCAAGAGGCGTCTGAGGCCGGCGTTTCACTCACTTCCCAGATCGGCGCCGCACCGGTCCACGTTTGCGGTCACGAGGCGGGCTTGCACGAGGCGATTTCCGCGCTGTTGCACAACGCGTTGAAATACACCTCAGGGCAAGGTCACGTTCGGCTGCGTCTGACCGAACCCACGGCGGAGAAAACCGTCTGCCTCTCGGTCGCCGATTCCGGGATCGGGGTGGGCGAGGAAGACCGCGACCGGATCTTCGAGCCCTTCTTCCGGGCGGCGGCGGCCGTGAGTTCCGGCCGGCCCGGCACCGGGTTGGGATTGGCCCTGGTCAAAGCGATGATCGACGCCTCCGGCGGAACCATCCACGTCGAGCCATCCGATCTCGGCGGCGCCGAATTCGTCGTCGAACTGCGCGCTGCCCGCCCACGAGTCTAGCTACAAACCCATGAATAATCCGGGCTAACACGGTCCCAGGCACCCGCCGGGTTCTCGTTCCCACGCTCGCGAGCGTGGGAACGCAAGGCTGCGACGCTTCCACGCCGCCCCGGCGGAAAGCAACCGGCATTCTCGCCCCGTCTGTCCTTTTTCACTCCTACGAGTCGTCATCGTCGGGAACAAACGGGGGAGCAGCAGGAGTGTAGAGAAGACGAACCGAGATGCCCCCACGGATGTGGTGAGTGATCTCGGTTTGGATGGGGTCTGCCATCGTGGGCCTCTGTCCTCCCAACGCGTTTCAGGCCAACGGGACGTCGGCGAGCACGGGAGCCGGATCGAACGGTCTATTCTTCCCGCTTCGCCACCCGTTCCCCATCCACCGCGCAGACTACGCGAAAACCAACATCAAACACGACCTGATCGGCGGCGTAGGCCAAGCGCGAAGCGCTGCGGGCCCGCTTGGGACGGTCGTACCAGGAACCGCCGCGGACGACTCGCTTGGCCGTGGCTTCGGGCTCGTTGCGACCGTCGGCCGCGTCGTACGGGTACGGGCGGTAGCTTGACCGGGTCCATTCGGCGACGTTGCCGTGCATGTCGTGCAGGCCCCAGGAGTTGGCGGCGAAGGTGCCCGCGGGGGCGGAGACGCGGTGCTTGTCGTTGAAGCGTACGTCGGCCGGTCGCCATGGGGGGATGGCTCCGGATGGCAATCCCCAGCCCAGCGTGTCTTCCCCGTGGTGCGTGGCGTCGGAAAGGTTGGCCGCGGGGGCGAAGTCGGTATCCAAATCGCCGTACCAGTGCGACGTGGCCGTGCCGGCTCGGGCGGCGTATTCCCATTGGGCTTCATCGGGCAGCGTGAACCGCCGGCCGGTCTTCTCCGAAAGCCAGCGGCAGAAGGCCGCCGCTTGCCGCTGCGACACGCGCACCACGGGCTGCTGGGGCGAGTTGACCGGATAGCCCCGTTCGCGCGTGCTGAATTGGAGGAAATCGCCATGCTCCAGCCGGCTGTCGTGGCCCGGGTCGAACAGCGCGTATTGGGCATTGGTTATCTCGAAACGGCCCATCCAGAACGGCCGGTTGATACGCACCGCGCTCACCGGGCCTTCGTCGTCGTAACCGGCGCCGTCGCCCATGACGAACTGGCCGGCGGGGATGAGGGCAAGTTGCAGCTTCATCCCCTCGCCCAGATCGATGTCCAGCGTGGCCGGTTCGCCCGTGGCCGTTTGACGTCGGGTCGCTTCGGTGGCGTCGAAGGGCCAGCCTTCGATGGTGGGAGCGGCCTGTGTGTCGGACGCGCGGGGTGCTGGGCGTGGAAGAGAATCGGTGGTGGCGTAGGGGGTGGGGACCGCTTCGGGGTCGTCCTCCATGCCGGTATACAACTTGCGCATGGCGGCGCGGCGAGCGGCCTGATTGGCGACACGGCCCGTGCCACAGATATCGGCCCAGGTGCCGTGGGCGGGCGTGTGCAGGTCGATCCAAGTGACCAGCCGGTCTCGCGATTCGATGTCGAGCGTCACGCCGTGATGGCCCTTCTGGAGCATTTGCATCAGCTTCGTCGTGTCGGCGTGAAACTCGCGCGGCGGGAGCATGTGCAGGTCGCTCTCGATGGTCGGCGAGCGGACGAACTTCCGCAACTCGAAGTAGGACGGTGAGAAATGGGCCGCCCCGTTGTACGTGCCGCTACCGGCCTTCATGTTGATGTGCGGCCGATCGGTCAGGTCGACCAGCGTCTGCCCGTCCTCGCGCACCTGGCCGTTGTGGCAACTCGTGCAATGGCGATCGATCGCCGGCTGCACCTCGCGAGTAAACCCGAACCCTCGCGCCGGTCCGTACCATGGTTTGATCTCCGACGGCGGTCGCACGGCGGCGGAGGCAACCTGGCGCACCGGCGGGGTGGTGTTCTGGTGCTCGTGGCAGCCGACACACGAGAGCACCTCGCCGGGCATGGCCGTGAACCAACTACGCATCAATTGCACCGCCTTCCCCTCGGCGTCCAACGGCTGCAGCGAGATCGGCGTATAGGCGGGCACGCGAAAATGGGCCGAGCCGTCGGCTTCCACGGGCACGGTGCCGATAATCGTTTTCACGTCCCACGGCCCGTCGAGTCCGACGCGATCGACTTGCCCACCCATGCCGTGGTAGGAGAAATGATAGCCGAGCAAGCGCAGCGACGTGATCGTGCCACGGGGCACACCGCGAAGCCCGCCGCCTTGGTAGACGTCGGCCATGAAGACGGTGGCGTCGCGGCGCCGGAGATCGACCTTGTCGGGCACGGCCGGCGGCGCGACGGTCGGCCGAAGCGGGATCGGCTCCATCATCGCAAAGCCGGGTTCTTCGTGGAGCAGGAGGAAGTTGTCGAACGTGTCGACCAGGTAAAGACCCCATTGCGAGCCGCGCGTGGGCTGGGAGCAGACCAGGAAGTGTTTCTCGCTCAAGGGGTAGGGATGCAGGAACTTGGGCCAGCTTCCGGCGGCCAGTCCGTCGACCAGGATCGACTCGACCGGCTGCCCGTGGCCGGGGATCCGCTGCACGGCCCCGTCGGCCTCGAACCGCCCTCGCGACGGATCGAACACAATCAACTCGCCGGTGCGCCCGGGCGCGTGATGACCGCCGACGACCGCCACCACCTTGGTCGGATGCCCCGGGATCGGCCGGGCGTAGAACATCGCGTTGGGCCAATACGAGTTGCTGCCGTAATACTCCATCTGCTCCGTGCCGTCGGGGTTCATGTGGAACAGAATGCGGTAGAAGGCGTGCGGCATGTCGGTGTATTCCCAGCGGAGGTACAGCACGCGGCCGCTGTTGGTCACCGTCGGACACCAGTTGTGTTCCTGATCGACCGTCAGTTGACGAACGGCCCCGCCGTCGGGGTTCCACTGGTAGAGATTCGTCACATGCGAACCGCCGCGCACGCACGGCACGCCCACAAACGGCGCCGTCGAAGTGAAGATCACGCGCCCGTCGGGCAGGTAACATGCGTCGTAGTTGCTCACGTCGGACTCGACGATCAGCGGCAACTCGCGCAGGTCCGACCCGTCGACGTTCATCTCGTGGATCTGCCAGCGTCCGTTGGCACCGGGCATCGAGAAGAGCATCCGCCGGCCGTCGAAATGCAGATCGACGTCGCCAATGAACCGCCCTCCCTCGGGCCGGAAGAGCGTGGTCAGCGTGCCCTGGGGCGAAACGGGCGAGAGAACGGTCAGCTCGTTGTCGTAACCGGTCGTCGGTATACTCGAATTGCTCTGGTAGTTGGTCGGCAACCCCATGCGGCCCGTGCTCCGGCGGACCAGCATGAGTTTCTCGAAGTCCATCAACGGGTTGGCTAACAGGGCCTCCGCTTTGAGCGAGCCAAACGCTTCGGCCATTTCGTCCAGTGCGACGAGATCGATCGCCTCGGACTCATCATCCGAGGCCAGTCCGGCGGCCTTGTCGTGGATCGCCCGGAGTTCGGCGAGGCGGCGAAGGAACTCCTCGCCACGCGGATACCGCGAGCCAAACGTCTCGTGCAGATCGGCAATAGCCAGTTCGAGTGATTCCCATTGCGACTCGGGAACCCCCGGCTCGATCTTCGCCGGCTGGCGACCGGGGTGGCGAGTGATGACGACCTTTTGCCACTGCTTGCTGTCGCCCAGATAGGCGAAGATGTTGGTGGTCAACCGCTCGAGGTTGGCGCGGTGCGGGTTGTTGGCATTGCCGTAATGGGGCAGTCGCCAACCCATGGCGATGACCCGGCCCTTGCCCAATTCGTACTCGACCACCGGGTTCTCCGAACCGCCGGGCGAGCGGGCCAAGAGCATCCCGCGCGACGGTCCGCCGGAACCGTGGAAATCGGCGAACGCGGGATGGCCCGTGTTGCTCAGCGGCACAGTTCGGCCGGCAGTTCCCAGTCCCCCGAAGACGGGATGTTTCGTTTGCACCGGGACCAGAGCCGCCCCGCTGGCATCGCTGCCCGGTCCTCCCAGGCGGGGTGAAATCGGTTCGAGTTTCAAGGTGCGTACCATGGCCAGCGCCGCGCCGGAGAGATAAAGCCCGCCTCCGTCGTCGACGTATTTCCGCAGTGCGGCGAGCGTCTTCGCGTCGTAAACCGGGCCGCTCTGTGCGACGGAATCACCCTGGTGATACCAGAGGACCGAAAACGCCTCCGGCTTCACCGGTTTGCCTTGCAGGTCGACAAACGTGCCGTCGTCCCGGGCAACGATGGCCGACGCGCCGGCCGATGTTCGGGCCAGTTGCCAAGCGGCGGCGCCCTCGGTGCCGAGCTTGCCCACCGACGGAACCGGCAGCAGGTATCCAACCGATGTTTCGGCGGCCACGGTCGCCGGGAAGTTGCACGTAGCACCGATAAGCATCGCCAGGGTAACAGCAAGGCTGCGTAAGACGCGGCGGGAATACACGGGCATAAGGTTGTCCTTTGGGTATTGAGTGCTTTGTTTAGGATCATTCGAGAGATTCGTGTCGGATCAAACGACCGGGTGCCTGGTGGTCGAGCGCAGCGAGGCCCCAACTCTTATGCCAGACAAC
>CAYUIQ010000185.1:0-18122 GCA_964444795.1 uncultured Planctomycetaceae bacterium
GCGACGAGCCCCCAGTTGCAGACGATCCGGGGGCTCGCTGCGCTCGACCCCAGGCACCCACTTTCCATGCCATAACTACTCTCTTGTACAATCCTTATCGCTTTGCATCCGCCGCGGGAAATGTTACGCTGGTGGTTTGTTCCACTCCAGCAACAAGCCCGTTCCACAGGAGAGATAGCCATGTCGCCACGGAAAAGAACCCTCACTCGTCGCCAATTCGTCCAAGGCGCGGTCGTTGCGGCCGTGGCGGCTCCCGCGATCGTGCCCAGTTCGGTGTTCGGCGAAGACCCACCCAGCGAGCGGCTTACCGTTGGGTTCATCGGCTGCGGCAAGATGGCCGGCGGCTATCACCTGAGCACGCTGTTGCGACAGAGCGACGTACAGGCGCTGGCCGTGTGCGAAGTCGACAAGACCCGTCGCGAACATGCCCAACGACGAGTCGAAGGAACCTACGGCGGCGAGAAGACGTACAAGGGCTGCCAGACAACGACCGACTTCCGCGAGGTGATCCGCCGCGACGACATCGACGCCGTCTGCATCGCCACACCCGACCATTGGCACGCGATCCCGATCATCGAGGCCTGTAAGGCGGGCAAGGATGTCTACTGCGAAAAGCCGATGACGCTGACCATCGCCGAAGCCAAGGCGTGTATCGACGCGGTCCGCAAACACGGCCGGGTCATGCAAACCGGTTCGCAGCAGCGGAGCAGCGTGTTCGGGCCGTTTCGCAAGGCGTGTGAACTGGTCCGCAGCGGGCGGCTGGGCAAAATCAAAACGGTCGAGGTCGGCGTCGGCGGACCGAGCAAGTGGTGCGATCTGCCCGAGGAGGAGATGGAGCCGGGCTTGGACTGGAACATGTGGCTGGGGCAAGCGCCGGAGCGGCCGTACAACTCGGTCTTGAGCCCCCGCGGCATCCACAACCACTTTCCCGCGTGGCGAGCCTACCGCGAGTATTCCGGCGGCGGCCTGACCGACATGGGCGCCCACCATTTCGACATCTGCCAGTGGGGCCTGGGCATGGACCAGTCGGGACCCATCGAGGTGATCCCCCCGGACGACCCGAAGGCCGGCCGTGGGGCGAAGTTGATCTACGCCGGTGGCATCGAAGTGACCCACGGCGGACCCGGCGGATGTGTCTTCACCGGCACCGAAGGCACGCTACGCATCGATCGCGGGCATCTCAGCTCGACGCCGGAGAGTATCGTCAAGGAGCCGCTGGGCGAGAACGAAGTCCACCTGTACGATTCGCCCGGCCATCATCGCGACTGGATCAACTGCATCCGCCGGCGGAAGCGTCCGGTGGCCGACGTCGAAATCGGCGCCCGCAGCGTTACCTGCTGCCATCTGTTGAACCTGGCCTACTGGAACGGCCGCCCGTTGAAGTGGGATCCCGAGAAGTGGGAATTCCCCGGCGACGCCGAAGCCAACGCCTGGCGCGACCGCGAGCGGAGAGATCCGTGGCAGTTGCCGGCGGTGTAACCGCGTTCTCCCCTCTCCCGCTGGGAGAGGGGCCGGGGGTGAGGGTTTCTGGCGTTCGTTACGGCTATGCGTCCTCACCTACCGTCGATGACGTCGCTCCAGTGCATGCGGTGGTAAGGCGATTCAGTCTCGTCGTGGCAAGTGTAGGTCAAGGAACTCAATTGCTTGCTCTGCCGCACTTTGCCATCCGTTGGGAAATGCTGCGTTCAGTATTGCTGCGATTGCACGCCACCCATCGGAATCGTCGACGATCGGAAAACGCGCATTCCATCCCGGCATCGTGAACTCAACGAAGTAGGGATCCGCGCCGATTTGGCTCGCCGCCTCCAGGTACATCCGCCTGATGAGAATTCGGTCATTGTGACAACCGATTGGCGCTACGAAATACCCATCGGGGTCCTTCTGCCAAACAAGGCTCCCAGTGACCGTTGCGTCAAGAATCCTTAAGAGCACGGTCTTGTGGCTCGGATCAAGCATGTAAATAGCCTAGAGTTGGTACAGAGCTTCTGAGAAAAGAGAGAAAGGACAAGCATTCATTGTAGGTGCCTTGGCGAGAAGATGCGACAATGCCAGTCCTTCTCTGCTGTTCCCTGAGCCCCAACTCATCCGACCATTGGAAGACTCAGCGCCAGAACCAACAGGAACGCGGCGCAAGTCAGGAACATGCCGGGGCAGGGAACGGAGTATCGAAACCACAGTTTCGTTCCCGAAAATACGCTCGACACGGCGGATGCCAACACCAGCAGAAAGATCGCGACCAAGGAAATCAGGATCAGCGCGGCCTTCCACGCTGGCATCATCATCAGTCCGCAGGCACACGGCGGAAGAAACGCGAACGAGCAGAAAATGGCAGCTCCCGCGCCAAGGACCGCCGTTCGGACGGACCTTCGGTAGCGTCGCAGTAATTGCGGCGGCGTGGACCTCACCGGGTCCGAACAGGCCTTGTCCGGCGATTCGTGGAGATTCTCGTTCATCGTTGATTCCGGATAAGAATGGAGGTTCCAAGGTTCCATCAACGTGCTGTTCGCGAGCCGCTTCCGCTCTCACCTACCGTCCTCTCTTCGTCCCCTTCCGGTGACCGTGCTTGAGAAGTTCCATATACCCTTGTGCCTCGCGTCGGAGGATCAAGTGGCGGCGTGAGACATGGAAGACGGCCGTGCGGATGACTCGCACCACGATCATCGCAAACCAGACAAAGGAGAGGGCAACGGTCGCTTTCTGCATGGCGATGTAGCCATGGTGGGTCCCGATCAACGCATAAGAAAGGATGGCGATCACCATGGCCGCGCTGATCGCCAGCAGACACGAGGACGTCTCCTGCTCCTTCGCCACGGCGGCCGTATAGGCGAACACCACCACGAACATCGGGCCGATCCACAGTGCCAATGCAACGTGATGGGCCACGAAGTAGCGATCGTAGGGAGTCAAGCCGATGCCGATTAGCCCCAAGGCTGAAATCATTCCCGCAACGGCCGTCACCTTCGTCGACGTGGTGCTGTCCATGCCCGTTGCCAGTAAGGCCGCAAAGAACGGAAAGAGGCTGAGCCCCAGGACGATGATCGCGCCGTTGAAGAGCATCGAGCCGGGAGTGTTGGAACGCCCCAGATCGCTGAGAAAGTTGCCGAAGAACGCATGCCCGGCGCCACCCGGGTAAGCTCGAATTGCCGCGACCACCAGGCACACGAACTGCACCACTCCGAGGCACGCCACGGCGGTAACGATGACGACGATGCGATTGATGTGGAGCATGAGTCGCGCGCCATGGATCGATTATTCACCACCCTCCAACACAGCGTCATGCTACACCGTTGGAGGAGGGCATGCAACCGGGAAAGCCCCTGCGCAGCGGGCGGTCATCGCCCCATGGCGCGCGTCGCGAGGCCCGGGGTGTCAGACCGTGACGTGTTGCTTTGCCGGCGGTTGCCGTACGATCCGGATCAAGTGGAACAGCCCCTTCGTCGGCGGCGCCGGCCGGCCAATCCCAGGCCGAGCAGCCCCAGGGCAGCCAGGACCAGCGAGGACGGTTCGGGCACGGCGAGTTGCAACTGGAGCGTGTTGCCGCCGGGGATGCTGTAGGTCCAATGCTGGGCGGGCAGGAGCAGGCTGTCGTCCCACGTGAGTTGGATGCCGTTGTCGATGACACTCGTGGCCGTCAGTACGTCGAAGGTCGTGCCGGAGGAAGGCAAGAAGCCGTCGAGCAAGTCGATGTCGACCAGTCCGCCCACGTTGGCCACACCGCTGACGTCCACGTAGTCGTATCCCGGGTCGGTCCCCCGATCGTAGCCGTTGATCTCGACCAGCAGGGTGCCGGTCTGGTCGTACGTGCCGTTGACGATGAATTGGCCTACTGTCTGGCCGGCGGAGACGGTTCCGCCCGGATTGACGGTCACGCCGCCACCCACCGAACCGTCGACCAACAGGGTGCCGTCTTCCACGGTGGTCATACCGGTGTACGTGTTGTTTCCGATGAGCGTCTGGGTGCCGGCGCCGATCTTGGTGACACTGAGATCGCCGCTGATCGTACCCGAAAACTCACCCGAGCTGTCACCGTTGCCGAACTGGACGTAATGGGTGCCCCAGCCGACGGTGATGTCCCCCGATCCGCTCAGCGCGCCGAACCGGGAGGCGGTCGCCGGGCTGAAGTCGTTCAGTGCCGAGTAGTCGAACGTCGCTCCGGGGTTGATGATCAGGTCGCCGGTCGTGTCGAACATCCGGTAGTCGGATCGTCCGGCCGATTGCAGTATGCCGCTCTCAATGACGATGTCGCCCGAGCCCGTGACTTGGGCCACGCCGCCCCAAGGCCCCAGTCGCACCATGCCCGGGCCTTTCTTCGTGATCGTGCCGGTGCCGGAGATGCTGGCGCGGAAATCGCTGCGTGGACCGGTGCTGGTCAACCACAGGTCGGCGTTATTAATCACCGACGTGCGAAAGCCGTTGCCGCCACCATCTCCGTTGTCCTGCAACTGGAGCACTCCGGCGTCGACGGTGATGCCGCCGAAAACGTAGGCCCCGCCGTTGCCGGTGAGGGTTTGCGTGCCCGTGCCGGTCTTGATCAATGAAAGCGTTCCGCCGCCGTTTTGGATCGAGCCGCTGAAGGTGCCGCTGCCGTTGTCGGCACCGACAGTTAGCGTCGGGTTTTGTCCGCTGGACCAGGAATTGACCAGCCCGCTGCCGTGCAAGGCGTCGATGGCGTCGTTGGTGCGGTAAAGCCCTAATCTTCCGTTGACCGTCACGTCGGCCGTGTCGGGGATGTTGTTATTCAACACGGTTTGCAGCGTGGCGCCCGGGACGATGGTAACGTCGCCGACGAAGTCGCTGCCGGAGTTGACGAAGTTCACGCGGCCGGATCCCTCGATGGTGACGTTACCCGTGCCGGTGATCTTGCCCTCGATGGCCGTGCGATCTCCGGAGATGTCGTTACGGAAGATGACGTCCTTGTTTTGCAGTGTTATAGTGCCCCGGTAGACTGCCGCCCACGTACCTCCGACGCCGGCAATGACGGCGCGCCCGCCGGCGAGGTTGCTGACGTTGATATCGTTGGCCAGCGCAATCGGCGGCGGCCAGGCGGTGTTGCTGGGCATGTTGATGCGGACCTCGTTGGCGCCGGTGTTGGCGTCGCCGAGGGTGATGACTCCGGTCCCCGCGGAACTACTCTGCCCTAATTGCAGTGTGCCCTGGCTGATGGTGGTGCCACCGGCGTAGGTGTTGTTGCCGGAGAAGACCATCAATCCCGCGCCATCCTTCACGACTCTCATGGCTCCCTCGAACCCGGGATGGTCGAAGATCTGCGAGGACACCACCAAATCGTTCGCCGCCGCGCCGTCGGCCACGTCGAAGGTCGTGGTGGGACCTGCCGCGGTTCCGACGAAGCAGAGCGATCCGGCGATGGTTGACGAGGTCGCGCTGGGGTTGACCGTAATCAGGCCGGGGCCGTAGTTGCCCGTCCGCCAGGGACGCAAACCGCCGTTGGTCGTGACGTGACCGCCGGTGAGGGTGATCTTGCTCTGGTAATTGTCGGACCCCGTGAACTCGATGGTGCCGCCGTTGGCCACGAGTTCGTGCTGCTGTCCGTCGCCCGTGATCCAGTCACCGTTAATCTGCAGCGTCGCACCGCTGTTAACGGTGACGACTTGCGGCGAGGCAAATTTTCCGGTCGAGCCCGTGCCCGGGAAACCAACGCCTCCGGTGATGCGGAGCGTGCCGCCGTCGACCGTCGTCGGACCGGAATAGTAGAGACCGCCGGAGAGCGTTTGCGTACCGTCGCCCAACTTGACCAGGCCGATGCTTCGAGCGTTGCCGTCCCACCAGGCGCCGACGTTGCCACCGAACGTGCCCGAGCCGTTGTCGGCCCCCACTCGCAGCAAAGTGTTGTTACCAATCGCGAAGATGTTGCCGCCGCCATTGAGAGCGTTGATGGTCTCCGTCCGGTTGGCGCCCTCGAGTCGGAGATACCCCCCTATCATCACGTTGGCCGTGTCGGGGATCACCTCGTCGGCATTCAGCCGCAGATAGGCGCCGCCGTTGATCGAAACATCGCCCTGGAAATCATTGGCCGGGTTGGACAGCGCGATGCCGGGCGTGTTGGAGCCGCCGATGGTGACTCCGCCGGGGCCGGTGATCTGGCCGCTGAGAACCCGGTAGTTGCCGTTGGCGTTGATCGTGTTGCCCGCGACGTTGTTCAGGGTGATGGTTCCCGAGACACCGTTGGCGGTCCATAGCGTGCCGCCGCCCAGCGTGATGCCGTTGGCCACGTTATGACTGCCCAGATCGAGCGTTCCGGCGGCGTTGACGGTTGCCAAGCCGCTACCCAGGGCAGTGACGTTGCCCACGGCGAGCGTGCCGTCGTCGACGATCGTGCCGCCGGCGTAGTTGTTGGCGCCGGTCAGAAGCAAGGTGCCGGGGCCCGCCTTGGTCAACGCTCCGGGGCCGGTGATGGGGCCGGCGCCGGCGGCGTCGGTCCAGGTGAGGGTGGTTGCGGGGTTGGTGACGTCGATCGTCGCGCCGCCGGCATTGATGAGGAACGCCCGGTTGATGCCGCCGACGGTGCCCCCGGTGTACTCGAGCGTGCCGCCGTCGAAGGAAAAGTAAGCCGAGGTGCCGTACCATCCGCCCAGCGAGCCGTTCGTATTGCCGCCGGTAAGCGTCGGCACGCTGACCGTGCCGCCGTTGATCGACAGCCCGCCGTCCCAACTGCTGGTGGTGCTCGTCAAAGTGAGCTTTCCAGCACCCTCCTTCACGACTCTCATGGCTCCCTCGAATCCGGGATGGTCATAGATGTGCGAGGAAGCAATCACTTCCCCGCCACCGGCCACGTCGAACGTGGTGGTGGGACCCACCGCGTTGCCGACGAAGCAGAGCGTGCCGCCGATGGTGGACGGTATGGCGCTGGCATTGACGGTGATCAGCCCGGGGCCCCTGTACCCGATACGCCAGGGACGGGAGCCGCCACTGGTGGTGATGGCCCCTCCGGTGAGCTCGATGTTGCCCATGTAGTTGTCGCTGTTGAGGAACTCCAGCGTGCCACCGTCAACCACGATCTTATTGGCCACGCCGTCGCCCATGACCCATGTCGCATTGACCTGCAGGGTTGCACCACTGTTGACGGTAACGGTATGGGGGGAGGTGAACTGGCCGGTTGCGCCGACGCCGGGGAAGGGGAGGCCGCCGCGGTTCAGACGGAGAATGCCCCCGTCGACGGTGGTGCTGCCGGTGTGATCGAGGACGCCGCTGAGTGTTTGCGTGCCGGCGCCGATCTTGACCAGGCTGATGTTCTTGTTGTTCGCGCCGCCCAAGCCGATCGATCCGGAATGGGTGCCCGAAGCCCCGCCGGCACCGAAGCGAAGCGTAGCGCCGCCGCCACCGTTGACGGCGAAAATGCGGTTGGTGCCGTTGAGCCCGGCGATGGTTTCCGTCCGGTTGTTGCCCTCGAGCCGAAGCTGCCCGTTCAGCGTCAGGTTGGCAGTGTCGGGGATCACCTCGTCGGCATCCACGCGAAGGTAGGCGTTGGCATTGACGTTGATGTCGCCCTGGAAGTCATTGGCCGGGTTGGACAGCCCCAGACCCGGGACATTGATCCCACCGAAGGTGAATCCGCCGGGGCCGGTGATCTGGCCGCTGAGCACGCGATAGTTGCCGTTGGCGTTGATTGTATTTCCGGCCACGTTGTTCAGCGTGATCTGCCCTGAGGCCCCGTTGGCGACGTACAGCGTGCCGCCACTTAGGGTGATGGGGTTGGCCGGGTTCGTGCTCGCGGCGTTGAGCGTGCCGCCGGCGTTGATCTGGACGGCGCCCGTACCGAGAGCGGCGCTGTTGCCCATCACGATCGTGCCCTGGTTGATCGTCGTGCCGCCGGCATAGCTGCCCGCCGGGTTGACGGTCAGCGTGTAGCTGCCTTCCTTGATCAATCCCCCGGGGCCGAAGAGACCCAGGCGATCACCCGGACCCGTTAATACCGATCCGTTGACCGTGATGTTGCCCGTGCCGGTGCCCGTGAAGGTGGTGGTGTCGGTGAACTTCAAGTCACAGTCGAAGGTGATCGCCCCCGAGCCGTTCTGGGTGACCAGGGCGCTGGTGCCCGGGCCTTCCAGGTTGATGTCCCGCTCGTTGTTGTGCATTCGCCAGGTGCTGGTCGTGTTGTACAGCAACTCCTGCACCGTGTACGGGTTGCCCGAGTGGGTGTTCGTGCTGTAGCTGGGGTTGGTCGAGGCGTCGAAAACGGCCACGTCGTTGATCGAGTTGGGAATGCCGGGGAGGTCCCAATTGGAGGCGGTTACCCACCAGTCGTTTCCTCCGCCGGGCACAAAGGTGAACGTTGCCGCCTGAACTGTCATCGTCGCCAGCAGGACCATCGCCAGGAACGCCACGTTCGTCGTCGGAATCTTCATCTCAGAATTCCTTCACCATGGAATCGGGAAAGGTGTGTTTGCACAGACATGATTCGTATGCCGTTTTCGGCCATGCCGGATGCTCGGCCGAAACGACGCAACTTCCACCATATCAACGATCACGGAGGATTGCGAGCAGTTTTTCGTTCCCCGCCCACCAGAAGCCGGGGGGGCTTCGGAAATTCGGTCAGCCTCCCCGTTGAGTGGGGGGGATCGCAACAGAATTCGGCTCGGGTTGGACCCTGCCAGAGGGTGACGGGTGAGTCAGGCGACGGAGCCGTCAGCTTACCGCATCGCGGCTTGCGCGGCCTCTTGGACGGCCCGCGCTTCGGTCGGGGAAAGATCGACCATCGTGCGTCCCGACACGACCACTTTGCCCGGCAGGTCGACGGGTGACTTCCGCAGCAACGTGGCGTAAAACACGACCGCGGCAAGATACGAACCCTTGGCGCTGGGATGGCTTCCGTCGCCGGCGTACAACTTCACCGCCGGATCGCGCCGCTTGGTCTCTTGCCACGCCCGACCCACCGGGGCAACCGTTGCGCCGAGTTCCTTGGCGATGCCGAAATAGGCGGCGTCCAGGTCGGCTTGCGTCTTGGGGGTCTTCTCTCGCGACCAGGTGAGATAGAAAACCGTCTTGGCGCCGGACGCCTTGATCTCGGCATCCAGCTTTCGGGCGTACTGGTGCATAAGGTCCTTCTGGAGAATCGGTCGCAAGCTCTGCTCCTGGAGCACGACGACGTCCCACTTACCTTCGCGAATTTTCTCCACCGCGCCGGTTTCGGCGAAATGTCGCTGCAACGTACATCCGCCCATGGTATGCCGGGCCGTCTCGATGCGTCGCCCGCCGGCCGCCTCCGACAGCGCGGCCACCAGGGACGGTAGGTTGTTCACTCCCGTGTAGCTATTGCCCACGAACAACACGCGAAGCGGCGGTTCGGCCTCGGCCCGTCGAGGTTCCGCGGCACTCGTGTTGGGAGTACAACCGAGCAACAACAAAGCGGCAAGTGCGGTGATCGTTCGCATGGAGTGGTCCAGGTTTCAAAGGGATGTGAGCGAAACGCCCGTCTGCCCTTGGGATAAGAAGAAGATCGCCCCCTGTTATCCCGCGATCTTCAGCTTCGGCACCGATAACGAGCCGCGCAAGGTTGAACTCGGCGTCGACGAGACGGGCGTGAAGATCGACCGGCTGGAGATCACCAAGCGGTAACAAGTTGGTAACCACGCCGCTTACGCTCGGGCGATCACTTCCGGACCCGGGACGCAACCCCCAACCTTGAGGTCGCAATCACTTTGGGGCCGGTTTTTCGGCCGTCTCGGGTTTCACTTCCTTCTTCACCGTTGCGACCTTGACCTCCGCTTCCTCCTTTGTCGCCTCAGCTTTGGCTTCCGCTTCTTTCTTCGCGGCTTCCTGCTTTTCGGCCTCGGCTTCCTTGGCCGCCTTCATTCGCTGTAGGGCTTTCGGGCCGAAGGCGACGTTGATCGTCTGTTTGTAGGTTTGGATGATGATTTGCGACTCGGCCGGCTTGGCGTCGATCCGGCAGATGTTCGTACTGCCACCCGCGACCTTGGCGTCGTATTCGACCCGCCCGGTGCGCGTGTCGATGCAGCACACTTTGTGAAAACTCTTCGTGCTGCCGTCCTTCGTCTCGCGGATGTAGTTGAGCAATACGATCAGGGGAAGCTCGGCGGGCTGGTCGAGGTTGACGGTCTGGTTTTCCAACGCGCCCTTCGCGGCCCTCCAGAGCATCTTGCCGTCGGCGCGATTGATTCCGAACATTAGGCCATTCACGGCAACGTTGCTGGGTAGATTTTGCGTGATAGTTGTCGCCGATTTCGGCACGCAGGCCATCGCGATATATCGATCGGCCTGCCGCAGCACAACCAGCCTCTCTAGGCCCTCTAGTCCTTTTTGTTCTTCTATTTTCTTTTGTCTCTTTAGTTTCTCTTGTTCCTCTAGTTCATCTTGCTCTTCTAGTTCATCTAGTTTTTTGTCTCTCTCTTGTTCCTCTAGCGGACCGAGATCGAGATCCGTTTGTAGAGTCTGGCTGCCATCGACCAACGCCAGGATGACCAGCCGGCCATTGCGATCCAGCACGGCCAGTTCGTCGCCGCCGGTCAGCCACGCTTTGGCGTTGGGCTCAAACGCATGTTCCCAGACGGTGTGGCTATTCCACGGATCGATCATGGCGGCGCGTGTTTCCTTCGCATCGGATTCCCAAGTCACGACGTAGCCGCCGATGGTTGTCACTCGCTTGCTCAACTTGGGTACCTTGCGCCGGCCCAACTCGCGGCCGTCCAACATGCTCAGCACCACGGCTTCGGGTTCCTCGCCGGCCGAAGGAGAGGTGACAAAAAGGCGATACCGGTCGCCAAATAAATCGCTCTCGGCGTCCAAGTCGTCGCGGGTCCAGAGCAACTCACCGGAGATCGGGTCGACGGCCGTCAGCTTGCGGTCCTGTTGGAAGCAGGTCGTCTGGGGCGTGGCCACCAACGGCGAAGGTTCCTTGCCCGGGAAATCGCCGCCTTGCCGGACCCTTCGCATCCGCGCCGGCATCATCATGCCGAAGCCGGGATACGGGGGCGGCGAGGTGACCAGTTCGCGAGTCCAGAGGAGCTTTGCCTCGTTGCCAGAGTTCTCGATGGCACAGATACGATTACCCACCCAGGCGACCAGCAGATTGCCGTTGACCCAGCCGCGGGAGTGGCTATACAAGTGGCTGCTGGTGCTCCAGTTGTGTTTTCGCGTGCCCAGGTCGATATCCCATTTCTGCCGTCCCAAACGGTCACATCCGACGATATGCTGGCCCTGCGAGTCGATCGTGGCGTACAACTCGGTGGGAAAACGCCCGGCGGCGTCGGTCAGGGAAATCGGGTACCGCATGGTGACGCTGGGTCGCGTGTTGGTGGCCATTGCGTCGACCGGTTCGATGGGCCACGGGTCGGGTACGTTGACGAGCTTGCCGATCCGCTCGTCGGCGGCCAGCGCTTCGGCGAGCTGCCGGCCCGTCTTGCCATCCAAACAGATCTCATCGGCCAGCGCACCGGCCAGTTCACCGTGCAAAGCGACGGTCTGCTCCGGCTTGCCCGCCTCGCGCCACAATTGGGCCAGCCGGGCTACTGCTTCACGACGCCGGGCCGGATCGTCCGAAGCACGCAGCGTGGTCAACATCTGTTCGGCCGCAAACCACTCTTTCTTCTTCAGCAATTCGGCGGCCAGATGCGAGCGGGCCTCTTCGGCTTGCGGATGCGTGGGAAAGTAACGCAAGAAGGCGGACTGCCTCCCGTCGGTTAGCCGAGCGGCGATCAACGCATCGATCCCCGGCAGGTCCGCCGGCATCGCTTCGGCGCGAAGTTGTTCCACGCAAGCGGCAATCAGGCGGTCTCGACGCACCGTGCGTGCCGCTTCGACATACTCCATTTCCGGCTGTTGTTGGTCCAGCGCGATCAGTTGCAGGTACGTTTCCATCGCCTGCGAAGCATGGCCGGCTTGCTGCAACCCTTGAGCCAACGCATGGAGGAATCGCACACGACGGGTCGGGTCGACGATCAGCGGGCCCATTTCGTCGGCCTTGTCGCGGAACGTGGCGAAGTCGACGCGGAGCCCTTCGATCAGCGCCTCGGTCAACACGGCCCGAGTGCGATCCGTGGGGCGAATGTCCATCGCCTGGCGCAGATATTCGATGGCCTCGGCTATCTGGCCTTCGTACAACAGCACCTCGCCACAATCGGTCAGCGTCTCGGGATCGTCGGGCAGGCGGTCCAGCGCGGCCACCGAACGCTGTCTGCGCTCGGGCAGCGATTCGAATCGCCGCAGGCCATCGACATGCTGCGAAAGGATCACGTCGCGGCAGGCGACCAGATTACCCGGCACGATACCCGAGGGGGATCGAGAACGCGAGGTCAGCGTGCCCTTGGTCAAGTCGATCAATGCGACTTCGGCGGTGGAAAGCGGCACGTGGTAGTGCCTGTCGCTGAGGAAGCCACGGCCCGAGGGTAGCGCGCCGGAGGGTAGCCCAATGGCACCATCGGTCCACGCGGGCGATCCGTCGGACATATTGACCGCCCAAATACTCCCTCGCCCCACGACAATCGCCCTGTCGGCATAGATGCCGCCCACATAGAGCCCGTCGGCTCGGGGGATCGACCAGAGCAATCGGCCGTCGGTCAGATTCAGGCACAAAAGCCGATCGGATCCGGCCGGTGCGAGCAAGACACGCTGCTGGGCAATGGTCACGCTGGAATCGGCCCAGCGGTTGTGACCGTTGTCGGCGGCGGCCTCGTAAAGCTTGCGTTGCAGTGCGTTGCCGAACCTCACGTGCATGCCGGATGGCGGTTCCGGATCGGGTGTCTCGAAGATCCAGCGGACCGCTCGCGTGGTCAACTCGACGGCCACGAATCGCCTTGCCGACGTGCGGCAGACGAGCACTCCGTCGGCATACGACGGGCAGGCACCGCTACGGTGCGCCGAACTTTGCAGCATGGCGAGCGGCATGCGAGTAGCCATCGACATGGGCAACCCCGGCTCGCGCTGATCGAGAGCCAGTTCCCAGATCCGTCGGCCCGTCTCGCCGTCGAGTTCCATCAGCCGAACGCTGCCCGCCGACTCGGCCACGACGTAGAGCCGCTTGCCCAGCGGTAGCGGCGGACCGAGAAAGAACGTGTTCTGGCGATCCTCGTCGGCCGGTTCCGACAGGCTGCCGATCTCCCAACGCACCTTGCCGGTGACCAGATCGTAAGCCACCAGCAAGTTGCTCTGTTTGATCCAGTCGGGATCGAGTTGCCGCTGCCCGTCGGAGGTTACCCGCATCCGCTGATAGTCGGCGCCGAACCCGAAGGCCAGATCCTCGACCGCGAAGACCAACCGGCCGTCGCTGCTGAGGGTCCCGAAGGTGGCGTCGTTCCAAAGCCGGCGGCGGAGTCCGCGGGCGAGCGACTCGGCTTGACCCGCCTTGGTCTTTTCGTTTTCCTGTCCCAGGAAATGGCGTAATGTATCTTCGGTCGGTGCCTCCCAGAGCACGCGTCCGCTGGTAGAATCGACCGCTCGAACGTGGGTCGCCGTACGCAGCACCACGGTCTGACCGATAATCAGCGGATGGGCACTGGGCAAAACGGCCCGATGCTCTTCGCGATTCTCCTTGCGCAACTGGGCAACCGCCTTGCCGACGATCGGGTCTTCGCAGTCGGGAACCAGTACGTCGGTTTCGAGATAGGGGCTACCCGAGCTGACCGGCACGTTTCGGGAAGGCGCGCCGCGAAACATGAGCCAGCCATCGCCGACTCGTCCGGGCGGCAAGGGGCCGACAATCGCCTCGAGCCAGTCCATCGCCTCGTCGGCTCCGGCAAACAGTTCGCGCGGCTCTCCCGCGACAATGACCGGCCTCTCTCCCCGACGGGCTTTGAGTTCGCGCAACGCGCGGCCGGCCGGTTCTCGCGCTTCGGCGCGTGCCCAGCAGGCGGCCAATTGTAGCGTGAGCATCGGCTCGAACCGGTCGGCGTCTTGCGACCGGTTGCGCAGACGCTGCAGATACATCGCGGCCCGAAACGGATCGTCCCGGTCGATCTGGTGCATCGCCAGAAGATAGGTGGCATCGGCACCGGGAGGCGTGTGGAAGAAGCATTCGGCCACCCGGGCAAGTTGCTCGAGGTCGCCCGTCTCCACGGCCTCGGCGAGTTGCCGGGACGCTTCGGCTTCGAACAGCAGCCGATAGGCCTTTCGCCCCTCGGCCGGAAGCGTCTCGATCAGTTGCTCCGCTTCCGGTTTGAGACAACGAAACAGTTGTACCTTCAGATCGGGTTGGAAAAGGCGGTCGGAACGGGCGGCCAGGATGTTACCCAGCAGACGAATCGCCTCCAGGTATCGCTTCTGCCGGTACAGCTCCCGGGCCGTGACCAGATAGCGCACCTGAATCCGATCGGCCATATCCAACCCGAGCCCGCCGAGCCAGTCCATGGGATCCTCGCTGCCCGGCTTGGCGATACCTCCCAGAGGGTTCATTGCCCGTACCGGATTCTTGCGCACCGCGATGGCCGGCACCGGGGGGTCTTCCGGCTTCACTTCGGCCGGCATCTCCGGCAGCGGGTTCTTGGCTACCCAGGCCTTCCATTTCGCCAGTGCCTCGTCGCGTGTCTTCTTGTCCTCGAAGAGCATGTAGCTGGCGCTGATGTGGTATGTGGGCGATGACTTCAGCCGATCGAACACGGTCTTCGCCAGCTTCTGTCCATATTCGGCGTGGTTTTGGTCGGTGAGGTGAATCAGCCACCCCAGCGCGACGTCGCGAATTTCGATCGAAATCTGTTTGCCGTTGACCGTACGCCGATGACACTCGCTCTCGTCCTCGAGCAACTCGGTCATGACCGCCGCATGCTGCTTTCCGCCCAGGCTGCCGAGCGTCGAGATGGCATACACGCGAAGATAGGGCGATACGGCTTTGCGGTCGCGCACGACCCGGCACGCCAACCGCAATCCGTCGGCGATCTTGAACTGCGTCGACATGCGCAACTTGGTGGTCAGCAGGTTGAGCCCGCTGGGCCGCACGATCCATTGCCCGAGTAGCTTGCGGGCGGCGTCCTTGACGGATCCCTCGGCCAGCGCCTTCTGAAACTCGGGCTGTTGGACGACCGATGAAAGATAAGGGGAATCGACCAGATCCGAGGGCAGGTCCAACTCCTCATCGGCCAAGACAAAAATCAGCGCCGCCACGGTGCCCAGCGAAGGCGAGCGGCGCAGGCTGGTGTCGCGCGCCGACATCATCTGAAAGACCTGGCGGAAACGCAGCCGCACGCTCTCGGCCGCGACTGTTTTACCGGCGACGGCCGAAGTCAGCAAACCGCTCTCGGCCTTCTGCATCTTGGCAAACAACTCCCGCGCCGGCCCGTCGTGGCCGATCATGCGACGGAACCGTTCCCAGCCGGGCAGGTCGTGGTCCTGACGATTCTCCTCGTCGGCCAGAAAAGCGGCCAGCCGTCGCTCGAAGTCGGCCTGCAAGACGTCACCGAGAATCCATCGACAGCGGCGGCGAATCTCGGGATCCTCGCGATCCAGGCCCGCCAACAGCGCATCCTGGGCTTCGACGCCCAGTTCGGTCAGTCGGTCGGCGGCCTCGCGACGCGCCGTATGCGCGTCGTCTCCCAGGCGTTCGACCAGGGCCGTCATCTCGGCGGGAGAAAGCTTCGATGTTTTCGCCGGCTCGGCTTTCTCAGCCGGTTCGTCCGGCTGCCCCCAGACGAGAGCAATCGAGGACGCGGAGCATAACAACGCGATCCAGCATACGTTCCAGAAAAAACGGCCAGGCATGGGGACACTTCTCCCGCGGGGGCGAGCGAGAAACCAACGGCACGAGGGTATCTGTCCAATATATCCCGGCGGGCCTTCGGTGCCCAGCTTTGAATTGGCCGATCACGGTTGGACCTGAACCCGACCGCCCTCGCTGAATACACCAATATGGTGTATCGATACCCCTCGCGAGTATGCCTCTCGGGCGAATGCTTTACCCCCCGTCTCAGGGATGGCCATAAGCAGACCGCCGGAAGTTTGCGGGTCGAACAGCAGGTTTTCGAGCCCGTCGGGTAGATTATCGGCCATATCGAACCGGTGGGCGAAGGCCGCTCGATTTCGTTTGGTGCCGCCGGGAACCTTGCCCGTGCAAAGATGTTCCCAGAATCCGGGCAACACGGGCAGCGACTTGGCCGACAGTTCGACGCCCAACTGGCCCTGATCGTCGAGCATTTCGACCAGATGTCCACCCAGGCCGAAACCGGTGACGTCGGTCATGGCCCGGACGCCGGCGGCCAGCGCGGCTTCGGCCGCCATGTCGTTCAGCGCGCACATACTGTCGACGGCCACCCCAATCTCATGGTCGGAGGCCCGATCGCCTTTGATCGCCGTGGCCAGGACCCCGGTGCCCAGCGATTTGGTCAAGTAGAGCAGGTCGCCCGGCTGCGCGCCCCGGTTTCGCACCACGCGCTGTGGATCGACGGTGCCGATGACGGCCAGTCCGTACTTGGGCTGTTTGTCGTCGACGGTATGCCCGCCGACGATCATACATCCGGCGGCGGCCGCCGATCGGGCGCCTCCGTCGAGCACGTCGGCCAGCAGTTCGCCGGGCAGTTTGTCGGGCCAGCAGACGAGGTTCAGCGCGGCCAGCGGCTTGGCGCCCATGGCGAAGACGTCGGAGAGCGAGTTGGCCGCGGCGATGGCCCCCCACGTGGCCGGGTCGTCGACCAGCGGGGTGATGAAGTCGGCGGTGAAGCAGACGGCCCGGTCATCCGAGACGGCGACCACGGCCGCGTCGTCCATTGTTTCCGGCCCGACAATCAGGCGCGGATCGACGACCGGCTTCAACCTCTCCAGCACACTGCGGAGGTCACCCGGACCCCGCTTCGCCGCTCATCCGGCGGCGTCGACAGTTTGCGTCAAGCGAATGCGATGCTTGGCCATGATGGTTCTCTAGCTGTCATGCCCACGCCCCCGACGGACCGCCCGCCGAGGTGCGAAGTTGCCGATTGCTCCATTCTACCGATTCCCGAGCGCAGGTCGAGCCGTGTTCTTTCTTCATGCCATTCAAGACAACAGCACGGGAACTACTCAGCTACTCCAATCCGAGGCTCGTACCCAGTGATACGCTTGTCTTGCACTGCGGGAGACTCTGGGTCCCATTCGACACGGCGTGTCGTCGTTTTCAGTGCTGGAGCGGAATAGATGAATCGCTGATCGTACTGTTTGTACAGCGTTTCAAAGAACTTGTTCAACTCCAGAGGGCTACCCGGCGGAGGGAATCCTTCGACGGTATTGCCAACGGCTCCCGGCCTCGGATCCACCAGTGTGAGTGCCACTGCCTCATACTTCGTCATCGCATTTCGCACGTCGTCACGGCCAGCCAATCGTGCGAGAACGTCGTGATACCTAAACACCGCGTCAACGATTGTCCCATCCGCTGTTATCGCAACATCATTTGCCGGAAGCCCTTCTGTTTCTCGATTTGCACACATCACTTGTAAGAAACCATACACCAGGGCGGGATAGGCCAGGTGGATATTCGTACAACCTCCAACAGCTTCTTCCATGCGATTCGTGAGGTTTCGGAACGCTTTTCATGTGCCCTTCATCGAAACAGCGATGACAGGGCCGATGCCATTCTTCGTCACCGTTACATCCACAGCCTTAGTCTTCAACCCACCGAGGACCGTTCGCTCGCCACCTCCTCCCGAATTGGGCAGGTACTCCAAGATCCGCCGCTTTCCCCTATCACGAATTTCAAATGGTGGACGAGGTGTGATGTCATCCGGTGAGAATCCACCTTCGACTACGAGCCGGCACGCGACGTACCAATGGAGTGGCTTGATGTGACCGGACCCCTGATGCCCCGACACGTTTTCGACGAACGCCGTCAGTGCCTCTCTCAGGCTTACCCATTGGCAAATAGCGGTTTTAGCCATAATGTCTCCATCGTCCCATTATCTCGACTCCTTCGCGGATCAGCTTCGTCTCGCTCGCTGTCGACATCTTCCGTTTGACAACCACTTTTGCAGCCTCGCCCGGCTCGACTTTCAGCATGCCACCGCCAAGTGGATGCCCCTCGATCTCGCAACTCAGTCTGGTGAATTCTTGATTCCACGACCGCTGCAACTCACTGAATGTGATGTCTCCGCGGATATTCACTACATGGACTGAGTTCGTCGCAACGCATTGTGCATGATTGGCGACTAGTCCTTACGCAAGCGAATAGCGAGAGTCAGTTCAATCGATAGTTTGAGCAG
>CAYUIQ010000186.1:0-18032 GCA_964444795.1 uncultured Planctomycetaceae bacterium
GCGGCACTGCTTGCAAGCAAGCAGTGGCACACGACTTTTTCAACGGGCTAAACGTTCAAAGGTTGCCCCCAACGTCTTTCGGCTGCGATGGGGTTATTCGGGTTGCGCCGGTGGAATCGGACGTTCGTCTGGCACCGGCTGTGAGACAACTGCCGGATCTGCCGTGCGGGTCGAACCGGCTTTGACGACTGTTCCAACCGACAATCGTTCCAACCGACTCGACCCGATGTTTTGGCTCAGCGCCCCGCTCTCACCCGGCCGATCGGTTTGATGAATTGCTTCCCCACAAGGATTGTGGCATGGTTCAAAACACGGATGGAAACACTCGCACCGGCGCCCGCGCTCGCTGGTCGCGATTGGCCCGACAGCGCGCGATACTCTGGGTCCCCTTGCTCGGGGCGGCCGTCGGGATCGGCGGGCTGGGACTGATCGAGGGAGACGGGTCACCCCCTGCAGTGATCTCGACGGACGACTTTGCGGCGAGTTCACATCGGGACACGGGTTCTTGTCCCCAGCAGGAACCGGATTGCCGGCCCGCTTCCGCCCCGGAACGACCCGCCGTGGTGTCGGTGGAGCCGGGACATTTTCGTCCGGCTGAAGAGCCTCGGCTGATTCGTCCCCTTGGCCGCGAGGAAGAGCCCCGGCTGCTTCCGCCGCCGCCGGCGTCACTCGCTCGTTCGTCACTCACTCGCTCGCCGCCGGCGATGCCCATTCCGGTGGAATATCCCAAGACCGGCGTCGACGAGGTGCCGCTGGCCGCCTGGCAACAACCGGTGGATCGTTCCGGCGACACGCCCCGGCTCTCGTGGGGTCCGGTGGTTCGCAAGCACGTGGGAGGTTTTTCCCGCGAGCAGGAAAAGGCCAATCACCCGACCAGCGGTTGGTTTCCAAGTTCACCGCGGCAATTACCCGCCGCCGAAGCACTTCCCGTCGATACCGAAGCGCCACCCCCGGCGACGGAAACAGCGGCTGCCGAACCGGGGGCTCTCGAAACAGAACCGGCAGCGGACGGCCTGGAAGCACTGAAATTGGCCGACGACCCGCCGCGCCAAGTATTGCTCCGCTCGCCGCTCCCTTGCCCGCAAGCCGCGCCACCCCGGTCGCGTCACCTGGAAATCGCGGCCCGGGGCGCCGACGTGTACACCCGGCGGGGATTCGATCTGGCCGGCCGCGGAGCCCATTTCTCCGCCCGTGCCGAGTTCATTGCCGCGTTGCGGCTTCTGGCCCGAGCGCTGGACGCCGAGCGCCAATGCCAACGCCACGGCGAGATGCTATCGGCCGGGCTCAGGGCACTGGAGGAAGCCGCCGACTTTGTGCCACCAGGAGATCGCGTCGAGGCCGACCTGGATATCGAGTCGATTGTCGAGACACATCACACTCCGGGGCTCATCCGGGTCCCACTGGAGCAACTCGCGCCGGCGGCCGCCCGCGAACGCTATCTTACGTTTGCCCAAGAGCAACTGGCGGTCGCCGTCGACGGAGAATTCGCCGGGTCGATGGCCCTCTACGGGCTGGGAAAGCTGTACGGCATGCTCTCGCGGCAGCCAACACCGGGGATCGTGGCCGCCGGATCGACCGCCGTGGCGTTTCACCAGGCGGCGCTGTTGATCTCCCCGAAAAACTATATGGCCGCCAACGACCTGGGCGTTCTCCTGGCCCAGGCGGGGCGGTACGAAGACGCCCGGATCGCTCTGGAGCATAGCGCCTCGATCGGTTCGCAAGGGGTGACGTGGCAGAATCTGGCCGGAGTGTGCAGCCAACTTGGAGAGCCGGCCGCCGCCGGCCAGGCGCGCCGGCAGGCCCAGCGTGCTTTCCAGACACTGACCGCGCGAGGCGCCGCGTTGCCGCTTTCGGACGGGCCGCGCGTACAGTGGCTTGCGCCCGGGGAATTTGCCCGCCTGCCGATCTCCTCGCCCGACAATACCTTCGGTGATGCGCGCCCCAATTCGGCCTCCACTGCCGACTCGGGGCCCCGGGTGAGAGAGTTTGCCGGCGATGACCGCCCCGCCGACGACGTACGTACCGCCACGACCGCTTCGAGAACGGGGCCCTAGCGTGTCCGACGACCCATCCGATTGTGCCGATCGACGCCGGGGGCGAAAACGCCTGGCAGCCTGCCGCCAGTTCGCGGTCGAGTTGCTGCTGATATGGCTGCTTTGTTTCCTCGCTTCGTGTTTTGGCGGCACCACGACCGCGGTCCGGCACGCCGCGACGGAAATCCCGGCCGAGGTGTCCGCGGGTGTCGAGCTCTGCCAGGCTTTGGGTCCGGCCGCTCCGTGTCCGATCTGCGCGGTCGACGGTTCGCGGTGCGATCGTTGCGGCACGCGTGGCTGGGAAGCCGCCCGGCTAATCCGGTGGCAGGCCTACGCGCAAGGAGAATTCGTCGGCCACGACCGGACCGAGCACGTCGGCCAATACCGGCTGCGCGTCGACGATGAACTGGACCTGGTCTATCGTGTGACGCACGAAGAGACGTCCGAGCCTTACCGGCTCAACGTGGGCGACGAAATCCGGGTAGAATCGTTCAACAATTCCGAACTCAATCGCGACCTGATCGTGCAACCCGACGGAACGATCACCCTGCGGATGCTTGGGCAGGTGCGTGCCGCCGGCCGGACCGTGACCCGCCTGCGTGACGATCTGGAGAAGGCGTACACGAAGTACTACAAAGTGCCCTCGATCACAGTGACCCCGTTGGCCGTCAATAGCAAGCTGGAAGCGCTGCGCGCGGCGGTTGACCGGCGGGCCGGTCTCGGCGGCCAGACACGGCTGGCCCGCGTGACACCCGAGGGCACCATCGCGTTGCCGGCCATCGGTTCGGTCGGAGTCCAGGGACTGACGCTGGCCCAGCTTCAGCGCGAACTGAACCAGCGTTACCGCCGCGTGGTGGAAGGGATCGAGGTGGTTCCGGTGCTGGCGTGCCGGGCACCGCGTTACGTGTACGTTCTGGGCGAAGTGGCCGCGCCGGGGCGTTTCGAGATGACCGGCCCGACCACCCTGACCCAGGCGATCAGCATGGCCGGCGGCTGGAACGTCGGGGCACGGCTGAATCAGATTGTCGTCTTCCGGCGCGGCGACGACTGGCGGTTGCTGGCCACCGCCATCGACCTGAAGGCGGCGCTGCGGGGCAATCAGCCCTCGCCGCCGGGTGAGATCTGGCTCTCCGATTCCGACGTGGTCGTGATACCCAAGAGCCCCATTCGGCGCGTCGATGATTTCCTCGAAATGATCTTCACCCGGCGAGTCCACGGAATTTTTCCGCTGCGCAGGGCAGTCCACTTCTCCAGGTTGAATGCCCTGTAGACTCGCGCCGCAACTGCTCGCTAAGGCAACCCGGTCAGAAAACTCTGCAGCGAGTCCCCGTCCCCGTCGTCATCCTCGTCGCTTGGCGCGGACAGGAAGGGTTCGTCGTCCGACATATCCGACTCCTCTTCGGGCGACTCGTCCGGTTGGTCAGGCGACTCGATCGGCTCGTACTGGGAAGTCGGATTCTCACCGACCGACCCGATTTGGGCCATCTCGCCGTTGGCGGCCGAATCCGGCTCCGGCGAATCGGGCGTTTCCTCCAGATCCGGCTCCGCCGAATCGGCCGCGTTCTCCGCGTCGACGGCCTCCGGCTCGACGTTCGGGTCGGCGGTTGGTCGTACGACCGGATCGTTCTTGGCCAGTGGCGGGGGAGGAGACGGTTCGATTTCCTCGTCTTCCTCTTCGATGTCCGCCGCCGCGGCAGGCGGCTCTTTCGAGCCCCGGACATCGGTATCGCTGGCCGATGGTTCGAATGGCGGAATTTCCGCGGGTCCGCCGAAGGGAAGCGGAGGCGGTCCGTCACCGGTTGCCGGGGCCGGCGGAACTGACGCCGGCAGCGGATCGGCCGAGGAGAGGTCGGGGAGGTTGCCGTCCAACGGCGCGACAATGGCGGGGGGACTCACTTCGCCGGCTTGCCCTTCCTCCGAGGTGAAGAACGGAAAGCCAGCCGGTGGTTCTTCCAGAGATCGTTCTTCTGGTCCCGAAGGGTCCGCGGAAATCACATCCGCGGGAGAGGTGCTGTTACCGTCATCGATCGGCGAAGAAAACGACTCGGTGTCGCCGCTGAACTGATACACCGCGCGGAAGGTGATGGGCCCGACCGTAAACTCGGCATCGGGACGCAAGGGGGCTTCCTTGACTCGCTGGCCGTCGACCACCGTGCCGTTGAGCGAGCCAAGGTCGCGAATCAGGACCATACCATCGGCATCGAACAACTCGCAATGCCTGCGGCTGATCATCGCATGGGCAACCGTCAGATCGGCGCCGCGACTGCGACCTACCACCGCCGGAAGTTTCAAGCGGATTTCCCCCTTACTCGCTTGGCCGCCGACAACAACCAGTCTTACTTCCATCGGGGTCACCGGCTTTGAACCGTGGGGGAGTGGACCGTGGTGGGCGCACAAAAGGGGGGAATCTGCGGATCTTCGGCACAACCTTCTATCTTACTCACGGTACGGCTCTGTCTCAACGGCCGATCATGCGAACTTGCGGCGGGGCATAGCCCTATCTGGGGGTTACCGTGGCGGCACGCGACGGCGATCGGCAATTCGCTGGCCACATTGCCGCACACGGGCTTCCGGATCGGCCCCGGCAATCTGCTCGACCTGTCTGAGCACCACGGGATTGCCGGTGGTGGCCAACATGGAGATTGCCGCGAGCCGCACCTCGACATTCTCGTCCCTGGCCAGTTGAAGCAACCACCATGCCCCGTCGACGCTTTGCAGCGTCGGCAACACCTCGACCATCTGGCTGCGAACGGCCGGGTTGGGGGCGGTCAATCGCCGGGCCAGCTCGAAATCCACCTCCGTGAAACCGCGGCGGGTGAGTTGCGCGTGGACTGGTCCGTCGGGTTCTTTCTCAGCCCCCAGACTACGTATTAACACGGCCGCATCCACGCTGGCCAATGCGGCGGGATGCCTGACCCCGGAGAGTTGGCCATGGGCGCCCGGATCGCCGAGGGCCGTGGTCCCCACGACACCGGTTCGGGATGCCGTATCCTGACCCCCCGAGGGGGTGACGTCAAGACGGGGCGTCAGCGGAATCGGCCGCGCGCCGCCGGCGGCGCTGGACGGCAAGGGCCAAGGTCGTCTCAGCGGTTGCGCTGTGCCGGCCACCGGGGGCGCGATCAATCGCCCCGGCTCGCGACTGGCCACCTGAAGTTGCCGCAGATGGGGCGGCAGCGGAGCGAACGCTTCGGGCAACTCGATCGGCAGCCCGCCGCCGGGCAACTCGGCGATCGTCGCCAGCCGCGTACCGTCGGATTCGGCCGTCGGATCGGGAAACCAGATCCCGGGTGAGACGTCGGCTGTCGTCGCCGAGCCCAACGGCGTGTATTGCAGTCGGTTGAGCCGGTCCGCTTCGGCCAGGATGCGACGCTCCGCGCCGGTCGTGCGAATGACTCGATCGCAGGCAGCGACCACGCGAGTTTGGTCGAAGGCACGGGCATGGAGCGGCCAGCGGAGAATGCGCGCAGCCAATTCGGCCGCATCGCGCCTCGCGGGCAAGGGGAAACCTCCGACCTGGTCGGCCAGCGCCTCGGCAAGAATGGCCAGTTTTCGGGAGGCCTCTTGCGGGGCGAGCAACTCCCAGCGAGCAAGCCGATCGGAGAGACACCGCCGGGCAGCGCGGGCGACCGTCTCGCGATCGGAGCCCATCGCCTCGACCAGCGCCGGGATCCCCCGATCACCCATCGCGGCCAAATGACCCAACACCATCGGAACCCGAGCCTCGTCGGCCTCCGTCAGTTGCGCCATCCAATGGGAGACCATCAGAGTTTCGTAGGTTACCCAGAGCAGGGGCACCAGCGCCGGCACCCCGATGACCATGGCAGCGATGACAAGCAGTCTTGTTCTAGCGGGCGGTCTTGTTTTCCCGATTCGGCGCATGCTTCCCTGCTTCGCCAAACGGCTTATTCTGACATAGCTAGGATCGTTAGGGGCGGCATTCTCGTCGATCGGCCTCTCCGTCACAAGGGCAGATCGACAGATGCCTCAAGCGTTTCGGGAAAAGGCAAAACCCTTGAACTCTTCGGGAGAAATAGACTGACCGTCCGGCCACGAGCAAGCCGAATAATCAGCAATATCGACATTCTCGACACTGGGCGCGATACCAACATTGCGCGCGGCCGACCCGTCACCGCCAATCAGGGGTTTTCATGCACTGCAATCCAGAGGGGGGTGCGGACGGACGTTTTCGTGAGACGATACCCTTGAGGGGCTATCGATCGGCTCGGGTGCAGGGTGTTTGGGTATCAGGTGTGTGCGTGGTGGTCTTCGGTGCGATCCTGCTGCTGGGACCCCTTTCGCCGGTCAGGGCCGAATCTCCCGCCGCCGGCACCGCCGACGTATTCCAGGCATCAACCAGCGAACAGGCGCGAGCCGACGCCCTGCGGTCGATTCCATTCGATCGGCTCGACCCGAGCGCTCACGCCAAGGCGATGTCGGTGCTGTCCCACGTGAGCGTTTTTCGCCGGCTGCCCGTACAGATCACCGACTGCGATCCCGACTTCTATCTTTTCTTGGTGCGGCACCCCGATCTGATCGTCAACATCTGGGAGTTATTGAAGATCAGCCAGATATCGCTTCGGCAGACCGGTACCAACACGTACCAGGTCTCCGACAGCCGGGGGACGGTGGGTACGATCACGTATCTGTACCAGGATCACGATACGCACGTGATCCATGCCGAGGGCGCCTTCGACGGACCGTTGTTTCTATCGCCGGTGCGCGGGCGATGTCTCGTGGTGCTCAAGAGCGGCTACGTGCGGCAAAGCAACGGCCGCTACTACGTGGCATCGCGACTTGATTCGTTCATTCGGATGGACAGCGGTGGCATGGAACTCCTGGCTCAGACGCTGCAAGGAGTGGCGGGAGGCGTGGCGGATTCGAATTTCGCCCAAACGGCCGCATTTCTGGGATCCCTGTCGCGGACCGCCGAGGTCAACCACCAGGGGGTCCAGCGTCTGGCCAACAAACTGGTTCACGTCCGCGAGGACGTTCGCCGGCGGTTCGCCGAGATGGCTCGTTACGTTGCCACCCGGGACGAAGGCGAGCCGATCCCCAGCATGGCCAGACGGCAGTCCGCCGCGGAGAGCCCGACGACCGCCCCGCGCCAATAGCCGTGTGCGCGTCAAAGGCAACCGGCGGCGTGTCACCGATTTGGCTTCCTTTCGGGGAGGGAGGAGTCAATCTTCTACTTGCCAGAAACCTCCCCGGCAAGTTCTTTTGCCTTGAAGCGAATGACATACTTGCGATCCGGATCGCACTCGCGGGGATTGGGGACGAGGATAAAGTCGTCGGTCACGACCGGGTTGAGGTCCTCGCCGGCCACGATCTCGACGTCCTTGATCCGGTGGGGCAGGAACTGGACCATCGGCCGCCAGCCGCGCTCCGAACCGTTCGTGTTGACCGGCTTGAACGAATCCTCCCCGCGTTTGGGGGTGATTGTCAGCGTGTAAACGCCGCGGTTGATCTCCAACGCTTGATCGTAATATTTCGGCATCTCGGCCATCTTGGCGGACCATTTTGGGTCGCCGTAGAAGGCGACAACGTTGAGGTCGCCCCGCAACCGCTGTTGGGTACGGGCGTCGGTTGCCGAGTCGTTCATTCGGTGGACCAGGGCATGATGGTTTGCCAGAAACGCTTCGTTGAACGTGTAGCGGCCGGGTTGCTCGACGAAGTAATCGAGGCACCCCCACCCGCCGTAGCCGTACCCGGTCGGGATCGTGTAGCCAAGCATCTGCGTCACACCCGCCGAGTTCATCCAGGCCAGGGCCATCGCATCGCGGTCCTTGACGTGACCCATCAGGCAATTGCCGATCGGCATATAGACCTTCGGATTGGGGGAGTCGATGGGATGCTTGGCCCTTTTCGTATCCAAACCGTACAGCCGGCCGTCCGCGCAGCGAAACTGGCCGCTGCGGAATCGGAAGCCGATGTTCCAATCACGTTCGCTCGCGTGACCGGAGGTGATCATCAGGTCGGCCTTGTAGTCGTTGAGCAGGTCGACCAGGACCTTGGTGGTGTCGTCGGGGCCTTTCAGTTCCTCCGCCTTGCCGCCAGGCTCCTTCTTGACGTGCTTGTTCTTAACCAGTTCGTCGTACCACTGACCCTCGGTGACCATCTCGGTCGCGAACTCCGTGCCCGAGGCAACTTTCTTCACGACCAGCGGCTCGCCGTGGCTGGCGATTGCCAGTGCGTTGTCCGCGTCGTAGCCGGTGAGAATTCCCCAGAACGTGTCGGTGTACGGATCGCTATCGAGCTTGCGGGTCAACTGGTGAACCCGGGCGACGAACTCCCGACCGGCGTCTTCCGGCTTGGCTACGAAGCAGGTGTAGCGGGGAAAGTCCTGCTTGAGCGCGTCGAGCGACTCGTCGACCAACGCGTCGTAGGTGATGATCGATGCATTGTGCTTGTCCTTCAGTGCGGCGACCACCTTCTGCCACTGGGCATCCTCGGCGGTCGACTTCTTTACAACCACGGCGTAAGAAGCTTCCCGCGACCCGGGCTGGCCGGTTGCGCGGCAGGGCCAACATGTATTGGCGACAGCAGCACTGACGACGATGGCCAGGAAAGCACGATACGGGCAAGTCATGTGAGGTTCTCCTCAAAGGGGTGAAAAAGGGTTCTTCCGGGATTTTCGCGGGTCGATCATTAGTCTCACATCATAGCATTGCCGCGTCGGATCAACCACTCCGCCGCGAGTCGGAGCGGCAGGAGAGCCAGGAGTGGCAGAGGTAGCGGGGCTCCGTGCCTTCGGCGGGCTTGGGGAGTATGTTACCGAGTTGCGCGGCCAGGCTCCCTCTTTCCGAGAGTCGGGTATACGTGCCGCCGAATTCTTCTTCGATATGCGGTGTCCGTCGGTGCGGCCGCCGATTTCTCCGACCCGCCTGGAAAACCTCGTCGACCGTGCGGTCGGCACGCTGTCCAAGACGGACGAGAAATGATATCTTGGCCAAGGCGCTGGGTGGTTCGAGGCACGGCGCGATACCCGCGCGACACGGTCCATACCCACAGATGGCCATACCCACAGATGGCCATACCCACAGATGGCCATACCCACAGATGGCCATACCCACAGATGGAGTCCTGGCAATGAATAACGGTTACTGGCAACGGCTGCTGCGTGTGGATCTCACCAAAGGAATAGCAAGCGTCGAGCCCATCGCCCAAGACGATCTGAAACAATTCATTGGGGGAGCAGGGCTGGGAGCGGAAATCCTCCGCCGCGAGGTGCCCGCCAAGCTCGATCCCTACGACAGCCGCAACCGCCTGATCTTCGCCACGGGGCCCTTTCAGGGACCGGCCGTGCCGGGTGGAGCGAAGTTCAGCGTGGTGGCGATCTCGCCGGTCACCCACACCTTCGGCGACTCGGCAGCCGGGGCAAGCTGGGGGCCTTCGCTGAAGGATGCCGGCTATGACGTGCTGGTGGTCGAAGGCGCCTCGGAGCATCCTGTCTACCTCCACATCGTCGATGACGAGGTCGAGATCCGAGACGCTACCGATCTGTGGGGGATGGACACGGTCCAAACGGTGGACGTCATCCGCGAGCGCGCCGGCGACCGGAAACTGAGCGTGGCGGCGATCGGACCGGCCGGCGAGCGGAAGGTGGCCATCGCATGCATCGCCTTCGACAAACACAGCTACGCCGGGCGCTGCGGCATGGGGGCCGTGATGGGATCGAAGAACCTCAAGGCCGTGGCCCTGCGCGGTACGAAACAGGTCGAGGTTGCCGACCCGGCCAAGGCCAAGGAGTTGATCAAGCGGTTCCAGCACGAGATCGCCCAGGAGACGAAGGAGAACGGTTTCCGCCAGGACGGTACTCCGGGCCTGTGCGAAGCGGCCGAAGCGCTGGGTGACATGCCGATCAAGAACTGGGACGGCGATGTCTGGCCCGAAGGCGCGGCGAAGCTCGGTGCCCCAAACTATACCCAGGTCCTGGGCGCCAAGCCGCTGCCCTGCAAGTACTGTCCCATCGGGTGCCATCGCAAGATCTCCATCACCGAGCCCGCCGAGTACGCCATGGAGAGCATCGGCCCGGAGTACGAAACTCTGGGGATGATGGGTACCAACCTGTTGATCGACGACCCGAAAGCAGTCGCCATGGCCAACGACATTGCCAACCGGTTGGGGGTCGATACGATCTCGACCGGGGCGATGATCGGTTTCGCCATGGAGTGTTTCGAGAAGGGGTGGATTGACACGAAGGACACCGAAGGCTTGGAACTGAAGTGGGGCGACCCGAAGATCCTCACGACGCTGACCGAGCAGATCAGCCGGCGGGAAGCGTTCGGGGCGATTTTCGCGGAGGGGACGCTCCCGGCCGCCAAGAAGATCTCACCCGAGGCGGTCGATAGCGTGGCCCATTGCAAGGGTCTCGACCTACCGGCCCATGATGCCCGGTCGTGCTTCTCGTTGGCCCCAACGTACGCCACGGGCACGCGGGGAGCCTGCCACTTCCGCGGTCCCAGCGAGGACGTGGAGATGGGCGGGTTCTATATTCCCGAAGCCGGCGTGACCAAGGAGACCACCACCTTCTTCGAGAAGGAGAATCAAGGGATGATGGCGGCCAAGTGTCAGGACCTGGCCACGCTGACCAATTCCCTGGTCGTTTGCCTGTTCATGGTGGACGGCGGCGACTGGGCCCTTGCCGACGTGATGGAACTGTTCAACGCCATCACCGGGTGGGACTACTCCTGCGACGATCTGATGGCGGCCGGACAACGCGGCTTCACCGTGCAGCGGCTGATCAATCTGCGCGACGGCTACGGTGCCGCGACCGACGTGTTGCCGAAAAAGATGTTCCAAGCCGCCTCCGAAGGGCTTCGCGCCGGCAAGGTCCCGCCGTTGGCCGACATGCTCGAAGAGTATTACGCCAGCCGAGGTTGGAACGACAACGGGGAGCCGACCGACAAGACGCTACAGGAGCTGGGATTGACGAGATAACTCCGCGCGGGTCTCGTTCCTCGACAACCCTACTGAAACAGGGAGCTGAAGATGGCTAGAACTTTTGAGGGGGTTTTTCCGGCCATGGTCACGCCCATGACGGCGGACGAAGAGGTCGATTGTTCCGCATTGGGCGAGGTGGTCAACTACCTGATCGAAGCGGGCGTCGGCGGTCTCATCCCGTTGGGCAGCACCGGCGAGTACTACGCTCTCAGCGCCGCGGAACGGGAAGCCGTGCTCAAAGGCACGTTGGAGGCGGCAGCCGGTCGGGTACCCGTCCTGGCCGGCGCCAATGCCGGTGCTACGCGCGAGGTCGTCGACTACTGCCGGCAGGCCGAGCAACTCGGCGCGGCGGGCGTTCTGCTGGCCGCTCCCTACTACTCCTTGCCGACGGCCGATGAACTGTTCGAGCACTTTCGGGTGGTGTCCGAATCCATCACGATCCCCATCATGTTGTACAACTATCCGGGCCGAACCGGTGTGGACATGACGCCCGACCTGGTCGGGCGCCTGGCCGAGTTGGACCAGGTGCGGTATATCAAGGAAAGCACCGGCGACGTGACGCGAGTTAGCGAGATTATTCGCACGTGTGGGGAGAAGATCACCGTCTTCTGCGGCTGCGACACGCTGGCCCTGGAGAGCTTTCTGTTGGGAGCGGTCGGTTGGGTCGGCGGTGTAGTCAACGTGCTGCCGAAGGAACACGTCGAGCTGTTCGATCTGGCGGTCCGGAAACAGGATTTCAACGCCGCCCGCAAACTGTACTACAGATTGTTGCCAACGCTGTCGCTGATGGAAAGCGGCGGGAAGTACACGCAGTTTGTCAAGGCAGGCTGCGAGTTGACGAGCCATCCGGTCGGCCCGCCTCGCCGCCCGCTCTGCCCGCCCAACGCCGAGGAGTTGGCCAGGCTGAGGGAGTCATTGCGGCTGCTGCAATCGTAACTGGAGAGTGCGCTACCTTCGAAGAGTTGGGCGAGTGGTCTATTCTCGCCCGGCGCATCGACCAGATTCTGGCGGATGAGACGTTCGACGGCGGCGGGGCGGAAGACGTGCTCTGGCCGTTAGCCGATCACCTGGGCAGCGTCCGCGACCTGGCCAATTTCTAAGCCTGACAAGGCACTAGTGCGTGATCGATTCGCGACAACTGCTCCTCGGTCAACTGCCATCCGACGGCGCCGGCCGTCTCGCGGATCTGATCGGGGCGTTTGGCGCCGCATAGGGCGGCCGTGATGCCCGGGCGATGGATCGTCCAGTTGACCGCCAACTGGGCGACCGTCTTGCCGGCCTCCGCGGCGATCGGGCGCAGGGCGTCGAGGAAGTCGTGGTTCTTTTCCCACTGGGGCGGGCGGAACATGGGATACTTTACTCGGCTGTCGCTGGGGTCGAAGACGTGATCGCGACCGATCTTGCCGGCCAGCAGCCCCTTCAAGAGCGGCCAATAGACGATCACCGAGACGCCGTGCTCGCGACACCAGGGCAGCGTGTCGGCTTCGATCCCACGCTGCAACATGTTGTAGGGCGGTTGATAGGCCGTCACCGGGCACTCCGCCGCAAACGCCTTGAGTTGGGCCAGCGTAACGTTCGACACGCCCACGCTGCGGGTCTTGCCCTGCTGCATCAAGTCGCGAAGCGCGCCGGCCGATTCGCCCACCGGGACGTTTTCGTCGGGCGCGTGCAGGTAAAGCACTTCGATCCGGTCGGTGGCCAGCCGCGCGAGACTCTCCTCGCAATGGCGGCGAAGCGTTTCGGGCCGGGCGTCGTGGACCATCTTGCCTTCGTCGCTCCAGTGCAGTCCGCCCTTGGTGGCAATGACCATCTCGTCGCGACGATCGCCCAACGCCCGGGCGATCAGCCGTTCGCTCTCGCCTTGGCGACCGTAGCAGTAGGCCGTGTCGAGATGGTTGATCCCCAACTCGAAACAGGCACGGATGGTCGCCAGGCTATCGTCGTCGTTGACCCCCGGGCTGGTCATCCCCGCGATCGGCCAACAGCCCAAGGGGACCGGGGAGACTTTCATATCGGTACGGCCGAGTGGGCGAAGCATGGCAGGGACTGGGGACTAGGGGCTAGGAATTAGCGATTGGGCCTTGGGCGTTTGCCACACCCACGGGTAGCACCCCGTGGGTCCGGCACCCACATGAGTCTACTCGCTGGCCGGTGCCTCGGGCAAGTCGTCGTCGGTTTCTTCATCCCGGATGGGCAGCGAACGGCCGTGGCGAGTGACCGCGTCTTTGAGGAGGTACTCGATCTGGCCGTTGACGCTGCGCATCTCCTGGCCGGCCCAGGCCGCGAGTGCCTCGTACAACGCGGGATTGATGCGGAGCAGGAATGATTTTCTCGATTTCATCCGATCGTGCTACGCGTACAGCGTTCCCGTGTTGATCACCGGCTGGGCATCCGTTTCGCCGCACAGCACCACCAGGAGGTTACTGACCATCGTGGCTTTGCGCTCCTCGTCGAGCTGCACAACTTGTTTCTCGGCCAGATCAGAAAGCGCCATTTCAACCATGGACACCGCCCCGTGGACGATCTTCTGCCGGGCGTCGATAATCGCCTCGGCCTGCTGTCGGCGGAGCATCGCTCCGGCGATCTCCGGGGCGTAAGCCAGATGAGTCAGCCGAGCTTCCTCGACCTGTACACCCGCCTTGGCCACGCGGTCTTGAAGCTCGCTCCGTAGAACGGCCGAGACCTCTTCCACACCGCTACGCAACGTCGTCTCACCCTCCTCGGCATGATCGTAAGCGTAGCAGTTGGCCAGATGACGCACGGCCGATTCGCTTTGGATGGCCACGTACTCCTCGAACTTGTCCACGTCGAAGCACGCCTGGGCCGTGTCCTCGACTCGCCAGACCACGACCACGGCAATCTCGATCGGATTTCCCCGCTTGTCGTTCACCTTGAGCTTCTCGCCGTTGAGATTCCGCGAGCGAAGCGAGATCCGCAGCTTCGAGGTGAAGGGATTGGTCCAATGCCAGCCGCTGGCGTGAACCGTGCCGCGGTACGCACCAAACAGGATGAGCACCCGGGCTTCGTTCGGCTGGAGCGTGAAGTAGCCGAAGAGGGAAAAAATCCCCAGACCCAACGTGAGCAGACCCGCCAAAAGCAGGTAGAAATTGGGGATACCTCCGGCACGGTCGGCGGCGACGGCCGAAAATACAAACCATACGACCAGAGCCACGGCGGTGGCAAAGATGGTGATCGTCACCGGCAGCACCGACCAACCGCTTTGGACGCCGATCTCGCGCTGTTGGTTCATCGTTTCAACTCCTTTGGATGGGGTGAGGCGAACGACAGGTGAAGATCTCTCCGTAGCTACGGTCGCCAGACCGTGGGCCCGGCGCATCCCACCGTTCGGCGACGGTAGCTAAGGAATCCTCTTCCGCTGCCAAGGCATATCGTAATGATATCACTTTAATATCTTAAAATCAAGAGGGCGAGGACAAGCGACTGGTAGGGGTTTAGTCCACCCGGCAGCAATCCGGTGGACACCTGTCGGGGCTGGGGCCATCGGGCCCCAGCGCCAGGCGAGAAGGATGTTCGTCGATTCGCTCGGAGATCAGCTCGCGAATCATCTGGACGAATCGCGGATGAGTGCCCACCACGGCCGATCGGACCATGTTCAGGTCCAGTTCTTCGCACAGATCGGCGACCTCGACGTCCAGATCGTAGACCACCTCCATGTGCTCCGAAAGGAATCCGATGGGCACCAGGACCACGTCTCGGACCTGCTGGCCATCGGCCAGCTCTCGGATGTACGCTCGCACGTCGGGCCCCAGCCAGGGCGTCTGTGGCGACCCGGTACGGCTCTGGTAGACCAACTGCCACGAATCCCGACCCAACCGCGCAGCGACCAGATGGCACGCCTGGCGCAACTGATGTTCGTAGGCACATCGCGCGGCCATGGCCACGGGCAGGCTATGGGCGGTGAAGACGAGCCGGGCCGCCGCGCGATGTTCCGGTGAAAGCTGCTCCAGCGCCCCGGCGACGCGATCGGCCATTGGCTCGATGAACCCCGGGTGGTTGTAGAAGAGGCGTAGTTTGTCGATTTTCGGGGCGTCGGGCCCCACCTCCTGGCGCGCCTGCTCGATGTCTTCGAGGTATTGTCGGCACCCGGAGTACGAGGCGAATGCCGAGGTGACCAACGCCAGCGCGTGGCGCACCCCCTCGTCGGCCATTTGTCGCACCGTATCGCCCAGCAGAGGGTGCCAGTTTCGATTACCCCAATAGACGGGCAAGCGGGGGCCATGGCGGTTGAGATCGGCGATTACCGCGGCCAGGAGGGCCCGATTTTGGGCGTTGAGAGGGCTTTGGCCGCCGAACAGCTCGTAATGCCGGGCGACTTCCGCGACGCGCTCCGGAGGAACGTGCTTGCCGCGGAGTACATTTTCGAGAAAGGGAATGACATCGCCGGGCCTCTCGGGGCCTCCAAAGGAGACCAACACTAGAGCGTCGTACGAAGCCATCCCTACCTTCCTTGCAGTGACCCCAACGGGACTCGAACCCGTGTTGCCGGCGTGAAAGGCCGGAGTCCTAGACCGCTAGACGATGGGGCCAAGCGACACATTTTGGCGAGACGACCCGTGGAGAGAAGCCCCGCAAAGCGAACCTACCTGTATACCCTGTGGCCAGCCCTTTCGTCAAGGGAGTCTCGGCGCGCGGAAACGTCCCGAGGTGAGCATCAGGACAGGAAGGCCGGGAAACCGCGGGAGGGAAACGGCCGGCCCATTACAGGAAGGAACACGAGCGAGCGTTACGCGTCGCCGCTTTTTCCAGCCGCATCCGCGTTGGGCGTCTTGCTGTTGCCCCCGGCGGCCTCATTCCGGCGAATGGCATCAAACACCTCGCGCCGGTGGACTGGAACTTCCTTAGGGGCCTCGACCCCTAAACGGACCTTGTCCCCCCGAATCTCCACGACCACGATCGTAATGTCATCGTTGATGACAATACTTTCGTTTTTCTTTCGGGACAGAACTAGCATTACACTTCTTCCTTGTCTATTCTGCCGAGGCACCCTATTTATCCACATATGGGGTCACCCCGACCCAGTGTGAGTGTGTGTCGACACTCATAATTCACTCTATCTGGTCTTTGGCAACAAGTCAAGAAAACAAAAATGGGAATGTCGCCATTTCGGTGCGAATTTCGGATGGCCCGCTAGGCGCTGTCGGCATGGTTGTCACAACAGGCCCTCCGCCACCCCTTGAACTCGTCGAACACGCAAGACACGTAGTCTACGCTGACCGCATGGAACGGTTGAATTTCCCTTGCGATGGCCACCATCAAGGGGTCGCAGTGAAAACCGTATCTCCTTATGAGAACATGATTTGCAATGCAAACTTGAACTTGAACCACCCGCCGGGGTGTTCCTGATTCGGTCCTGCGGCTTGTGCGGAAAAATACGGCGGCCCCCTCCGGAGTCTTCGTCGTCGACAACCGGATTTACGTGAATATCGAGTCGCTACCACGCCGCGTCACCCAAGTCGGACCACTTGAAATCACCCCTCTACAATTCCCCGCGCGGGTACGTTAGAATTCGTATTCCCTAACGATCGAGGCATGACCGATGCGGAAATGGTTTGCGAACATTTGGCAGGCAGTGGTCACGGTGGCCGATGCCTTGCGGGTAACCGCGGGATACTGGCTTGGGACATACTCGCCCGAGCGGCAAACGTACACCGAGCGGTTTGAATACCCGGAACTCCCCGTTGCGGTGAAGCCGCGCTTCCGCGGTTTTCACCGCTTTGATCTGAGTAGTTGCATTGCCTGCGAGCGTTGTGCGCGGGACTGCCCGATCAATTGCATCTACATCGGCAAGGAGAAGCCCCCCAGCGGCAAGGGTTTCCGTGTCACCAGTTTCGTGATCGACTATACCAAGTGCATGTTCTGCGCGATGTGTACCGAGGGCTGTCCGGTGGATTGCATTTTCATGGGGTCGACGCACGATCTAAGCTGCTACAGTCGCGACGGATGCATCGTGGATTTCGCCCGGCTTCCGCAGGAAGTGGCCTGGGGGCAAGCGTCGCTCAATCCGACCGCGGTGGCCACCTCCAAGGAGATCGCGGCTCCGGTGCATGGTGGTCCGACCTCGTCGAAGAGCTAGCAATCCGCCGTCGGCGGGGAAATGCTGGAAACGGGGCCTATCCCGGGAATGACTTCCCCCGGATCCCCTTCGATGAGCATCGCCTGCCGCGCGGCATTCCCCAACAGAGGGGTATTTCAAGGGGAATTTCCCGCCTTTGGCCCGGAAATGTGTTACCATTGTTTAGGTTGGATGGTAGCTTCATGCCCCGCGCTGGGGACTTCCCCTTGCCACTGGAAGGTGTTCCTTTGTTTGAGATCAGGAACACGGCCGACACCGAGACACTCCTGCGGTTCGATGCCGATTCGCTTCTCGGCGCCGATCTGGCGGGCCAATCCCTCCATGGGGCCAATCTGCGGAAGGCGCTGCTCAAACGGACCAATCTTCAGCAGGCCGACCTGCGGCAAGCCGATCTGACCTTTGCGACGATGTTCGAGGCGCGGCTTTCCGGCGCAAACCTCCAGCAGGCGACCCTCACCGGCGCCGCGCTGATCTTGGCCGATCTGACCGGAGCCAATCTCTCCGGCGCCAACTTGCACAATGCCAACCTCTTTCAGGCCGATCTGACCGAGGCGAACCTTCGAGGGGCGCGGTTGACGGGAACCGACATGACCGATGCCCTGCTGGACAACGCCGATCTGGCGGACGCCGTATTCGATCAGGCGACCCGATGGCCTGTGGGGATCGATCCAACCTCGTTGGGGGCGATCGGCCGCTAGTCGATCAAAGGCTTCCACAACCGATCATGCAGTTCCAGGTTCGTCGGATCGATCTCGCCCGGATCCCGCGAGTCGACGTGGCCGTCGAAAAACAGCACGTTGACCGCACCGCCGTGCCGCGGCGCCACGCGCTCCGCGAAGATGTCCGACGAGTCCGGCCCGACCACGCTGGCGACGATCTTCGTGTAGTCGAGCATCAGGATCTTGGTCCCATCCTGCTGCATCCGGTGCGAGCGGTTGTTCATGCCGTAGTCGGCTTGCATGGTC
>CAYUIQ010000187.1:0-17937 GCA_964444795.1 uncultured Planctomycetaceae bacterium
CTCCCGTTTACGTCGCGCCGCGTCGCGGATGGCGATCAGGTCTTTCATGACGTGGTCGAGCCGGCCTCTGTAGCCGGCGGTGCCGAAAGCGTCGTGCAGCTCGCGGTAAAGTTCGTACAGCCCGGCGTAAACCTTGGCCGCCGCGCGTCTTGGGCCGTAGATCTTCGTCTTGGTGCCGGTCATGCGTCGCTGGGCCTGTTCGGTCGACTTGTACGCCCCGCCGGCGACCGCCCCGAAGATGGCCGCTCCCAGGGCACATGTTTGGCCCGAGCGGCTGATCTTCATCGGCCGGTTGCAGACGTCGGCATAGATCTGCATCACGAACGGGTTCTTCTCGGCGATGCCGCCGCAGTTGACCACTTCCTTGACCTTGACGCCGTACTCCTCGAACCGCTTGATGATCGTCAGCGCGCCGAACGCGGTCGCCTCGACCAGCGTGCGGTAAATTTCCGGCGCCGTGGTATGCAGCGTCTGGCCGACGAGCATCCCGCCCAACAGCGGATCGACCAGGATCGTGCGGTTGCCGTTGTTCCAGTCGAGTGCCAACAGGCCGCTTTCACCCGGCCGGAGCTTATCGGACTCTCGGGTCAAGTTGACGTGCGGATCGCCCTTGGCCGTGTACTTGGCGGGCGTTAGGTGACTGGCGAACCAATTGAAGATGTCGCCGACGGCCGACTGTCCCGCTTCCAACCCGTACATGCCCGGCACAATCGAACCGGGGACGATACCGCACAGCCCCGGGATATCCGGCAGCTTGTTCTTCATCGGGGCGACCATCATGTCGCACGTACTGGTGCCGATGATCTTGACCAGCGTACCCGGCTTGATGCCCGCTCCGACGGCGCCCATGTGAGCGTCGAACGCGCCAACGGCCACGGCCACACCCGGCGGCAGACCGAGCTTCTTCGCCACCTCGGCGGTCAATTCGCCCGCCTTCCGGTCGGCCGGCAGCGCCTCCGGCGCGTAGCGATCGTGCAGATCCGCCAACGCGGGATCGAGCTTCTTCAGGAACGCCTTCTTCGGCAAACCGCCCCACTGCTGGTGATACATGGCCTTGTGGCCGGCCGCACAGATGCCGCGGGGGATGGTACGCGGATCGAGATTGCCCGTGAGATACCCGGGCACGAAGTCGGCCAACTCGACCCAGGCGTACGCCGCCGCGAACACCTCCGGGCTGCTCCGCTTGCAATGCAGAATTTTGGACCAGTACCACTCGGAGCTGTAAGTCCCACCGCACTTGGCCAGATATCCGGTGCGGTCCTTGCCTGCCTTTTCGGTGATCTCGGCCGCTTCGGCATGGCCGGTGTGATCTTTCCACAGCCAGGCATGGGCGGCCAGTTTCTTCTTGAACTTCGGCTGCAAGGCCAGCGGTTCGCCCTGCCGATCGACGGGAATGGGTGTCGAGCCGGTCGTGTCGACGCCGATACCCACGACGTTCTCGGGGGAGAAGCCGGGCTTCTTCTTCGCCGCCCGCAGGGCACCACGGACCGACTTGACCAGGCCCTCGATATAATCGGCCGGGTTTTGCCGAGCCAGATTCGGGTCTCTGCGATCGAGGAGGATGCCCGCCTCGCCGCTGGGGTAATCGAACACGTAAGTGGCCGTTTCGGTCCCGTCGGCCAGATCGACAACGAGCGCCCGGACGCTGTTAGTCCCGTAATCGACGCCGATTGCAAACCGTTTCCGCGGAGATTTTTTCGCCATCTGACCGGCTCCTAAAGGCTGTGGATGTCTTGACGTGCCCTTAGGTTAGTGGAATCGAGAGTACGGGGCAAGCGGCTTGTTCCGGCGACGGAGAATTGACGGCCGGTGGGTTAAGAAGTGGCGCAGTCAATCGGCGCCGAGCAACCGGTAGGCGTGGGCTCCGCAGTAATGCGTGGCCAAGAAATGTACAAGTAGCGGGTACGGGAGTTGCACCCGTCGGGCGTGGCTTATGAGGCCTCACTGGACGCTGGTCCACCCGCAATGAGGTCGGTTACCAGCAAGACGCCGGAGCCCCCGATCAGGTTCGCGCGAAATCGACCGGTTTGCGTCAGAATCGCAACGCGAACCGTGCCCCGGTGAGAAAATCGGGCGCCCGAGCGTTGAGACCCACCCCGACTCGCGCGCTCAATTGCCACCGATCGCCCAGAAGGACCCCCAATCCCCCGCCCAGTAGATGCTGGGTGCCGTCGTCGATGGAACCGTAGTCGACCAGCATCTCCCACTCGGCAAACGCGCCCCAACGATCCCCCAGCGCGTAGTCGAAGTTGATCGACTGTTGAAACTGGGTGTAGTGGTCGCCGCCGTCGCGGAACAGGGCCATGCCAGTCGCGCCGCCCCAGGCCAGCCGATCGGTCGGCTGCCAGCGGTAGATGATCTGGCTTAGCGGCTGCAATCCCTCGCTGGCAAACGAACTGCCTCGAAGCGTAATCGGCACCGACGCCAGCACGGCCATCTGCGGACGCCACCGCTTCTGCGGACACAGATCGAACATGAAGCCCACGTTGGGATCCAATGTGCCGCTCTGGGAGCTATCGCCCAACGCTCCCGCGGAATCGGTCGAGTACCAGCCGGGCCAGCCGATTCGCAGTTCCAATCGTCGGGTCAGGCCGACTCGTAGCAGCATGTCCGGCACGTAGTGTTCGACCACCCGTGTGCCGCCCTGGCGGTCATAGGTCATCGCGTACCCGCCCTCAAGCTGAACCCGGCCGCGAACCAGCGCGGTGGCCCGCTCGGTTAGGCTGAGTGTCGGTTCCACCGGCGGCTTGGCAGCGGGAGTATCCCGCAACCAGTCGGCTCGGGCGAGCCGATCAGACGAAGCGTCGGGCGCGAGCGAAGCGTCGGCGGCTGTCGGTGGACCGATCCGCGGCTCCGAGGAAACCGGTTGCTGGGGCTCCGCCGCTTGCGCACGCGCAGCCAACACAAACACCGCCGCAAATAGTCCGATCCGGCTGAAGCGTCGCAAGATGCTCACCGCGACTTTCCGGGATGCGGCTTGAATGACGGGCCGCGCGGCGGACTCGACGGCGCGTGCCCGTGCTGCTGCTGGTGTGCGCGTTGCCGTTGCACGGTGGCCCGGGCGTGGCCGGGCGGTTGTTTGCTGAGCCCCTGCCCGTGGCCCCGTGCGGAAGAGCCCCATCGGCCACCGGCTGTCGCTCCCATGGTGAAACCGGACGGGCGGTTCGCCCCAGCCGCCGCTCTCCCACGATGCAGCCCACCGGCGGCCGGACCGCGTAACGTCTCACCGCCGCCGAAAACCGTGTCCAAGAAACTGCTGATCGAGGATTGTTGCTGCGGTGCGGGTTGAGCCGGCGCGGGTTGAGTCGGCGTGGGTGGCGGAAGCGTCGGCGTCCCGTCGGGCACCGTCGCATCGCCCGGTTGTCCATTGCCGACGGTCCATGTGCGTTGCCAGTTGCGCGTTTGGCCGTTGGGGCCGGCGAATGTTCGTTCCATCGTCCGCGTATTGCCGTCGGTCGTTCGCGTGACCGTATGACGCATCGTGCGGTCGTGGGGCAATTCGACGGTCATGTCGCGAGTGTAGTTGCCCGGGCCGGTACGCGTCATGGTCGACTGCTGGCGGCGAAACGGATCACCGTCCGGTGGCGGCAGCGGATCGCCGGCTGGCGGAGGCAACGGATCGCCGACAAGCGGTGGCAGCGGATCACCATCCGGCAGTGGCGGCGGATCGCCAACTGGCGGAGGCAACGGCTCGCCGACCAGTGGCGGCAAGGGATCGCCGACCCGCGGCACGTCGGAATCGGGAGTCGGCGCTGTCGCGCCGAGATCCTGTGCCCATGAGACCGACCCGGCGGCGCAGACCACCAGCGCCGCCAGAACACTCATTCGAAACACTCTCACGCTATCCACGGCAAACCATCCTTTCTCCACCCCCTCCGTCGACACGAACCTCCAGGTTCGCTGGTTCCGCCGAAGAGGATACACACAATGTGACGGCGGCAACATGCCATTTCGCCGTCGATGAACTACCTTGCCCGAACCCAATTGGTTCATCGGCCCGCGGGTTGCCCCGAATCCCGAAAAACACGGACAGTGACCGCTCGGTCGGTGATTGAGGTAAACAGGGTAATGTAGGTGGAATCTGTTTTATGCCTCGGAATGGGTTATGATGGAGTGGTACGTTCTCTTTCGCCCATGGAAAACGGACCGTCACTCGTGCCCGACCTCACGCCCCATTCCGCTTCGGACGCCCGGCCCGTCGTAGCCGTTGCGGCGATGGTCGGGTTGCTGGTGCTGACGATCGTCGCCCGGGGTGCGGCGCTGCTGCTGGTGCCCGCCGCATTGACGGGCGATCCAGACGGATACGCCCAGTTGGCCGACAACCTTTGGGAACACCGAACGTTGGGCAGCGGACAGACGCCCACCGCGTATCGACCGCCCCTGTATCCGCTGATGCTCGCGCCTTGCATGGCCCTGGGGGAGTGGAGCCGTTGGGCGGTCGCGCTGTTGCACCTGGCGCTGGTGGCGATGACCGTCTGGCTGGTCGTTCGTCTGGGGGTTCGCTGGGGATTGGGACGACTTGCCCTGCTTGCCGGAGTGCTGGTGGCCTGCGATCCGATCCTGTCGGCCCAGTCGGCCCAGATCATGACCGAGACGCCGGCGACGCTTCTGGCGGTCGCCCTGTTGGGTGCGATGACGTCCGTCTCCCGGCGACCATCGAAACGGGGCGCGGCGCTAGCCGGCGTGTTGACCGGTCTGGCCGCGTTATGCCGACCGACGTTCCTCGTCTTCGGCGCGATGGCCGCCGTCGTGTTGCCGTGGTTCGCCGATTCGAGGCGGTCGCGATTGGCCGTGCTGGCCGTTTACGCCGGATCGGTAGCGGCCGTATTAACGCCGTGGGTCGTTCGCAATCAGAGGCAGTTGGCCCGTCCGATCGTGGCCACCACGCACGGCGGGTTTACACTGCTTTTGGGCAACAATCCCCAGTTCTACCAATACCTGCGCGAAGCCCCCCAGGGCAGCGTCTGGGACAACGAATCGTTCCAGCGGCAGTGGAACCGGTCGGCAGCCGAGCACGCGCCTGAGGGCGAATGGGAAAGGGATCGGTTGGCCTATCGGCAGGCTCGCCGAAACATCGCCGCCGAGCCGCCCATGTTTGCCTGGTCGTGCGCGGTGCGCGTTGCCCGGTTTTGGTCTCCCTTTCCACACCAGGTCGATCCGGACGAGCCCCCGCTGCGTCGATGGGCTCGGTATCTCACGGCCGCGTGGTATGTGGGGATGCTGGCGCTGGCGATCGTAGGACTGATCGCCGGCCTCTGGAAATCCCTGCGTCAAGGACGCAGACCCCCCGACTGGTTATTATGGGGGGGGCTTCTGGCCGCTACGTTTACAGCCGTCCACGCGATCTACTGGAGCAATCTCCGCATGCGAGCCCCCCTGATGCCGGTCGTGGTGCTAGCTCTATGTTATGGGGTCGCATGGTTTCGGGATGGGATAAGTGGACGTAAGTCGCTTTCCTGAAAAGTTTTGCGTTTCGTGATCGGCGGCCGAACCCGCCTTGATCCGTTGGGCATCCGTCCCTATAATCCGGCCCCCACTCGATCCAATCGTGCAAGGATGGCCCGCTCTGAAACGTCTCGGCAGAAACAACTCGGCCGGACACTGCTGCGCGACGCTCGGCAACGCGCGTGGAGATACTCTGCGCCGAATCTGGTTCGTCCTGCCCATGGCATGGGCCTTCGGGGCAATCATCGGACTCTCACCGGCGTCGGCCCAGATCGCCTTGCCTCCGGTGCCTCCGACCGAACCGATTGCCGTGACGGCCGACTCCGCCGCGCAGTGGATCGCCGGTAGCGAAGAAGTCTGGCTATTGCAGGGCAACGTGACGATCGTCCAGGGCACGACCACCGCCCGCTGTGTGGAAGGGGTCCTTTGGATCACCCGCGACGGTCAGCCCGGGCAGGCAGCGCAGGGCCGTTCCAAAGTGGTCGCCCATCTGGACGGCGACGTGCGGATCGATTTTCGCCGTCAGGGCACGAGAGGCCGGTTGGCCGATCAGACCTGGCTGGGACATTTTCAAACCACCGCCGCGGTGGAACTGAAAGCCGGCACCGTAACCGGCCGACCAGCGGTGGAGCCGGCCGTGTATCATCGGGCGGAAGCCGGACGGCGACAGGTGGGGGCGGTCCGGTTGGTCCAACACAGCGCGCCGATCGACGGCGTCGCGCCCAACGGGGCGACCCCCGGCAACGCGACGCCCGAGGGCACGCGCCGGATGCGCGCCTTCTCCCGAAGCAACGTTCTGGTCCAGGCCCAATGGTCGACCAATCCGACGACCAACCAGTCGACCGCGGTGATCGATTCGGGCGTGAACCTGATCGTCGACGGGCTGGCGGAGTTCGATTCGATCGACGTCTCGACCGACCGGCTGGTGATCTGGACGAGCGGCCTGGAGGGTCTCGACACGACCGGAGGGACGTTTCAGGACGACGACCTTCCCCTGGAAATCTACATGGAGGGCAACGTCGTTTTCCGCCAGGGCGACCGGAAGATATCCGCCACGCACATGTACTACGACGTGCGGCAGCAGGTGGGAATCGTGCTGGACGCGGAAATTCTCACGCCGGTGCCCGAGTACGACGGCTTGTTGAAGATGAAGGCCGCCGTCGTGCGGCAACTGGGGCGCGACCGGTTCTACGCCGAAGACGCGTTCGTCACCTCCAGCCGGATGGGCAGCCCCGGTTATCGCATACAGACCGGCAGCGCGGTCTTCGAGGATCACCAGCGGGTGGCCGTCGACGCGATCACCGGCCGCCCCTTACTCGATCCCGAGACACACCAACCGGTCATCCAGCACGAACGATCGGTGACCAGTTGGAACAACCTGTTGCTTATCGAAAGTCTGCCGGTGTTCTACTGGCCGGTCATGGCGGCCGATCTGGAAGAGCCGTCCTTCTACGTCAGCCGGCTACGGATTAAGAACGACAGCGTCTTCGGCACGCAGGTACTCACCGCCTGGAACGGCTTCCAGTTGCTGGGGATCCACGACCGGCCCAAGGGAGTCAAGTGGGACATCGATCTCGACTACTTGAGCGACCGGGGTTTTGGCCACGGAACCACCGTGAAGTACAATCGTCCCCGGTCCTTGGGGCTGGAGGGCCCGAGCGTCGGGTCGGTCGACGCTTGGGGGATCTCCGACGGCGGGCTCGACAATCTGGGCCGCGACCGCCGCGCGTTGGTGCCCGAGAAGGACTATCGGTTCCGCCTCCACTGGCAGCACCGCCAGCAGTTGGCCAGCGATACGCAGTTCTCCGCCGAGGTGGGATGGATCAGCGATCGCAACTTCCTCGAGCAGTATTACGAGAGGGAATGGGACGAACGGAAAGATGAGTCGACCGGGTTGGAATTCAAGCGAATCCGCGATAACACGTCGTGGAGCGTTACCGCCGACGCGCGGCTCAACGACGGGTTTACGGAAACGGAATGGCTACCCCGGGCCGACCACTTCTGGCTGGGGCAATCGCTGCTGGGAAACCGGCTCTCGTGGTACGAGCATTCCAGCGCCGGCTACGCCCGGCTACGCGTTTCCAGCACGCCGGAAGACCCGGCCGACGCCGCGTCGTTCTCGTTGCTTCCCTGGGAGGTCGTGCGAAACGGCGAACGGCTGGTCACGCGGCAGGAAATCGATTTCCCCGTGCAATGGGGACCGGTGAAATTCGTCCCCTACGCCCTGGGTGAATTGGGGCACTGGGGCGAGGACATCAATGGCAACGACTTGCAGCGAGCCTATTATCAGGCGGGTCTCCGGGCGACCATGCCGATGTGGAAGATCGACCCGACGGTGGAGAATTGGCTGCTCAACGTCCACGGCATCGCCCACAAGGTCGTGTTCGACGTCGAGTGCTCGCTGGCCGAGTCCAATCAGGATATGGCCGATCTGCCCCTCTACGATCAGATCGACGACAATTCGATCGAAGCGTACCGCCGCCGGCTGGCCTTCCATACCTTCGGCGGCCCCGCTCCCGTACCGACGCGATTCGACGAACGCTTCTACGCCCTGCGCACCGGGATGGCCGGTTGGGTCACGGCGCCCGGTACGGAGATCGCCGACGACCTGATGGCCGTCCGCTTCGGTGCCCGCCAGCGATGGCAAACCAAAAGGGGAGTTCCCGGCAGTCGGCGGGTGATCGATTGGATCGAACTCGATACCCACGCCACCTGGTTCCCCAAAGCGGATCGCGACAACTACGGCAATTCGCTGGGGCTTGTCGATTACAACTTTCGCTGGCACGTGGGCGATCGGCTGACGCTGTTGTCCGACGGCATCTTCGATTTCTTCGACGACGGGCAACAGATCGTTACGGTGGGCGGGTTCTTGACGCGACCGCCGCGGGGAAGCATGTACGTGGGGTTCCGCGTTCTGGAGGGACCGATCCACAGTCAGGTCCTCTCCTTCTCATACAACTACCGCATGAGCCCCAAGTGGGTGTCGTCGTTCGGAACCTCGATCGATTTCCAAGACGTGGGCAATATCGGGCAAACGTTCCGCATCACCCGGATCGGCGAATCGCTGCTGCTCAGCGCCGGCTTCACCGTCGACGCCAGTCGCGGCAACGTCGGGGTCCACTTCGCCATCGAACCGCGGTTCCTTCCCAAGACACGGCTGGGCCGGGTCGGCGGTGCCCAGATTCCCACGGCCGGCCTCTACGGCCTCGAATGACACTCCCATGGACGACCAACCAAACGGTTCTCCGCACCGCTGGAAGAACAAATTCCGCGACGCCTTTCGCGGCATGAAGGTGGGAGTTCGCGGGCAGAGCAGTTTCACGGCCCACTTCGTGGTCACCGCCATGGCCCTCGGCTTGGCGACCGTCTTGCGATGCACGCTGCTCCAGTGGTGCGTGATCCTGCTCTGCATCACGGTCGTCCTTGGGGCCGAGATGTTCAACAGCGCCTTGGAAGCCATGGGCAAGGCCGTCACCCGCCATCACGACCCCGACCTGGGCAACGCACTGGACATCAGTGCCGCCGCCGTGCTGATCGCCTCGCTGGGGGCCGCGGGAACCGGCACGGTGATTTTCGTCTACCGGGCAGGCGTGGTGCTGGCGTGGTGGTGACCGTCCCGATGTTGCAGGGCACGTCTGGGAAGGTACAATACGCTGGAGTGCCGTGCAAATCGGATCTGTATGATGAGACGATTGATAGAGAGATTGTGCGCTGTGTGCCTGATCTGGGTGGCGCTATCTCTGGGCGTGCGCGCGGCCGAAGAAGAAAGCTATGAGTTGGCCTTCTCAACGTACGTCGGCGGCGGCCACTACAACGGCTTCTACGGTTCTCAGAACGGTTTCGTGGTCAAGCTCTCGCTTTGGTCTGGCCAGACACCCCCGAGCAAGGCTGCAATCACCGTTCATCATCCGGCCAACGGTAATGGAGCGGCTGTGGTGATCTGCCCCGGCGGAGGGTACGGAGGTTTGGTGACCGGACCAGAAGGGCACGGCATCGCGCGCTGGCTCAACGAACACGGTATCGTGGGAATCGTGCTGGAGTACGAGCTACCCAAAGGGCGGCCAATGATCCCGCTCGGCGATGTCCAGCGTGCGCTTCGCACGGCTCGCACCAACGCCGAAAGCTGGAAACTAGACGGGAATCGCATCGGAGTGATGGGATTCTCCGCGGGCGGCCATTTGGCTTCGACCGCCGGGACGCACTTCGACGCGGGCGACCCGAAGGCGACCGATCCCATCGACCGCGTGAGTTGCCGCCCGGACTTCATGGTCTTGGTTTATCCGGTCATCACGATGGGTGAAAAAACCCATCGCGGGTCGAAACAGAACCTTTTGGGCAAAGACCCCTCGGCCGAATCCATCGCGTTATTCTCCAACGAGACACAGGCGATGAAGAACACGCCACCCGCTTTCTTGGCGCACGCCAGAGGCGACAAGGTGGTCGTGCCGGATAACAGCCGGCTGTTTCACGAGGCACTCAGAGGCCACAACATCGCGAGTGAATATCTGGAGTCGCCGAGCGGCGGGCACGGCCTCAACGGCTATCGCGGACCGATGTGGGAAGCGTGGCAAACAGGGGCACTGCGCTGGTTGGCCTCGCAGGAGATAATTCCCACGGCTTCCGCGAAAGTCGAGAAATGACCTTTGATTTCGCGGCGACCAGACGGTCGTTGGAAAGAACGCCCCAGCCCGATTGTTCAGGCCGGGGGCGTCGCACCTTCCTTCTTCACCGCTCCAATCGCAAACGGTTTAGCCGTCTGCCACTTGATGATGAAGCAAACGCGCGAAGCGATCGGCCCGGACAAACTGGTGATCGCCAACGTGATCCGCGCCTGCTTCCAGGATCCCGGACTGGAGTATAGGCATTACTTCAACGTTTCGTATATCGAGGGATTCCTCGACAATGTCAGCACGGCGAGTTACGAGGAGTATGTGGCCAAAGGCATCGGTGCGGTGCAAAAGGCGGCCCGTCAGGGCAAGATCACTTGGAACTGATCGCCGCCATCGGTCAACCAACACCATCGGGCGCAGCCGATCTTTGAAATCCCCATCCAACACAGCCTTGAGATCCGTGATGAACGCAGTCCTTCTTGCGCGTGCCACCTCTTCCGGCAAAACCCGGCCTAATGCCAGAATCCGTTTATGCATCCGTGTGGCTGTGTGGCTTGACCTCTCGGGGGGCCCTTGATAGGATGGAGGACCCGAAAAAACAAGGCTCGTTTCAACCGTGACCGGTCGCGATCGCCCGCGCGGGCACTTGCATCCACGCGTGCGGCCGCCGCCGCCCCCTGGCGGGCGTCCACACCAAAGGAACCTCCACATGAACCGAACACTATGTCGAAATGAAATCACCGCCCTTTGCGGGACGCTGCTGGGTCTTTTGACTTTGAGTGGTATCTTGCACGGTGAAGACAGGGCGCAAGAGATCATCGGCCAGAGCAAGCTTGCCGGAGGCGTCGTCGTGCATGTACACGGTGCCGACACTTCGTTACTGCAATCGATGCGGCAACAATCGCCAAACCTGCTCGGGCACTTGCTGGTGGCGCAAGAGGCTGATGCCCGCGAGGCGCGCGAGAAGCTTGTCGAAGCCGGCACGCACGGCAAGATCTCCGTCGGCCGGTGGCAGTCGGGAACGCTGCCGTTTATCGAAAACTTCGTCAATATCTTGATCGTCGAGCAGGCGGATGCGGTATCGCGGGACGAAGTCTTGCGAGTACTCGTACCGGAGGGGATCGCATTTCTCGGTTCGGAAACACTCGTCAAACCGCGTCCGGAAACGATGGACGACTGGCCGATGCAGTTGCACGACGCATCCGGCAATGCCGTGTCGAAAGACAAAGCGCTGAAGCCGCCGCTGAAGCAACTGCAATGGGTTGGCGGGCCGCGGTGGTCGCGCCATCACGACAAAATGTCTAGTGTTTCCGCTTGCGTGAGCGGCGACGGAAAGGTGTTTTACATCTTCGATGAAGGGAGCACCTATTCGCCTTACCTTCCCTGCCATTGGAAGCTCATTGCACGCGACGCGTTCAACGGCGTCGTATTGTGGAAACAGCCGATTGCCAGGTGGACGGGCAACCTCTACGGACTGAAGAGCGGTCCGGCGACATTGCCTCGTCGATTGATCGTGGCCGGGCGCCGCGTTTGTGCCACGTTGGGCATCGAAGCGGCGATCTCCGTGATGGATTCGGGTAGCGGTGACATCCTGCAAACCATCGCCGGCACCGAGGGCACCGAGGAGATCATCCATGAAGACGGGTATCTCTACCTGGTAGCCGATACGAACGAAGAGAAGGACGAATACCAAAATGGGCCGCGCATGAATTTTCCCCGTGGCCGATGGATTCCGCGCACAAAACAGGTCCTCTGCTGCGACCTCCAGCAAGGCGAAGTGCTTTGGTCGAAGTCCTTCGATTGGGTCGCGCCAAGTACCCTGACCACGTCGCGAGGCAAGGTTTATTTCTTCGACGGCGAACAGGTGGTCGCTTTGAGTCGCGAGGATGGCAGCGTCTTGTGGAAGTCCGAGGCACTTCCCGTCTGGAAAGAAATGACCACCTTCTACGCGCCCAAGCTGGTCGTCCAGGGCGGCGTCGTGACATTTGTCGGCGGCGAAGGCTACGTACCCCATCGAGGATCGGCCGTGGGACAGGTCGCCGGGCTGTCGACGGAAAACGGGAAAGTGCTCTGGACCGCCAAACACCCTTCCGGGGGCTACCAGTCGCCCAGCGATCTGCTGATGATCGACGGCAAGATCTGGGGAGCCAACGTCACCTCGGGAAGTTCACAAAGCCCCACGGGCACCGGCGAAATCACGGCCCGAAACCCCGGCTCCGGCAAGGAAGAGGTGAAGTTCAACGACATCCCCGCCTATTGGTTCCACCACCGCTGCTATCCGGCCAAGGCGACCGAGGACTACCTGATCATGAGCCGGACCGGCACGGAGTTCGTCAACGTCAAGACCGGCGAGTGGACATTGCATCACTGGGTGCGCGGCGCTTGCCTGTACGGCATTATGCCCGCCAACGGTCTGTTGTACGCGCCGCAACATCCGTGCTCTTGTTACATCGGTGCCAAGACGTACGGTTTTACGGCGCTGGCGCCCGCCAACTCGTCTGGGCGCGTGTTTCAAGCGATTCCCGACGACCAGCGGCTAACCGTCGTCGGCAACCGGGCAACCGCCTTCCCGCGGCAGCAGCCGCACGACCAGGGCGAGTGGCCCACGTACCGATCCGATCTCGCCCGAAGCGGGTTCGTTACCGGGATCACCCAGCCAAGCAAAATGAAGTGGTCCGTCGAACTCTCCGGCAAGCTGACTCAGCCCGTCGTTGCGGACGAGAAAGTGCTCGTGGCCGACAAAGACAACCCGGTCCTACGTGCATTTGCCGCGCGCACGGGCGAACCCGTTTGGCGGTTCATCCCCGGGGGACGGATTGACTCGTCCCCGACCATCTACAAAGGACTCGTTTACTTCGGAGCGACGGATGGGTTCATCTACTGCCTCGATCTGAACGATGGAGCGCTGCGTTGGAAATATCAGGCTGCCCCCGCGGTGGCCCATCACATGTATCTGGAACGAATCGAAGCGACGCATCCGGTCCATGGCAACGTGCTGATCATGAACGACCGGCTGTATACCGTGGCCGGCCGTTCGATGTTTACCAACGGCGGAATTCGCTTCTTGATTCTCGATGCGCTGACCGGCCGCAAAATCAAAGAGCATCTCATGGACGACAAGGTGCCGGGCACCGACGAACCGCTGCAGATGCGGCACGAGATTCTCAACATGCCGACGGCGCTCACCGATCTGCTTTCCTCCAACGGAAAGAAGATCTTCATGCGGTACCAGCCGTTCGACCTCGAAGGCAACCGCCTGGATCTCATGTTTGACGGCGGCCGGTACGGTTATGAACCGAATACCTATGGCCCGGACATGAAGGCGATTCATTCGAAACTCGGCGGCGACGACCAGCGGGGAGAAGACGCCCACCTGTTCCGCGGAACGGGATTCCTGGACGACAGTTGGTGGCATCGCACCTATTTGGTCTATGGCAAGTACCAGGCATCGGGCCACTCGGGTTACACGCAAGCCGGCGCCCAAGGCGCGCCGGCGGGACGCGCGATCACGTTCGACGAAGATCGAATCTATACCTGGGGACGGTTGCGGCGGTACTTCAGGTGGTCCGAGGAATACGTTTATCACTTGCACGCCAAGAACTACGACTACCAGGACCAATGGAGCGTCGCGTTGCCGATTCTGGTGCGAGCGATGGTGGCCTCCGACGACCGCTTGTTCTTGCTGGGGCCCGAAGAACTGATGCGACAGGACGAAATCAAGCGGCGGATCACGGAAGAAGAAGTGCAACAGTTGATGGCCGAGCAGGAAAAGGCTCTCAACGGAAAATCCGGTTCGGTTCTGCTGACCGTGGATAAGAACTCCGGAGAGATTCTCTCCGGGCACCGTCTGCCCATCGCGCCACTGCTGGACGGCATGGCCGGCGCCTACGGCAACTTGTACCTGGCCACCACCGACGGGCAACTGGTTTGCCTCGGCGACGACGGCGCCGGTTTGGACGCATTGTCCGCGGAGGAAGTCGAGGAGCTAAATAGGAACTCGACACCCCCGCCGGCGCCCCCGAAAAGGAACACTGGGAGAAAACCCGTCGGGGCGAAGACGACCAGCCTTCCGCCGAAGAATGGTGACTTCGCCAAAATCTCCCAAGCACGCGCCTATCAGGCGAAGTTGGGGTATCGGCTCGCTTCGGATGCCCAGCAGGGAGGCATGGCCCTGAAGCCGCTCGATACGCCGCTGACCGGCAAAGTCACCTTGAAATGCACATTGCAGTACGCCAACGGTGACGGTGCCAACAACGGTTATCTTGCGTTCGGAGACAAGGCGAATGAGCCCGATTTGGTGAAGTGCGGGCTTCGCCAGAAAATGGGGACCGCGGCGATCGTCCAGGGACCACTTGCAGCGGACGGCGACGTAATCACAACGACGCCGTGTGTTACGAATTACGATAAGCCGTACGAGTTGACCGTCACCGTGGACCTAGCCACCGGAAGTGTGACTTTTCAAGGCGGTGGCGCAACCGTGAAAGCAAAGCTGAATCGGCCGATGAAAAGCATCACTCACGTCGGTTACTGCCTCAAGAGTACCATTGTGGATTTCAGCCCGATTGAAGCTTCTTCGGTCCAGTGAGTTTGCTCATGCAAGGTGCGGTCTCCGAGAAACTTGATTCCGTTTTGGGAGCGGTTGGCCGGATCATTGTCGGCCAGCGAGATCCCTTGGAAAAAATGCTCATCGCCATGCTCTGCAATGGCCATGTGCTACTGGAAGGCGTTCCCGGCATTGCCAAAACGATGATGGTCAACACGCTGGCCCAGGCACTGAATGCCCACTTCAGCCGCATTCAGTTCACGCCGGACCTGCTGCCGGGCGACCTCGTCGGCACTCAGATTTACCGGCACGAGACGAGCGTTTTCGAAACGCATCGAGGGCCCGTTTTCGCCAATGTCGTGCTTGCCGACGAAATCAATCGTTCGCCGGCCAAAGTGCAAAGTGCGCTGTTGGAGGCGATGCAGGAGCATCAGGTCACGCTCAGCGGCCAGACACACAAGCTGCCGGAGCCTTTCATGGTGCTGGCCACGCAAAACCCCATTGAACAGGAGGGCACCTACTCGCTGCCGGAAGCTCAGGTCGACCGGTTCATGTTCAAGCTACTGATCCAGTACCCGACGCACGAGGAGGAGCATGAGATCATGCGCCGGGTCGCACGCACCAACCCCGTCACAACCGCCGAACCGGTGGCGACGCTCGACGACGTGTTGGCCATGCGCCAGACGCTGGATGCGGTGCATCTCGACGAGAAAATCGAGCTATACATTCTGCGTCTGGTTGCGGCGACTCGGAATCCGGCCACCTGCGGACTCGATGAATTGGCGCCGCTGATCCGGTTTGGGGCCTCGCCTCGTGCCAGCATTTATCTCGCACTTGCGGCGCGCGGCCATGCGCTGGTGCGCCGACGGGATTACGTCGTGCCCGACGACGTGAAAGCCATGTTGCACGATGTTGTGCGGCACAGGATTGCGATCAGCTATCGAGCGGAGGCGGAGGGCTTGAATTCCGACGCGTTGCTGGACCGCATCGTCGAGCGCGTGCCAATCAACGAGCTTGGAGCGCCCCATGCCGCTGCACTCGATTGACCAGCGCCTGCGCCAACTCCAACTGCGCACCCGGTACCCCGTCGAACACCTGCTGGCCGGCGAGTACCGGAGTGTCTTCAAAGGCCGGGGGATGGATTTCGATGAGATCCGCTCCTACTATCCCGGAGATGAAGTCCGCAGCATCGACTGGAACGTGACTGCCCGCACTGGTCATCCGCATATCAAACGCTACGTCGAGGAGCGCGAACTGGCCGTCTGGCTGGTCGTCGACGCCTCGGCCTCCTGTCGGATTGCGGCCCAGGGCCACACCGAAGGGGGCCACACCCAAAAGGGCCGCACCAAATGGGATACGATGAACGAGTTGGCGGCACTGCTCACTCTTTCCGCCATACACAACCATGACCGGGTCGGAATGATCCTCTGCAGCGACCGTGTGGAGCAGATCCTCCAACCGCGCAAAGGCCGGCAGCACGCCTTGCGTCTGTTGGCCGATCTTTTGGCTGTCCAGCCCCGTAACTCCGGTAGCGATCCTACGCCGGCTCTCGACGCGATTCTCCACATGGCGCGGCGAAGAGTCCTGGTCTTGATGCTCTCCGATTTCCTCTTCGACATGGATCGCGAACAACTCGGCGCGGTGGCGTTTCGTCATGATCTCGTGGGGGTCGCCGTCAACACCGAGAGTGAGATCGAGCCGCCGCCGTGCGGGCTGGCGGCCGTCCGCGATTCGGAGACGGGCGAGGAACTTGTCGCCGACTTCGGCTTCACGGGTCGCGACATCTGCAAGCGTGCGTTCGACGCCCGGCGTACACGTTTGCGAGAGGAGTTCACGGCGGCCCGAGCCGATCTTCTGGAACTCGACACCCGCAGCGACTGCGCGGAGGAACTGGCCCGGTTTTTCCGTCACCGCCTCCGGAGGACCGCTGATGAAACCGGAGGTTAGTTGGTTCCTGTTGAGAAGACGGGGGCGTCACTGCCTGCAAGCAAAACGTAGGGTGCGTCTGGACGCACCACGGACTGCCAAGCAACGTCTGATTCCAAGATGGTGCGTCCAGACGCACCCTACGTCATGCCTGCCTGTTCTCTTGGTACTGACGTTCGTCTTCGCGCCGGCAGCGATGGCGGCGGAGACAGTGCATCTGGAATGTACACCCCGCACGTTTCGAGTTGTGCCGGGTGAACCGATGCGGTTGGAATTGACCATACAAGCCGATTCGGCGGCGCGCGTCCGCTTGCATGTCCCCGGCCATCCGTCGTTGAAATTGCGGGCGGTCGAGAAACTGCCCGTGCGGCGAACTCCCCAGGGCGTCATCGTTCACCGGCGAGTGGTCGTTTGGCAGGCTCTCGAGCCGGGGTTGGTTAAGATAGACAAACTTTCGGTCGAGACGAGAGGGCGAAAGCTGCTGTTCCCTGAAGTAACCATTACCGCTGGCGATCCCGGCCCATGACTTTTGCATATCCTTGGATTCTGCTGATGCTGCCGCTGGCTCTGGGGGCATTGCGGCAGCGGCCTCTCGCGGCGATTGCCGTTTCGGGATTGGCCGTGTGGCGAAATGTGCCGCCGTCGGGCAGACTTCGGTGGCTTCGCCGGCTTCGTTACATATCGGCCGTCGCGATCGGGTTGTTGATCACCGCCTGCGCCGGGCCACAAATGGAACGACAGGTTGGCCAGCAGACCCGAGAGGGCGTTGCCATCCAGTTGCTCGTCGATATATCGAGCAGTATGGAGCAAAGCCTGGCGGCTGACGACGGAGAGAGAATGTCGCGACTGGAGGCCGCCAAGCGGGTCGTCGAGCAATTCATCGGGCACCGCGGGGACGACCTGATCGGCCTGATCACGTTTGCCCGATATGCCGATACGCTCAGCCCACTAACCCATGGACACGATGCGCTAGTCGAGATTGTTCACGAACTCGACATCCAGCAACGTCCTACCGAGGACGGTACCGGCTATGGCGATGCGCTCGTGCTGGCGTGCGCCCGGCTCGATCAAATGGGCCAATGGCAAGCGGCCGCCGGAAAACGCACAGCGGGAAAGGGCACTGCCGAGGGGTCCCCACTGGTTCGCAGCAAGGTCGTCGTACTGCTCACCGATGGTGAGAACAACTGCGGGCTGCATCTGCCGGAGGAAGCTGCCGGGCTGGCGAAGAAATGGGGTATCCGCGTCTACGCCATCAGCATGAGAGACGATCGGGGCGAAAGTACGTTGGAGAGACGCAACAACGACGGGGGGTTGACCGACGCCGAGAAATTGCTGCGGCGTCTAGCCGATGAAACCGGCGGCGCCTATTGGAAAATCGGCAACGCGACTCATTTGCAGGAGGTTTATGAGCAG
>CAYUIQ010000188.1:0-17868 GCA_964444795.1 uncultured Planctomycetaceae bacterium
GCCCGGCGTCGAGCACATGGTTGATGAGGTGGTCGAGCCGCTCGATGTCGTCGAGCATGAATCGGTAAAAATCCGCCTGCTCCCGCTGACTGACATGGCGACGATTGAGCGTTTGCAGATAGAGCTTCATCGACGCGATGGGCGACTTCAACTCGTGGGTCACGCTGTCGACGAAGTTCGATTGTCGGCGGTTCAGATTGATCGCCTTGACCGACAGAGCCAGGTAGGTTACCACGCCGGCCACCAGCAAGACCATGAACGTCGTACCGACCGACAACAATGCCCAATAGATGCCCGACGACCGCGAGTCGGCCAGCGCGCCGAACACGGCCAGCAATACCCAGCCGACGATCAACACGGCCAGCAGGCCGATCATGACGACAGCCAGTGTGATGGGTAGTCGTATGGAGCGTCGCGTGAACATGGTTTCCGCGATCCTCATGCGTTGCACGAGAACCGGCTACCGGGAGACATTTTCGCTCTCCGGCAGTGCCCGAACGGGGCCTGCCGATCAGGCGTCAGGATACCCGATCAGGGGGAAGATTTCGAGCCCCCCACGCACTGGACCTCCGCGCCGACGTCGGCGCGGAGGGAGTGGGGTTTGCCGACGATCGCGGGGGATGGCTGAGATCCGGCGGTAACGTAACGACTCGCCGAGCCGTTCTCTTCATAGAAGGTCGGCGGCTCGTTGGTCCACCCCCGGGCCAATCGCTTCTCCTCGCGCCATACTTTCCACAACAGATAGAGACCGCCCACGGCGGCCGTCAGACGCGCCTTCCAGCCGAACTCGCGCTTGATATCCGCCAGAATGGCCGACATCTTCGCCCGCAACGCCGGATTCTTGCGGTAATAGAGTTTCGAGGCACCCACCACGGCCGCGTAGGTGGTGGCCAACTCGCGCGCTTCCCAAGTAAAACGGCGGCGGATCCGTTCGTCGGGGTGATTCTTGTATCGCTTCCAGCCGGCCAGAAGAGTACGCACCAGCCGCACCACGCTAGGGCCGTTGACCTCGAAATCGCGACGAAACGCCCGAAGAATGAACTCGCCCTCTTGCCCGCCCTTAATATGCGGGTGGTCGTAGTTGAAACAGAGCTGCCCGTGGACGTCGGCCGGGTCCACTTCGCTTTCGTCCTTCATGCGTCCCTGGGCCGAGAGTTCGGTGTGCAGGGGCGTGCCGGGTACCGGCGTGTAGAGCATGAACTGGTGAAACTCGGTATCGTGCGCCACGGCGTGGTCGATCGCCTCGTCGATGTTCTCCGGCGTGTGTTCCTCCAGCCCGATGATCGTCGACCCCAGCACGCGGACGCCGTGCGACTGCAATTGCCGGACCAAATCGAACGTGTCGGTGTCGCGGAGCTTGGTGTAGCGGCTGTCCTTGCCTTCGATTCCCATCCACACCCAGGCCACACCCAGGGCCACCAGTTGCTCCATCGTATAGGAGCGAAGCACGTTGGCCGAACTGAACACGTACAGAGCCCAGGCCTTGCCGTGCTTCTCCATCAATTCCAACAGCCGCAGCGCGCGCTTGCGATGAAAGAGGAAGTTCTCGTCCATCATGAAGAACGACTGCACCTTCATCTTCTCTTCCATCCCGCACATCACGTCGAACAGTTCGTCGCCCGTCTCGTAGAAGTTGATGAACTTCCCCTTGCCGCCGAACATGGCCGAGGTGGAACAGAAATTACACCCCAGCGGACATCCCACCGACGGGATCACCGTAGCGGCGATATCGGACTCCTCCTCGGCGACTTGAATACCGTAGTTGCGGGTCTGCATGCCCGAGGAAATCAGCGGATGGCGGATGGGCTGCTCGGGATTCTCGCCGAGGTAGTTGCGAAACCAGCGAACCCCCTCGCCGCGAACGATGTGGTCGGCGTCGATCCGTTCGTGCAGGTCGGGAACGTTGGCAACGTGCCCGCCGACGACGATCACGGCCTGGGGCTGATACCGGCGTATCAACTCGCACATCACCTTCACTTTCCGCGTGTTGGGAATGATGCTGCTGATCCCGATGACGTCGTATTGCTGCTGCTGCAATTCCTCGATGAAGCGGTCCCGCGTGGGAAAGTCCAAGAGCGTACACGGGGCCTCGATGTTCGCCTGAATCAACATCAGCCCCCAACTGCGATGAAACATCCGCAACGAAAAGGCGCCCTGTACCCGGGTGACCTGATTGTGGTACAACTCCATCGGATTGAGCACCCGGCTGCCGTACTCGTCGTCTTGCGCGTAGGGACCAAAAACACTGGTCAACAGTACCTTGGCTTGGGAGCCCCGAGGATGGGACGGTTCGTCTTTGCGAGAAAGGGGCAAGAGGGTGTCGCGGTCGCTAAAGCTGATCATGGGGCCTCGTATCCCGACCGGCGGGACTTCTTCTATGTAAAGGTTGAATGTAAAGGCTCGCTCAAAGTAAGATCACGGGGCGATTGCCTCCGGAGGTTTCCTCACACCAAGATCATGCGCCGAGGTATCTCGGCAAATGCCTTTCGATGTAACGGACGCAGAAGGGAGCAGTGCCTTTCAATCCAATACCACCCCAATGCAATACCACCCCAATGCAACTCCCCCCCAAACGTGTTGACCGAGGCTCCGCTTCGCCACGAAGCGAGTCGCCGGCCAACCCACCACGGCTCGTCGCCTTGCCGACGACCGCGGAACACAGGCACAGAATTATAAACGATCGGTCGGGCCACGGGGTGAGGGCTCTGTATTAACTATGTAATAGGTTGGTAATTACACTGCTGCGGAACCCTTTATAGGGAAATCGGCCGAGAATCCCGCAAACTTGCGCTAAGCACCGCATGGCGATGAACAGGGGTTTTTATCCCAACTTCAAGAACGGGGTAGCAGGAGCCACCATCGCGCATCCGCCCCTTGCTCCTCAATGTCTTGCGGACAGGATTCCCGCCGATTGCCAGGCAACCATCGGAAAATGCACAGGATGCGTCGGCGTGACATGACCGACACGACTGCCCCCCCTATCGGGCACCCATTGCTCGCGAACCCTCCGGCCACTATCATGGACGCTTCATTCGTCCGTTCCGCTCCCAATCACGTAACCGGGCCCTCAACCAAACACTCGATATCGGAATCACAGCCCCAAGGGCCCAAGACCAAGCAGAACCAAGTCCCCGTGGCACAATTGGATAGCGCGTCGGCCTCCGGAGCCGAAGGTTAGAGGTTCGAATCCTCTCGGGGATACTAGAGCTTGCGTTGACGCAAGCCATTTCTAAATAACGCTTTACGGCCGCAAGTCTTGACCCCACCAAGGCTTGCGGCCGTTTCGTTTTCCACTCTAGCGAGGTATCCGCAAGCCGGGTTTCGTTGCAGATCGATGCAAATCGTGCCCACCGGCGGCGAATCCGTGGGCACCAATAGCGGCACCTTGGCACCATAGTCGGCACCAGAGGGATGTGCATGTCGGGGTGGCGATGTAATGTCGCCGCGCGGCTTCGCACTGGATCGACCTACGCGGTAACAGCCGACATCTTAATGTCGAGGTAGTGCAAGATTGTTCGGGCGGTGTCAATCACCAGGGCGGCTTCGGGTGGATCGAGGAGATACTTGTTTGGGTGGGCTACGCTCGATTCGTTCCGAATCGGATTCATGGCGTCCATGATTCCAGACATTGATCGAAGGATATGATTGATTTCCCGTTTGCGCGGCCCCACAGTCGCGAACGCAGGATGTTGACTCCGAATCAGCCCGAAAAGGCCGCTCATGAGCATGTTCCTTGTGTAGACGATGCCTGCCGAGTCGCAGACGGCCCGCAGATAGCCATGTAAGACAGTGTGGAGGCGATCCACAGCGCTTGTGGCCCCTTCCGTTTCGAGAAGCCGCTCCGCGTCCTTGATCGCTCTCTCCTGAACACGACCAGCGACTTTCGACTGAACGGAATTACACTGACTTCAGTGGACACGGTTACAGTATCGCATCGAACTTCAAGACGCTCGGAGGCAGCGGAACCGACGACAAAAGAGCCTTGACGTTGACGAGGCAACCGAGCGTGGCACAGGAGACGTCCCACGCGCGGACGGGTAGCGCCGCGAGTGACCGTGCGGCATTCATGCCGCGCGGCGGACACGGATGAGAGGAAGGTGGCGGCGGCCGGCAAGACAATCGACTTCGATGACCATTGCGTCGCCCGGCTTCCCTTCGATTTCGGCCTGCGGACGCGCACACGGCGAGCCACGCGGCCAACGCGGACGTGGCTCAAGACGCGGCTGCTTGTTGGCCGGCCGGCGCGTGAAGTAGACCTCGTTCGGCGTCTTGCCGCCGAGTGTCTCGTGGGGCCGATGTTTGTTGTACCACTCGATGGCCCGATCAACCTCGCGCTGGAAGGCGGTTTCATCTTCCGGCACGGTCGTCTGTCGCAAGATGTCTTTGAGCGTCCGGTGAAATCGTTCCACCAGAGCAATACTCCCGTGGCGCCCGATCGCGCCGAATCGCGGCAGGATGTTCATCGCCTTGCACCACACCTTCTCGAAGTGCTCGCATTTGAACTCCGGGCCCTGATCGACAATGATGTGTTTCGGCCTGATTGTCTCCTTGAGCATGATTCGCCCCAATGCCGCCGTCACTTCCTCGGATGATGGCCGTCTCTTGAAGACGGCAAAGCCCATCGACCGACGCGAGTAGTGATCCACGACGTTCAACAGCCACCCGCAAACGGGCCAGCGCTGCCGGATGGCGTTGGGCAGCCAGTTGGTCCAATAGCCACCGCTGATCGGAATGGTTGCGACACAATGCCTCCTTTGTCACGGGCTGCCACAGGTCACGATAGCAGCAAGTTCAGCCCAAAATCAAGCCTCCCCGTCAGGTTTCCTCGGCGAATTGGGGGGTTGTCAACTCGACGGGATAGGGTCTTGTGCAATCCATTGTCTGGTATGTGTGGAGCTGGCGGAGACGGGCGAGTTCCTCGGCATCCGCCCAAATCTTCCAGCGATTCCGTGGTCCTTGTGCTGCATAGACCCATCTACGGCGGCACCAACGGGCGAGGGTGGTTACCGGAATGTCCAGTTCTTGGACCAACTCGGGTAGCGACCACCGTGCCGCGCAACGTCCGCAATCTGGCCGACCACGAGCAAGCGCGGCTCAATTACCACACCAAGATCGGCGCCGCCCAGGTGAAGCTCGCCACCTCGCTGGGCGACGCCGCCGTCGCCCGGGCCGAGGCGCTCGACACGGCCCGGACCGGATATGCCGGCGACGTCAACCAGGTCGAGACCACCTTCACCAGCGACGTCAGCACGGCCGAAAACACGCGCGTCGGCTCGACGACTTCCGCCGAGACCGCCTACGCCAATGCAACGGCCATTGCCCAGCACGACTACACCGGTCTGCTCGGCGCGGCCGATATCGCGTACCAGCGTCTCGCGGGCGACGCCGACGTGGTCTTCGCCGGCAACACGGCCAGCGCCGAGGCCGATTACCACGTGGCCGTCGCCTACGAGCAGTGGGACGCTTGGAACGCCCTGGCCACCGCCACCGGAACCGACTACGACGCCTTCAAGGCCGCCGAAGCCGCTGCCTGGCACGATTGGCTCGTCGCCATGAAGCAGGATGTCATCGATTACGCCACCGATACGGCCGACGCCACCGCCGGCGACGAACTCTCCAGCGTCGCTTACGGTTCGGCCGAACTGACCGCCACCGCCGGCGGCAGCCTGACCGCCTACGCGTTGGGCTCGATGACCGTCATCGCCGACGCCGGGTACGACGCCTGGGTGGTGGCCTACGACGATCTGGAACTCGACCTCTCCGCCGATCACGACGTCGAGCTGGTTTGGGCTTGGGGCGATCTGGAGGGCGCGATCAACGCCGGGAACCGGATCGGCCGCGTCAAGAGCTATCGGGCCATCGACGCGACGATTACCGCCGGGACCAACCCGCCGGGCGATGTCTACTATGGGCTGATCGAGGTCGTCGAGGCGTGGGAGTCGATCGCCGGGCAGATCAGCACGCCCACCAGCATCCTCACCGTTCGCGGCGGCGAGGAAGTCACGGCCGTCTGCTCCTCCGCCGGCGGCGCGACGCCCCGGTCGTTCGACCACGCCGTTCGCGGCTCGCTACCCCGTAACCCGAGCCATGGCGTCTCGGGAAGCTGGGCGTTCCTCAATGGCGCCTACCGCGACGTGCTCTTGGGCCAACTCGAATCGATCGAGGCCACCCCGGGCATCCTGCTGGCCGCCGCCGCGTCGTTTGCCGATTGGACGTCGGGCCAGGGGATCACCCTCGGCGAACCGGCCGCCCTGGCCGCGGTGGTCCAAAACACGGCCCACGCGGTCACCGCCGAACTGGCGGCGATCGCCGCGGCCGACGAGGCGTTGCTGGCCGACGCGCGGGACGCCATGCAGTGGCAGATGTTCGTCGCGCCGCACACGGCGGAGAATATCCGCTTGCGGTTGGAACTGTTGTTGCACCAGGCCGATACGAGTCTGGCGATGATGCAACACGCGCGGGCCGACATGGAGGCGGCGTTCCTGAACGATCGCGAGGCGATGATCGCCGACAAGCTGGAGGTTCGCAACGCCGAGTTCGCCCGGCTGGCCGAGGCGATTGAAAACCGCTTGGACACTTGGCGTGACGACGCCCAACAGGCCGTCTGGTCGGGCATCCGCAATGTGATGGCCGAGAATACCAAGGAGACGCTGCGGCTGGTCGGCACGGTCGCGTCGGTCATCCCCGGTGGGCAGTTGGTCGGCGCGGTGTGCAGCCTCGGCGCCGGCACGATCTCGGCCGTACAGGGCAACAAGACCGAAGCGGCGATCGAGTTCGTCTGCGCCGTGCCCGGGATGCGGAACTTCCGCGGCCAGACCGCCGCGCTGAAGGGGAGCGTCGGCCTCGGCACTCGCAGCCTGGTGCGCGGCACGACCCGCGTGATCGGCGGCACCACCCGCATGACCGCCCGGGCAGCGACTGGCGGCTTTCGCGCGATCACCAACGGCCAAACGTGGTCCAAGCTGGGCTGGGGCGTTCGCCGGGCCGTCTGCCCGCTGACCGGCGGGCGCTGGTGTTTCGTGGGCGATACGGGCGTGCCGGTTGACGAGTTGCCGAAAGAACTGACCAGCGGGGCGTTGGCGGCCGGATTTGGCTCGACGGAAGAAGAGTCGAGTCCGTGGCTGTGGTCGAGTCTCTTTGGCACGGCGGCGGTGGCCGGGGTGGCGGGCATTCAATGGCAGCGTCGCCGGCGGCGGGAGATGACACGCGCGGCGGCCCGCGATTGGCTGTTTGCCGAAAGCGACGACGACGATCTTCTCGATCCGGGCGAACCGCTGGCCCGGCGGCTGGCGATGGAGCGGATCGAGTCGCAGGATCAACGCGTCCATGAAACATGGGACGCCGCGTTTGCCGACGACGAAATCGGCGCCGACCTCTGCTTGACGGGCGGCCGTTTTGATCGACAATAGACTTTGTAACCGGAGACGATACCGATGTCCAAATCGATGCCATCATTCAATCGCCCATCGCGCTGGCCGTACTGCGTTCCGGCCGGTTGTCTGCTGGTCAGCCTCTACTTCGCCTGGCAGGGCCTGACCGCACCGGTGCAATCGGCGTCGACGCCCCCATCCACGCCCGCCTCGACGCAAGCGTTGCCCATCCAACCGATCGCCGACATCCAACTCGGCCAGCGCGTGTTGGGTCGCAATCCACTTCGGGAACAAGTCGACGAGAGTCTGCCCAAGCCGGACCCGGCAACGTGGCGGACGATCAGTCTCCACATGAAGAAGGCCGACGGCCTCTCGCTCTGGGTCGATCTTCTTCGCCCCGTGGAGTGGATCGAGTATCACCAAGCCGAGCCCGGCGCGACGATCCATCTCGACCTGCCCGAGATGGGCGCCGTCGGCGAGGCGGAAGTGACGTCGATCGACTCGTGCCCCGAAATCAAGCCCGGCACCGGGCCGATCGTGACCGGCAGATTCATCCACGAAGCCCGCGACGGCGAAGTCATCGAACTCCGCCTAGCCGATCAAGAAGAGGTGACCCGCGTCACCGCCAACCACCCCTACTGGTCCGTCGACCGCGCCGACTTCATCCCCGCCGGCGAACTTCAACCCGGCGAGCAAGTCGATACGCACTACGGCACGACCCGCGTGGTCTCACTCACGCCAATCGCATACACCGGCCTCCTCTACAATCTCGAAACGACCGAACACGTCTACCGCGTCGGCTCGGTGGGAACGTTGGTGCATAATAGCTGCCCAAGTGTGTTCCTGCATGGTTCGGACGTGGCCAGCGTCGACGACATAGTTCGTAACGGTCTGAATCGTGCCAAAGCGGCAGAACTTGGAGGAGGAGATGTCTTCTGGGCGCTTCCTGAATCGGCACTCGATAGCGCCAGAGTATTTGCGCAAGTGAACCCTCGAGGAGGCGCTACAGCGATTCTGAAGCTTGAGTTGCCAGAAAGGGTCGGGCAGTCTCTGATTGACCGTGGTCTACTGAAGGTGCGGACAATTGAAGATGGAACGAAGTGGTTTGAATTCTCTGAGGAAGCGTGGGATCTGATAAACGAATTCGGACGATTCAGCCGTGTGATGTAGGTGAAGTATGACGTCTGTTTTTCCAAGATCGAGAGAAGACGGTTCATTCTCCATCGTAGCCTGTTTTGCCGTAGGTGACCCGAACAACGAAGAAGCTCTATCTGCCGACGTTGCAGCGTGGCTTGAAGATTGGATTACCAGGTTCGCGACGAGCAGTTGCACGGTGGAGACGAGCGGCAGCGTCAGTACTGAACAGTCGCACTTCCTTGATCACTTTGTGTCATTTCCTGTCGTTATTCAAGGGAAAGAAGGGGAACTCTGGATCCGATTTGACGGTTTTCTAGATTCCCCCGAATGGAAGGTGTGGTTCGTTCGGATTGTAACCGCACTTACGCGTTCAGATTTGCCCGTCGGAAAGCTGATTTGCTGCGTTGACTATGACAATGATATCTAGCGAAAAGTCGCCTCAGATCGAAGGCGTGTAGTCAAGAGAGTCCGCGCCGCCACGGGGTGCTTGCCCGCGGTTTCGTTCGCGGCACCACCCGGGTCATCGGCGGCACCACCCGCATGACCGCCCGGGCGGCAACGGGCGGCTTTCGCGCGATCACCAACGGCCAAACGTGGTCCAAGCTGGGCTGGGGCATTCGCCGTGCCGTCTGTCCGCTGACCGGCGGCCGGTGGTGTTTCGTGGGGGATACGTTCCACGCACGGGACGAGTTGGCCGGCGGCGTGACGGTCGCCGGCAATGAGGGCTGGCCGCAGTGGCTCTGGCCGGCTCTCTTGGCCGGGGCGGGCGTGGGGAGTCTGGCCGGGCTGGAGATCCGCCGGCGGAAGAAGCGGAAGGCGGCCCGGGTCGCGGCGCTGGACAAACTCTTCGGCGACGAGCACGAGTCGGAATTCCTCGATCCGCGCGAAGCCGATCTGGACGAGTTTGCCCGCTGCCGAGATAGCTATTCGGATCGCGACTGGGTCGACTCGCTGGACGTCGCGTACACCGACTTGACGGAAGAATCACCCGCCCTCTGCTTGACGGCCGACGGCGAAGAAGAACAATAACCTTCAGGAGATCGACATGTTCACAAAGAAGCATACCACGGGTCACGTTTCCCGCTGGCCGTACCTCATCCCCGCGGCCTTCTTCGCCGTGGCAATCTACCTCTGCTTCCATCCGCCATCCGGCCCCGCCCAATCGACACCGCAAGGGGAAACGGCCAGCGTCAGCAAGACCACGCTCATCGGCAACCCGATCCGCGACACCCAACTCGGCTGGCGCGTGTTGGGTCGGAACCCGTTGCGGGAACAAGTCGACGAGAGTCTCCCCGAGCCGGATCCCGAGACGTGGCGCAAGATCACGTTACGGATGACCAAGAGCGATGGCCACCGTCTCGACATCGAACTGTTGCGGCCGCTGTTTTGGCTGGAACTCCACGAAGCCGAACCGGGCGCCACGATCTTCCTCGATCTGTCCGAAATGGGGGCGGAAGGCGTCGCGGAAGTCACCTCAATCGACCTCTGCCCGGAAATCGAACCCGACGACGGTCGCGGCCGTCCAATCGTCACCGGCAAATTCGTCCACGAAGCCCGCGACGGCGAAGTTATCGAACTCCGCCTGGCCGATCAAGAAGAATCCACCCGCGTCACCGCCAACCATCCCTATTGGTCCGTCGATCGCGATGAGTTCATACCGGCCGGCGAACTCCAACCCGGCGAACAGGTCGACACGCACACCGGCACGACCCGTGTCGTTTCGCTCACACCAATCAACTACACCGGCCTCCTCTACAATCTCGAAACCACCGAACACGTCTACCGTGTCGGCTCGCTGGGAACGTTGGTGCATAATTCGTGCGGCAAGCCGATTCTTCTTGGGCGGGGCATGCCAGCGCGCGTTATTCCGGTGGCCCGCGCCAAGACTTGGAAGACGTATCTACCCAATTGGAAGAAACGCGGAGAAGAACTCGTCAAGGGCACGAAAAGGTATGACAATGCCGTCAAAGCTAATGCTCAATGGGTACGAGACCAGATTAAGGCGGGCCGGCCGATCTATGACCTAGGTGGAGATTCAGGAGCACTTAGGTTGGGTTTCGGCCTCAGCGATTTCTACGAGGCCGAGAAAGCGGTTCTTCGCGGGCTCGGATACCGGCGAAAGCTCGTCGGGAGCGTAAAGTTGGACGGCAAGACATTCGCGCTATTTCAATGGATGAAGTAAATGAATTCGGAAACAGAATCGCCCCGGTACTCGGAGCATCCAACGTTCCAGTTGTTCATCACAACGGCGTTGGAGGTATTCGCATTCTTGAAGGATCTCGGATTCAGTCTTGACTTCTACGGCGACGCCGTGAACGAATGTTCGGTACGGTTCAAGAATTCAACGACTGGCGTCGAGATTCTATACGCCATGCCTAATCCTCCTGCGGTGGCTCTGACTCGACTGAACGATAAGGGGCACTTCACGCCAGACGGTTATGGCCTCAAGTTCATTATTCTTGAGCGGTGCCCGGAACGAGAGATTGAATGTGATCTACCCCAGTCCTCTCCTAAGACTGGATTCAAGCAACTGCTCCAGGCATATGCGGAAATCCTCAAGGAGCACGCAGCAGATGTCTTGGAAGGCGACTTCACTGTTTTTCCGCAGCTTGAGCCTCATGTACGAAGGGAAATGAGAAGACTTCGGAGAAAGAAATAGCATAAACGCCACGGCGTGAACAGGGCCAGCGAATTGTGACTGAACGGAATTTCACTGGACTTGGCGAACATCACTGCAGTGGCGTATCGAGTTTCAACACGCTCGATGGCAGCGGGGTCGATACACGGTAGAGGACCATGCCTTTGAAGACCTACAAACGACGCTGGGACACAGCCCGCTGTCTGTACGCCGCGGCAGGCGTGCTGTTCGGCCTGGCCGGCTATCTGACGTACGGAGCGATAACCAGTCCGGCACCCGAGTCAACTCCGCAAGGGGAAACGGCCAGCGTCAGCAAGACCACGCTCATCGGCAACCCGATCCGCGACACGCAACTCGGCTGGCGCGTGTTGGGGCGGAACCCGCTGCGGGAGCAGGTCGACGAGTCGCTGCCCGAGCCGGATCCGGAGACGTGGCGGAAGATCACGCTACGCATGACCAAGGCCGACGGTCATTGTCTCGACATTGAACTGCTGCGACCACTGTTTTGGCTCGACTTCCACGAAGCCGAACCCGGATCGACGATCTTCCTCGACTTGCCCGAAATGGGCGCCCAAGGCGAAGCCGAAGTCACCTCGATCACCGCCTGCCCCCAGATCGAACCCGATGACGGTCGCGGACGCCCGATTGTCACGGGCAAATTCATCCACCAATCGGCCAACGTCATCGACCTCCACCTCGACGGCCTGGAAAAGCCGATCGGCTGCACCGCCAATCATCCCTTCTGGAGCGAAGACCGCCAAGAATTCATCGAAGCGGCGGAGCTTGAGCAAGGCGAATACGTCCACACCCGCCTCCCCGGCCCGATCCGCGTCACCCGCATCGCCCCCCGCCCCGGCAAACACCCCGTCTACAACCTCGAAATCCACGGCGAACACGTCTACGAGGTGTCGCGGGCCGGGGTGTTGGTGCATAATGCGTATCCAAGGTTCTGGACAAGTACCAAAGTGTTCAGGGGCAACAAGGTTTTTCAACGCTCGGATCTCTTCGATCCGGCGATGGTCAGTTCGTGGAAGGTGAAGGGCAAGGTGGTCACGGGAACGAATCTGCAGCGTATGGCCTCCGGGCGGGCACCGATAGGACATGATGGCATGGCGGTCAACCTTCATCATCTGACTCAGAGGCAATCAGGGGCAATTGCGGAGGTCGCTGGTGGAATGCACCAGACGTACTATGGGACCCTCCACATTAATACGGGCAGACTGCCCAGCGGGATCCAGCGAGCAGATTTCGACAAATGGAGAAAGAACTACTGGATTATGCGAGCTTTGGTTCTTCAATAGAAGCTGAGGGGGAAGAATGAGTCGTTACGACGAAGTGAGGGCGCTGGTGGCCGCAAACAAGGCCATTGCTGAATTCGCAGACTTTGGCGATGGGGTTTCGGAGGAGTGGATCCTGCGAGCTGAGTCGGCGCTCGGCGTGAGACTGCCGCCATCATACAGATGGTGGCTGAGGAACTATGGGGGGGGCGAAATCGGTGGAGAAGAGATATACAGTGTGTATGAACAGGATTTCGAGACCGTTGTTGGTGGGGACATCGTGGCAATGCAACGCGTAAATGAGGTCAACGGACTCCTCACTGGGAGTCAATTGGAAATCTGCCACAGCGACATTGATGGCGTGTTCTATTTCGATCTGGAGACGAGTGCGGGTGATGGTGAATACCCGGTAGTATCCGCCGGTACGGGAGAAGTGTACGCCAGTTGTTTTCTCGACTTCCTGGAGAAGAGAATCCGAACCTTTTCTGAAGAGTCGCCGAATTGAGATCTTTTGTGCCGATGGCGGTCAGCCATGCATGCCGGCACCACCGAGCCGGGCGACGCTTCGCTTAGCGCTTGCGGTTGGAACTGCTGTTGCACCAGGCCGACACGAGTCTGGCGATGATGCAACACGCGCGGGCCGACATGGAGGCGGCGTTCCTGAACGACCGCGAGGCGATGATCGCCGATAAGTTGGAGGTTCGCAACGCCGAGTTCGCCCGGCTGGCCGAGGCAATTGAGAACCGCTTGGATACCTGGCGTGACGACGCCCAAAAGGCCGTTTGGTCGGGCATCCGCAACGTGATGGCCGAGAATACCAAGGAGACGCTCCGGCTCGTCGGCACGGTCGCGTCGTTCGTCCCCGGCGGGCAGTTGGTCGGCGCGGTGTGCAGTCTCGGGGCCGGGACGATCTCGGCCGTACAGGGCAACAAGACCGAAGCGGCCATCGAGTTCGTCTGCGCCGTGCCCGGCCTGCGCAACATCCGCGGCCAGACCGCCGCGCTGAAAGGGAGCGTCGGCCTCGGCGCCCGCAACCTCGTTCGCGGCACGACCCGCGTGATCGGCGGCACGACCCGGATGACCGCCCGCGCGGCGACCGGCGGCTTTCGCGCGATCACCAACGGCCAAACGTGGCGCAACCTCGGCTGGGCGGTGCGCCGGCCGATTTGTGCCATGACCGGCGGGCGGTGGTGTTTCGTGGGCGATACGTTCCACGCTCGCGACGAGTTGCCCGAGGGGTTGGCCGGTGACGTGATGGTCGCGGGCAACGAGGGCTGGCCGCCGTGGCTCTGGCCGGCGGTTGCCGCCGGGGCGGGCGCGGGAAGTCTGATCGGACTGGAAATGCGCCGACGAAAGAAGAAAAAAGCGGCCAAAGTCGCGGCGTTGGACAAACTCTTCGGCGACGAGCACGAGTCGGAATTCCTCGGTCCGCGCGAAGCCGATCTGGACGAGTTTGCCCGCAGCCGCAATAGCCATTCCGACCGCGACTGGGCCGATTCGCTGGACTGGGCCCACGCCGACTTGATCGAAGAATCTCACGTCCTCTGCTTGACGGCCGACGGCGAAGAAGAACAATAACCTTCAGGAGATCGACATGTTTACGAAGAAGTATACCACGGGCCACGTTTCCCGCTGGCCGCACCTCATCCCGATGGCCTTCTTCGCCGCCGCGATCTACCTCTGCTTCCAACCCTCATCCGGCCCGGCCAATTCGACACCGCAAGGGCAAGCCGCCAGCGTCGGCAAGACCACGCTGGTGGGCAACCCGATCCGCGACGCGCGCCTCGGGCAACGCGTGTTGGGGCGCAATCCGCTTCGAGAACAAGTCGACGAGAGTCTTCCCGAGCCGGACGCCGAAACGTGGCGCAAGATCACGCTTCGGATGACGAAGGACGACGGGCATCGGCTGGACATCGAACTCCTTCGCCCGCTCTTCTGGCTCGAACTCCACGAGGCCGAACCCGGCGCGACGATCTCTCTTGACCTTCCCGAGATGGGCGCCCAAGGCAACGCGGAAGTCGTGGCCGTAGAACCCTGCCCCGAAATCGAACCCGACGACGGCCGCGGCCGCCCGATCGTGACCGGCCGATTCATCCACCAATCCGCCGACGTGATCGACCTCCATCTCGACGGCCTCGGCAAACCGATCGGCTGCACGGCCAACCACCCTTTCTGGAGCGAAGACCGCCAAGAGTTCGTTGAAGCGGCGGAACTAGACACAGGCGAACACGTCCAAACCCGCCTCCACGGCCCAATCCGCGTCACCCGCATCGCCCCCCGTCCCGGCAAACACCCCGTCTACAACCTTGAGATCCACGGCGAACATGTCTACGAGGTATCGCACCTTGGAGTGTTGGTGCATAATACCTACTTTAAGAGGATCCGATATCGGGGCAACGATCTGGCGAAGAGGGCCTGGAACTATCGCAAAGCCCTGACAAACCCGCAGACGGGGAGGAATGGCGCCGTAATTGAGTATACGTCACTTAGCGGTCGAAAGCTCACTAAGACGATGCTCAGTGACGGGAAGCACACGGAGAGATTACTTGTGGAATCGCTGCCCGGCTATGTACGAAAGGAACCGGGACGTATCACCAGGATCTACTCGGAACTGCGACCGTGTGGACCAGACTATCATAATTGCGATGCCTTCTTACGGCTGGCGGCGCCGAAAGCGACGGTCACGTACTCAATGCCGTATTGGACCAAGGCGGAGCGCGCCGTGGCAATCCGAGATCTTCAGAAACTCGTTCGTCAACTGCTCGCCAAAGGGCTCTAATCGTTTCCGTTCGGGATGTGTTTCCTAACCTGGAGGTCCTTGGAGGTCGTCGCATGAAGAAGGGAGGAAGAACTAAGAACCTCAATGCAAGGCATCCTGTGTCACTTGAGGTTGCATTGGAGAATCCTCGCCAAGTTCGATCACTGTGCCTTCTGGAAGAGGAATCGCGCGCATTCCTTGAGGCATCGCAGATGTTTGTCAACCTGGAAGAATTGGAGATGGGCAGCTGCGGACTTGACGAGATACCGGATTGTCTGACGCAGTTGGCTCGACTGAAACGTCTTGACTTATCGTGCAATGCCCTGCGATCACTGCCGAGGCGATTTGGAGATCTGCGCCAATTGCGGAGCCTGTCGCTACATGACAACCGGATTGATCGCTTGCCAGTTTCCATCGGCCAGTTGCGTAATCTGCAATCACTTGACGTGGCATTCAATCGTCTCGACCAACTGCCGAGAACGCTTTGGAGATGCGAGAGAATGGAGGTTCTTTCACTGCCCAGCAATCGTATTCGATTCTTGTCACCCAACATCGCGCGCATGAAACGACTGCGGGCGTTGTACCTGAGCTGCAATCAGTTGCGCCGCTTGCCTTCCGAGATCGGCAACGTAACTCTACTGGAAGAACTGCAGTTGGAGCGGAACTCGCTGACAGCATTACCCAGAACACTGTCAGCCCTTGCGAGACTGAAATCACTCAAGGTGGGTGGCAACCCATTGACGCAGACAACTGCAAGATGGCTTCGAATCGCTGGTATTGCGGGTTTTCACGCGGCTTCGCCCTAAGGTGACACTATGGGTATGATCGCCTCTCCCCTTCGCCAGCCAGGCGAGCAAAACATGACGGAATGGTGAACGGGCCCAGCGACTTTCGACTGAACGGAATTACACTGGACTTAGTGGGCACGTTTACAGTATCGCATCGAACTTCAAGACGCTCGGAGGCAGCGGAACCCACGACAGAAGAGCCTTGACGTTGACGAGGCGACCGAGAATGGCGAGGAAGACGCCCCACGCGCGGACGGATAGCGCCGCGAGTGACCGTTCGGCACTCACGCCGCGCGGCGGACACGGATGAGGGGAAGGTGGCGGCGGTCGGCAAGGCAATCGATTTCGATAACCATTGCGTCGCCCGGGTTCCCTTCGATTTCGGCCTGCGGACGCGCACACGGCGAGCCACGCGGCCAACGCGGACGTGGCTCAAGACGCGGCTGCTTGTTGGCCGGCCGGCGCGTGAAGTAGACCTCGTTCGGCGTCTTGCCGCCGAGTGTCTCGTGGGGCCGATGTTTGTTGTACCACTCTATGGCCAGATCCACCTCGCGCTGGAAGGCGGCTTGATCTTCCGGTACGGTCGTCTGTCGCAGGATCTCCTTGAGCGTTCGATGAAACCGCTCCACCACCGCAACGCTACCGTGCTTTCCTACCGCGCCGAAACGCGGCAAGATATTCATCGCCTTGCACCAGCGGTCCTTGAAGTGCTCGCACCTGAACTGCCGACCTTGGTCGAGAATCAGATGTTTCGGCCGCACTCCCTCTCCGAGCATGATCCGATTCATGGCCGCCGTCACTTCCTCGGAAGACGGCTTCGACTTGAACACGGCAAAGCCCATCGACCGACGCGAGTAGTGATCCACGACGTTCAACAGCCACCCGCAAACGGGCCAGCGCTGCCGGATGGCGTTGGGCAGCCAGTTGGTCCAATAGCCACCGCTGATCGGCACCGCAGTCAAGTCGGCGTGCCACGTGTGGCTCGGATACTTCGCCACGATACGCCGGATCGTGCCGTTGTCGGCCAACGAAGGCTCAGGGACGTGCGCGGGCTTCTCCTTGAGAATCCGCTCGACGGTGGTCTTGGCGATGTGAATGCCCGCCCTGGCCAGCATATCGGCAATCTTCGTCTTTCCCAACACGGGGCAGAATAGCTTGATCCGCCGTACGGCGTAGCGGACAAAGTCTGGAAAGCGATTCACCGGCACACTGGTTTGAAGTAATGAATCGTCGTCGACCCGTCGATGCCAGGCCGCGATGGTCTCGGCGGAGACGAAGAACCGCCGGGCAGTCTCTGCCTTGCTCCAACCCCGCATGGCACGAAGTTCCAAGATGGCCATCCGTTCGATTGGCCTATACTGTGGTCGCTTGTGTGGATCGATGCGTCTGGTGCGCTCGCCCTTGATTCGCAGTTCCTCGCGCAGCATCGAGATTTCACTTTCCAGCCGATCGATCTTCGCCTGCGGCGTGTCGCCTTGGTCGATCAAGAACTCACGGCCGGCAAGCATGGCAATACGCACTAATCCCAGTAGCGTAAGCATTGCATTTCGCACGTATCCCGTCCAACCCTTGGGCACGGGTACGGATTCGACGTCATCTTCGCACGGTCTGTCAAACATGGTGTCGCTCTGAAGTTGGTTCCCGGGCCACTCATCATAGCAAATTACCGCCGCAAGTCCTCCGGGCAGCATGTCTCGGCGGTTGACATGATCCGCCGCGCACGGATGGCGTAGGCCAGTCGGCAGTTCACCCAACATCTTGTGGCCCACTCGTCCAAATACCACAACATGGCGCCGCCTATTGACTGTACGACTGAACACTGCTATGGTATGCCCAGTCGGCCGACGATTTTCCTACATGCACAACGCTCAACCGGCGGCCGGTGGCGATTCCAAAGGTC
>CAYUIQ010000189.1:0-17718 GCA_964444795.1 uncultured Planctomycetaceae bacterium
GTATCGATTGGTCCAGGTGCATACGCCGGGCAACGTCGCCGTGGCGGTTCATGTCGTACTGACGCTGCAAGTCGTACTTGTGGCCCGTGGCGCTTCGGGAGAGCCGGTCGAGGTCCCCTTTCTCCGGCCGGCCATGAAAACCGGAGGCAGTCTGGCGATGCCTGGCGGTTTCCGCGCGCACGGCCTGGAGTTCCGCACCGCTGGGTCGCGAGAGATGCCCCTGTGGGCTCCCGGAATGCCCCGTGGCGGGCTGTCGCGCGGTTCGACGCTGGTACTCCGTCCGCAACGGCGAAGCCGACGCGGGGATGCCGTTTCGGGTGACCCGAACCTGCTCGACCGGTTTGGGCCGGACCGTCGGGCCGGCGGTTCCACCCAGCCGAACGTGTCCCGGCCGACTGGGCGATAGCGGGCCGGCCGATGTTCCGTTCCCCGGCCGCCGTTGCACGAACCCGGGATGATCCACGCTGGGCCGGTTCGGTATCGAACTGCCCGGTGTCGGGCGAACCGTGGCACGGGTGCTGGGAACGGGTCGCGTGATCGACAAACCGGGTGATCGGGAAAGCGTCGGCCGTTGGGGGACCGTGAGCGAAGGAACGGACCGACTGGGCGTCGGCCGCGTGATCGATAAACCGGGCGATCGGGAAAACGTCGGCCGTTGGGGTGTTGTGAGCGAGGGAACGGAACGACTGGGCGTCGGCCGCGTGATCGGCAAACCGGGTGATCGGGAAAGCGTCGGTCGTTGGGGGGCCGTGAGCGAGGGAACGGAACGACTCGGCGTCGGTCGTGTGATCGATATGCCGGGCGATCGGGAAGACGTCGGTCGTTGGGGTGTCGTGAGCGAGGGAACGGAACGACTGGGCGTCGGCCGCGTGATCGGTGAACCGGGCGATCGGGAAAACGTCGGTCGTTGGGGGACCGTGAGCGAGGGGACGGAACGACTGGGCGTCGGTCGCGTGATCGATAAACCGGAGGATCGGGAAGACGTCGGGCCGGTCGGGCTGGATCGATACGACGGCGACGGGCGATAACTCGGCCGGGGAGTTGGACGCGACGGGGCCGAGTGCGTTGTTCGCGACGGCGACGGAGCCGCGTGCGTTGTTCGCGACGGGGATCGGCTCGCAGGGTGGCTGCGGCCGGAGATAGACGGCCCCGATGCGTGCGACGGCCGGGCCGGCGAGGCGCGATGTGCCGATGAACTGCCCGCGTCTGACCGGCCGGGAGATCCTCCGCTGCGCGACGGCGGGCGACCGAAGGCCGTCGAACCGAAAAGCAGAACGACGGTCAACACGAAGGTCGAGGCAATCGAATACCGGCGGGACGTTCCGTTGAAGGACGCGAACATGGTTTTCTCTCCCTTGACTCCAGAGAAACGGCGGTCTGGAATTCTTGTTGCTGTTCACCGGAATTCGCCAGCGTGGAGAAACCGGTCGGAAGCATGACAATGGAAAGTTTTACGGATTTTTGGACGAACTCTCCGCGGCACGATAAACACGCAGCTTGCCGCGTATGCCTTATTTGCAAGAAGCGTGCCGTTTGGCGGCTTGTTCAAGAGATGACACGCTCGTATCGTGGCAAGTAATGCATCGAAAACAGTTTAGCGACACCACCATTATACGCGCCGGCCGCGGAAGCCAAGGGGGGAGAAGTCAGCGTGCAGTCGATCTGATCGCACTTCTTGTCACTATGACGACAAGGCCCGGTGGGGGAAGAGCGTTGCCCGATAGGAGGTGGCCAAGGCACCGCGGAGCCGGTCGGTGGAATCAGACTTCGGCAATCAGGCGATCGGCCTCTTCTTCGAGCGAGTCGGCCATGCCGCGAATTTCCTCGACCAACTTGGCCGAGTCGGTCTCGCTGCGGACCAGTTCGGCGGCAGCTCGCCAGACGTCGCCCGCCGGTTCTTCTGATCGCTGGGAAAAGAACTGGAGCAGTAGCTTCCCGAAGGTCTTTACGTCGATCTTCTGTTGCTCGACCTCGACGGCCATGCGCCGCCACTGCACGGCATCCTCGCGCAGACGCCGCGAATGGTCCCGCCGCTGATCGGCACTCTTGGGTCTTGCCGGCTGCCGATGTGCCGGCGACGGCCGAAATTCCATCCTGCCGCTCCTTCCCACTCGATTCCCAGCTCGCCCTTTGAATTTTGAGTCGGTTTAGCCGTCCAGACTCTCTGCGAATCCTCAGCCCTGGTCAGACTCCCCGTACTCAAGTGCCTCCAGAGTAATTCGCCCGGTGCCCGGTTTCCAGGAAAAGCACCGAAAGTGGGGCAAGATCTTTGGAAAAGTGGCGTTCTCGAAGACATTGTGATAACAGGCGCAAGATAGGATAACTGGAGAACGACCCCCCTCTCGTTCCCACGCGTCCGTATGGGAACGCACCACCGCGACGCTTTAAGTCGCTGGAAATGAGCGGAGGCCCTGCCCGCGGTTCACAGGTGTCGCGCTGAGCTGCGGGTGTATTCGTTCGGAGGGCCACCCTTTCGATGGCTTTGCCTGAGATCGTGCGGGAAAATGTCAGGTTTTTCCGGCTTTTTGCGCTGCCTGTGCGCCGTTCCGCGTCTCGTTCATTTCCCGTGAAGCGGCCGCCGAGCATTCGAAATTACCTTGGAAGCCAAATCATAATTCCCTAAGATCAGGCCCGCGCGTATGATTTGCTGACCGTGGAGGGGGGGTATCCGCTTCCCGAACTAATCTCAGCAAACCGAATAAGGGTCAAGCAAATGACTAGGGCTATTCTGAGTGGGGTGGTGTTCATCGTGGGTGTCACCTGGTGTGTCGACGGTTGGGCCCAAAGCCCACAGCGTGGCAGAATCGTGCATGATGCGGAGTACTATATTCTCGCAGCCCAAAATGGCGAGAAATGGACTGCCGAGGATCAGGGGATTGCTGCCAAGTTGGCGGCCCTGCGGAAGAAGTACGGCCAGCCGCCGAACATCATCCACGTCATGTGGGACGATACAGCCTTCGGCGACGTGGGGATTCCGGCGATCCAGAAGGTCCGCGGCCTGCAAACACCGCATCTGAACAGGATGGCCGAGGAGGGGATCCTCTTTACGCGCATGTACACCGAGGTAGGTTGCACCCCCAGCCGGGCCGCCGTGGTCACCGGCCGACATGCGATCCGCAACGGGATGTACAACATCGGCATGCTCCGCGAGATGCACGGGATGCGCGGCGAGGAAGTAACCATGGCCGAGGTCCTCTCTCAGGCCGGCTATGCCACCGCCTTCCACGGCAAGTGGCACCTGGGCGATATCGAGCAGAGCTACGCGCATAACCAGGGCTTCGACGAGGCGTTCTTTACCGGCTACAACCAGATCCTCTCACTCTGGACCCGCAAGGGCGAAGCGGCCAACGCGACCATCGGCCTCTACGAAGACATGCTCCCGGCGGACCCCTACAGACTGGATGACACGTTTATCACCAAGGGTTGGGTGATGGTGTTGGAGGGCCACAAGGGCGGGAAAGCGCGCCAGTGGGGCGACAACAGCTTCGAGACCTACGAGAAGATTGATGGCGAGGCGCAGCGCCGCACGTTGGAGTTCATCGAGCGTAACGCGAAGGCCGGCAAACCGTTCTACGTGGCAAATTGGCCGATGTTGGCGCCGTTCCTTCCCAGCCCGAAGAAGGTCTCAGCGGCTCGGAGCCTGCTGCAGGACGGACTGCAAGGCAACATCGACCCGTTCGTCGGCAAGCTGATGGCCAAGCTCAGGGAATTGGGCATCGCCGAGAACACGCTGGTCGTCTGCATGGCCGACAACGGGCCGATGGCCCATAACCCGCCGCCGGGTTGCGGCTTCGCCGAGACGATCTTCCGCGGCGGCAAGGGCGACTTTCTCGAAGGGGGCGTCCGTGTCCCGGCCCAGGCCTGGTGGCCGGGGATGATCGAACCGGGACAGATCGTCGGCGACATCATCCACGAGACCGACCTGTTCACCACTTTCGCCCGGCTGGCCGGGGCAAGGCAACACGTGCCCACCGATCGCGTCGTCGATGGGATCGACCAGTCGGCCCTGCTCTTAAACGGCGATACGCATAGCCGCCGCGACTATGTGTTTATCTACGCGGGCCCGCAACTCGGCGCGACGGTCAAGGGCAACTACAAACGGCACTGGATATCGTCGGATCCGATCGGCGAGGCCAGCGGCATCCCCGCCGGATTCTTCTTCCTGCCGTCGGATCCCCGCGAGAAGCAGCCGATGCTGGTCAACCTGATCCATCTGAAGAGCCCGTTTGCGCGGATGAGGCTGCGTCACGAACTGTGGAAGAAGAAGTACCCCGACGTCAAAGAGGTCCACGGCGTCCCCTGGACGGGCATCGAAAACGCCCCGCCCGAGGTCCGCGCCCTCTCCCGGCCGCCGGTCGATTTGCGGAAGCTGCCGTTCGATCCGCTGGAGTACATCGAGAATCTGGACCAGTTGCCTTTCGACCCGAGCTTGGACCCGGGCTTGGGCAATTAGACATATTCCGAGTCTTTGAGCCAGCGGTAGTGATACGGCAAGTTGGCCCAAGCGCGGTCCATGGCCCGATCCAACTCGGCCTTCTCCTCGGCGTCCAACGCGCGCCGCTCGGCCACGGCCAGGGCGACGTTGTCGACCTGCTGGGCATTGATCATACCGGGGATCGGGGCGGTGATGGCCGGGTTGCAGAGGATGTAGCGAACGGCCAAACGAGCCGCCCGGTTGTCTTCCTCTTCGTGCGGATTGCCCGCCGAACTGTCGCCTTTGAACAGGGCGTTGCCGGCGAAGGGCTTGATGCCGAAGAAACCGCAGTCGCACTTCTTAACCGCCTCGAAGAAGCCGGTGCCGTCTTCGGCCAACACTTTCGTCTTGGCCGTATAGGGTGTAATGACCACGTCGATCTGGTCGGGGAAGGTCTCCATCATGTACTTCAGCCAGGGGAGATCGTGCGAGGAAATACCGGTCATCCGGGCTTTGCCCGACTTCTTCGCACGGTCGAGTCCCTCGGCGATGCCTTCCGATTCGGCCGGCGTATGGGGATAGATCCACTGGCCGTTCTCACCGCGCCGCCCGTTCACTCCGCAAACGATGCGGTAAAGGTCGACGTACTCCTGTTTACAAACCTTGAGCGAATCCTCGAAGACGGCCATCAGGGCGTCGCCGTTGCACTGCTGGGGGCTTCGCGCTTCGCGTTCGTACCACGACCAGCCGAGGTACATCTGATCGCGGCGTCCTTCGAGCGCTTTGCTGTAGGCCTGGATTTCCGCGCCGGTGCAGGCGTCGATGTAGTTGATCCCCCGTTCGATGCACCGGGTGACGACGTCGTAGCGGTTCTTCTGGAAGTCGGGGTTGTTGACGTTGGCGCTGAGCCAACTGGCGCCTTGGAACAATCCGGGCACCATCAGGTTGACCCGTTTCCAGTGCCCGCCGAGGCAGACGGCCGAGACCATCCAGTCGGTCTTGCCGCAACGGCGGTACTCCATGTCGGGATTGTAATTGAGGATCTTGCTCGTGTCGGCCTCGGCCGCATTGCCCACCGAAACGATATTGCCGGCCGAAACACCCGCCGCCAGAGCCGCCGCGCCGACGGCACTCTCGCGGACGAATTCCCGACGCGTTACCCGACGATCCGCCATGACTTGGACTCCTTGATTGGAGAGAGTAATGTCCGCGATTTTCCATTATAACCGCTGGGCACCCAGGGAATGCAACCCCTGGGCGTGGTTCACTCGTCGCGCGCCGGGAAAAAGGCGCGGAGGGGCAGGGTGCTTTCTCACCCGTCCGCGTTACGCTTTTTGTAAGCATTTCCTTCGTTTAATCGCCGGTTTCCGTGCGGCGGCTCACACCCACTCCCAATCCTTCAGCCATCGGTAGTGGTAAGGCAGGTTGGCCCAGGCGCGGTCCATGGCCCGATCCAATTCGGCCTTCTCGTTGGTATCCAACTCGCGCCGCTCGGCCACGGCCAGGGCGACGTTGTCGACCTGATGCTCGTTGATCATGCCGGGAATCGGGGCGGTAATCGACGGATTGTGGAGAATGTAACGCATCGCCAGCCGGGCCAGTCGATCGTCTTTCTCGGCCGTGGGGCTATCCAGTGAACTGTCACCCTCAAATAGCGAGGTGCCGGCGAACGGTTTGATACCGAAGAATCCGCAATCGCATTTCTTCACGTCGTCGAAGAAACTCTCCTCCGGCAGCACCTTGCTCTTGGCCGTGTAGGGAGTGACCACGACGTCGATCGCCTCGGGATACGTTTTCATCATGTGCGAGAGCCAGGTGCGGTTGTGCGACGAGATGCCGGTCATCCGCGCCTTGCCCGCCTTCTTTGCCGTGGTCAACGCCTCGGCGATCCACTCGGCTTCCTGCTCGCTGTGCTCGCCGTTGGAAAGACAGGTGATGCGCCACAGATCGACGTACTCTTCCTGGCTACGTTTCATGCCCTGGTCGAGGCTTTCGGTGAGCTTCTTCGCCGAGCGCCAAGGCCGGCGGCGCGATTCCTGCTGATACCACGACCAGCCGAGATGCATCTTGTCGCGCCGGCCTTTCAGGGCCTTGCTGTACATCTGGATCTCTTCGCTGGTGCAGGCGTCGATGTAGTTGATCCCCCGTTCAATACACCGGCTGACCACCTCGTACCGGTTCTTATGAAAATCCTCGCTGGTCAAATCGGCGCTGAGCCAACTCTTGCCCTCGAACAGCCCGGGCACCATCAGGTTGACCCGTTTCCAGTGTCCGCCGAGACAGACGGCCGAAATCATCCAATCGGTCTTTCCGCAACGGCGATACTCCATGTCGGCGTTGTAGTTCATGATCTTGCTGGTATCGGCCTCGGCGGCATTGCCGACTCCGACCGTGGCCGACATTCCGGCCGCCAGCGCGGCGGCCCCGACGGCACTGTCACGAACGAATTCCCGACGCGTCAAACGATCCGACATACCCGATCCTCCCATGCTGGCCTTTTGGTACCCCAAGCGTCCGCGATCCCATACCGCCGACACACGTCCTGCTCGTCGCCCCGTATCCTGCGCTCTTAACCGGCGGGAATCAAGCACTCTCTGGGAAAATGCGGAAATTTTTCCCATCCGACGCGATGGTGCGCATAAGGCCCATGATCGGCACACCTTCCCGATCGCCTTGAGCGAACGCCCGGGGGCCAACGCCGTTGAGATGTAGCCGGAGTCGTGAGACTTCGGGGGATACCACAAATCGACCGAATTCTAACGAATCCGGCTGCCAAAATCTTCGAGTTGTAACCATTGGCCCCTTCCGTGCATCAGTGTGTATAGGTATGGAAACAACAAGCGTCGCACGAGCGATTCGACGCGGAAACAGGGAGAGGAACGCCATGAATTCTTCAGTTCGACACAAACGGGCGACGGCCTTGTCGGCCGGCCTTTGGCTGGGCGGGGTCGTTGCCCTCGGTACGTTGACGGCCGGTTGTTCGTTTATCGCCGAAGGCGGTGACCGCCTGAATCGGGCCACCAGCAAGGCCGACACCGCCCGAAGCGACGCCGCCACACGCGACGCCAGCCACCGGACTTCGACCGAGGACCCCGTTGGCAAGGAGATCACGCCGGCCGGTTACCAGGAAATCGTTATTGACGAAAACGCAAAGGGAGGACAAGCCATGAGTACTGCCGATACCAAGACCGCCGACACCAAAACCCACATACCGCGGAAAGTAGAACACGCCGATACGGCCGATTTCCAGCGTAAGGTGCTGGAGTCCGACGTGCCCGTGCTGGTCGATTTTTACGCCGATTGGTGCGGCCCTTGCCGGATGCTCGCGCCGGCCTTGGAGGAACTCGCCCGGGAAACGCCCAACGCCCGGATCGTCAAGGTCGACGTCGATCGCAACCCGGAGTTGGCCGCCCGATATAAGGTCGGTTCGATCCCCAGTCTGGCCGTGTTCTCCGGTGGCGAAATCACAGCTCAACACGTTGGCCTGGCCAACAAGAGCGAACTGAAGTCGCTGCTGAAACGTTGAGCCACCCCCGTTGCATCGGCAAGGACGTGAGTGCCCGGAAAGGCCCTTTCCGGGCACTCATCGATTCTTGGGCCGCTGTTTGGGGACCGTTGCTCGGATCCTCGAAAAAGCGGCCTCCCTTTGGTCCGCCGCGGGGAACTTCTCCCGCCGACACCTTCCCGGCCCAGGGGTCGTCCCGATATGATGGTATGCATGATACAAACATTGGAAACCTTTGCCGACTGGATTCGGGCGACCGACCACCATGCGTCGCATCACCTCAGGCTCCTGGAACAGGCCCAGCAGATGCTTGCCGGCGGGGTGGGTGATGCCCGCACCAAGGAGGGTGTCCAGCGCCGGGTCGAGTTGGCCACCCAACTCGAACGCTGGCGATATCAGCACCTGAAAAGACGGCCGAGAGACCTCTCGCGGCAGGATCGCGAGTTGGTCGAGGCATTGGATCTGGCCGCCAACGCGCTGGCCGGAAGACCAGGACGCGAGCCCCGGCATACGTGGCAAGTCATCGCGGGCACCACGCCGATCGATTGTCTGGCCGCGGTAGACTACTGTCTTCAGAGAGAAGTGGCGCTCGATCGCGTGTGCCGCGAGGCCGCTGACGCGACCGAGGAATATTTCACGTTGGCACCATCCGACAACTCCGATGCCCGGCAACGGCGGATGTTGCTCTACGCGCCGTTGTATCTGTCAAACCATTGCACCAACCACTGCGTCTATTGCGGGTTTCGGTATCCTCAGGCCACCGAGCGGAAGCACCTCGACTTCGAGGAAGCCCAACGGCAGATCGACGTGCTGCACGGCCGGGGATTGCGTCACGTGCTGCTGGTGGCCGGCGATTTCCCGCACCTGACGACCACCGGCTACTTCGCCCGAATCACCCGATATATGGTCGACCGGGGAATTCAGCCGGCGATCGAGATCGCGCCGCAAGACACGGCCTCGTATGCGACGTTGGCCGAGGCGGGAGTTCGGGGCGTTACGTTGTATCAGGAAACGTACCACGAGGAACTCTACTCGCTGTATCATCCGCGGGGGAGCAAGGCGTTGTTCGATTGGCGGCTGGAAGGGCTCGATCGGGCTGCCGAGGCGGGGATGCAGCGTCTAGGGTTGGGTATTCTGCTGGGATTGGCCGATCCGCGCGCGGATCTGCTTGCCTTGACCCGCCACGGCGACTATCTCCGGCAGCGTTTTCCCGACCGCACACTGGCCTTCAGCCTCCCCCGCATCCACCAGGCGCCACCCGATTTTCAAACGCCGTATCCGGTCGACGACGAGACGTTCATCCGCATGTACTGCGCGTTGCGATGGGCGTTTCCCCAGGCCGAATTGGTGCTGTCTACTCGGGAATCGCCCTCGCTGAGAGACCGGCTGGCGGGGATCTGTATTACGCAGATGAGCGCCGGCAGTTGCACGGCCCCGGGAGGATATGCCGAGGAATCGGCGTCCGCCGCACCGGGTGAACAGTTTCCCGTCTGCGACGACCGTTCGGTGGCCGAGATGGCTCGCCGACTTGAGACGGCCGGCATCGCGGCGCGTTGGGAAATCACCTGAGAGACTTTCGGAAACCACCCCGAGCATGGACTATTACCCCATCGGATTCTGCCTCGAAGGCCGACGATGCCTGGTGATCGGCGGCGGACGCATCGCGCTGGCCAAGGCGAGGGGTTTGCTGGAAGCCGGGGCCTGCGTGACGGTCGTCGGCCGGGAGTTCGTCGCCGAGTTCGATTCGCTCACTGGCGTCGAGCGACACGGCCGGGAGTTTCGCGACGACGACCTGACGGGCGTGGCGCTGGCAATTGCCGCCACCGACGACCCGGCGGTGAATCACCATGTGGCCGAAACGTGCCGTGCATGCGGTATTGCCTACAATGTGGTCGACGATCCGGAGTACTGTGGCTTCATCGTGCCTTCGATTTTGCGGCGGGGGCCGCTGACCGTATCGATCGCCACCGGCGGTGCCGCTCCGGCGCTGGCCCGGCGATTGCGACGGCAATTGGAGCAGTGGCTACCGGAAGATTACGCCGAGTACGTCAAATTCCTCGACCACGCTCGCCAGCGAGCCAAGACGGCGGTCGCCGATCCGAAGCGTCGCTTTCAGATCGCCACGCAATTGGCCACCGAAGACGGCTACGAGCAGTTCGGCCGGTTGAGCCCGACGGAGCGCGAGCAGTGGCTGAGCGAGTTGTTGGGCGAGTGAGTGTCTCTTGTACCTTGGGCCTCCCGGCCCGTCGCTCCGGGACTATCGACGGGCTAGGAAGCCCATCGTACAAACGCGACGGCCTCGGAGGGCCATCGTACCGTTTGCGGACCGCTAATCGCCCGATGTAGAATACACGCTCCCAGTCCACGCCAAGACGTTGTCTCTCCAGGAGCCTTGCCATGCATCCCGCGAAAATGCTTCTCGTCCCGCTTGTCATCGTCTCTTGCACCGCATCCGCAACATACGCCCAGGACGCACCGCCTCGCGCCAAGTACGAGCCAACTTGGGAGTCGCTCGACACGGTGCCCATGCCGCCGTGGTTCAACGAGGCGAAGTTCGGCATCTTCGTCGTCTGGGGTCCTTACTCCGTACCCGGGTGGACCGATCGGGGTTACGCCGAATGGTACGGCGGCAAGCTGGATAGTGGACAGAAGCCGACCGTGGAATTCCACGAGAAGAACTACGGCAAGGATTTCAAGTATGAGCAATTCGCCGATCAGTTCAAGGCCGAGATGTGGGACCCGGACGCTTGGGCCGAACTGTTCGCCAAGTCCGGTGCCAAGTACGTCGTGACCACGGCCGTCTATCACGACGGATATTGCCTCTGGCCGTCGCCTTTTTCCAAGACCGTCAACACCGGCAAGTGGAACTCGATGGTCACCGGGCCGCGGCGCGATCTGCTGGGCGAGTTGAACGCCGCCTGCGAGAAACGCGGCGTGAAGCCGGGCATCTACTATTCCCTGATGGAATGGTGGCATCCGCTCTACTCATCGAAGGATCCCGAGGTCAAGCAGCGATACGCGCTGGAGCATCTGCATCCGCAGTTCAAGGACGTGGTGAGCAAGTACAAGCCGTGGTTCATCTTCCTCGACGGCGAATGGCATCACGAACACACGTTTTGGAAATCCGAGCAACTGGCGGCGTGGCTGTTCAACGAATCGCCGGTCCGCGACCGCGTGGTGACCAACGACCGTTGGGGGAAAACCCGGGGTAAGCACGGGATGGTCTACTCCAGCGAGTACGGCGGCGGACACGGCTGGGCCGGACACCCTTGGCAGGAAGATCGCGGTATCGGCCACAGCTACGGTTACAACCGCAACGAGAACCTCGCCGATTATGATACGGCCGACGAGTTGATCGGGATGCTCGTGCGCACCGCCTCCAACGGCGGCAACCTGCTGCTCGACGTCGGGCCCACCGCCGACGGCCGGATTCCCGTCATCATGCAACAGCGTCTGGCGCAAATCGGCGCGTGGCTAAAAGTCAACGGCGAGGCCATCTACGGCTCGACTCGCTGGCCGGTCGCCACCAGCGAGGGAGAAACCGTCCGCTACACGGTCAAGGGCGACGACCTCTACGCGATATGCACAAAGTGGCCCGGCACGACGCTGACGCTGTCCAAAGCGAAGCCCGCCGCCAACACAAAGATCACCATGCTGGGCCACGACGGCCCGGTTTCCTGGCGCATTGAGAACGATCGGCTTTTGATCGACGTCCCCCAACTGACCATCGATCGGCTGCCCTGCTTGTACGCATGGACGTTCAAGATCCCGGGCGGGTTATGAATCTGTCTCGCGTTCCCGTCGGACCACGGTGATGGTGGATTTCGAGAACAACCGCTGGGTCAGGCGACGGTACTGGTGTGACGGCGGCAACGGTAATCTCTCGCCGGTTGGCGGCGGTGGCACATGTACTTTGCGATCGGCGACCAACCATATTTCCACCGGCACCGTTCCCTCTCGGCCGAGTGCCGGTTCGCGGGACGGCACCAGATGTCCCCGGAGGGTCACCGTCCGGCCGCGGTACTTGCGCAGATCGTAGGCCGAGAGGGTCCAACTCCCGCCGTCTTGAACGCGAGGCTCGATGTCCTTTCCATCCAGAGTAATCCGTGACAGTGCCGCGCCCCATGCTTGAACCAGAAGATCGTAACGCGGCATCTCCTCATCGGGCACGGATAGACGAATCTGGAAAGCCGCCTCTTCGAGCTTCGCTTCGGCCGGCGGAAGCGGCAGCGGCATGGCGGCCTTCTCAGCCGTTGGCGCCCCCGGTTTGATTTCCAGGATCAAGGTCGAGTCGCCCGGCACATCGACCGAAAACGGCGTGCCGGAGATGAACCTCCACGGCATCTCCTCCACAAACGGATAAACCGCCCGGGCGTGATACGGAAGCCCCGGTTCGCCGCGGAAGTAAACCGACGTGTCAAACGGTATCTCCAGAGTCCGCGCTCGTCGATCGGGGTTGCGTACGGTAAGAATGGCTCGGTCGCCAACCCAACTAACGTACCCATACACCTCGCCGCGGGCACAATCGCCGCCGATGAGCACCGTGTTGGACAGACCTCGCTGGTTGGCCTGCGCCCAGGCACTGGCCTTTGCAAGCACTTTCCAGTGGTCGTCGTCCAACAATTCGTTGTCGATGTACAGTTCCTTCAGCGTCGTGCCCCGGGCGTAGTACATCACGACGTAGTCCGACCAGTCGCGAAGCGTGTCCTGGAAATCGGTGTACGGCTTCTTATGGGTCAGCAGGATGCCGTGGGTCATCAGATCGGCGATCGAGATGAGCGGCCGCACGCAACGGCTCGGATTATTGAAACTCTGAAACAGCCACGAGTCTCGGTAAGCGGTCGCCCCGGCACGCAACGAAAGCTGCGGCCATGATCCGTTGCCGCCCGAGTCGCCGCTCATCATCCAAATGGTATGCACGTGCTGGAACCACCACGGGCTGAACCAGCTTCCGTTGGTGTAGTTCTGAAAAATCCGAGGGTTGAGCGTTCGCTCGTAGGCCAACAGGTCGAGCGTTACGTCGAGGCAGGCTTCTCGCGCGTGGCGCTGCGAGAGATAGTTCGACGTGAAATTGTGGTTGAAATCGTGCTTGATGTAATCGATCTTGCCGACTTCGATCATCTGCCGCAGCGCCCGGCGAATATCTTCCTGGTATTTTGGATCGAGGAGGTCGAAGTAGACCTTATTGCCGCTCATCCACGCCTGCTGCGAACGGTTGAACCCATCGAAATATGCCGGCTTATAGCCCACCTGAAGTCCCCGGCCGAAGCCGGCATTGGTTCCGTCGAAGGTCATCCAGAGCCCGAGCCCCACGTCGTGTGCCGCCAGCGCGTCGTGAAGCGCGGCGAGGTCCAATCCGTCCTTGGGCTGAAAAATGCGATCGAACGTCTTCGTATTCTCCCAGCCGTGATCGGGGACCATGCCGTCGAGATTCGCACCGTGGGCTCGCATCTGCCGCTGGATCGTTCGTGCGACGTCGTCGGCAAAGATAGCCGTATCGAGCGACTTGGCCTTGCGGCTGTACCAGTTGTTCAGATGGAGATAGCTGCGCGTGGGAAGTCGCGTCTGGTCGATGTAATCTTTCAGTGCCAACTCGGCGCTTTCGCCCGGGTTGCGCGAGATCCCCATCACGGCCCGTTTGCTCCGAACGGCCCAGGTGCCGTCCGGCTGCCGCTTTGCATAGCCGGGAAAATGACACAACGTGACCAGACCGTCGCGCGGAGCGAACTCGCGATCGCGACCGTCAAAGTCGATGGTATAATGCCACTTGTAGCGGAAATCCGGCTCAACGAACCCGTCGCTGTGGCGGCTGTAAAATCCCGGGTAGTCGACACCGAAGAACCAATTACCCACAAACACCGGTTGCCCCTCTCCGCCACGAGACGCTTTCTGTCGGCAGGAGAAGCGTTGCACCTGGAGCCGATCGATCACGTCGTCGACGTCGAGCTTCAGCCAAACCGTTTTGTGGAGCCAGGGATCGGAGCCCAGCGAGTAAGTGACGGTTACCAGTTCTGGAGCATGTGACGGCCACAACTTCGGTGCATACACCAGCGTCAGCGATTGCGTGCCGCTGTGGTTCTGTCGTTGGGGGGCTTTGACCGTTCGGTAGTCTTTTATGGTGAAGCGACGGTTATTGGACCACAGGAGCTCGAACTCGTCGCTGGTCACATCGAGTGCATCCGAGCCGTCCGGACGCGCCAGGCCGGTCAATCGCCAGGAGTCGAACATTCGCTGGAACGTCGCGCGCAGGTGCTCGTTTTCCAGGGCAAGCACATTCGGCTCGGCTCCCTGGCCAACAACACTCCCCAACAGCGCGATCGCGACAAGGGCTGCACACGGACGTAGGGCCGTCGCTCTTGGTTTACGGCAGCGTCTCGTCATAGAACCGATAGTCCTTGTGATTGTGCAGATGTTTCTCCCGCACCGTCGGCGTCTGGTAGGCCTTCAGCCACCGGGTGGCTTTCTGCTGGGCGAAATACGGATGATCGGCGGTGAAGCCCGGGTGCTCGGCCAGGACGGCGTCAAGCTGTCGGCGGGCGTCGGCATGGGCCGGATTGCCTTCGGTGCGCTGGTAGCCGCGTCCATCGTGGTTGGGGCCGCAGAAGTAGAAACGGCCGCGGGGTGCGTCGAGCAGGGGGCAAACGACTTCGAGCAGATGCGTTCGCGATCGAACGAGTCGCGTGCCGCCGATGCAGGCGAAGATCGTTTCGCGATGCGTGTCCGCTTGCCCGGTGAGGAACGGCTTGAGGCTTCGGCCGTCGGCTTCATAACCGGGGGGCAGTTTGCCACCGGCAAAGTCGATCAGGGTGGGCAGAATGTCGGACAAATCGCAGATCTCGGCGGTCGGGCCGCGCCGCTCGATGCCGGCGCCCCAAACGATAAACGGAACACGACATCCTCGCTCCACGCCGCGCGACTTGGCGATCACGGCGGTCCCGTTGTCGGCGCAGAAGATAAAGACCGTGTTCTCCAGCACATCCAGGTCTTGAGCTTTCTTCCGCAGCCGCCCGACGAGGACGTCCATGTAGTCATTGAGCGCGCGGAAGCGCTTGGCATTGTCGTCTCGCGAGCCGGCCAAGTCGCCCGGTTGGCCGTAAAGGGGGCAAGTGGTGACCCCGCCGCGCGTGCCGTGCGGAGCGACCATCGGATAGTAGGCGAGGAACGGCTTGCCGGACTTCACGCTGCGTTCCATGAAGTCACAAAGGAAGTCGGTAAAGATGGCCGGGCCGAAATCGTCGGGCTGCGTTGGCACGACCTGATGGTTGCGGATCACCGCCGGGTGCCAATAGCGCGAAGTGGTCGTATCATCTTCCCAGGCGCCCTTGTGCTTGGGACCGCCGGGAAGCGCGGCCATCGCCTTTTCCCCTTCCCAGAGACAATACTCATCGAAACCGACGCATGGCTCGCTTGGGTGTTCCGCTGGGCCGATGTGCCACTTGCCGGCCACGGCCGTGGCGTAACCGGCCTGTTGCATCAGTCGGCCGAAGCTGTGGTGATGCTCAAACAGGTCGTTGCTATCGTCGGCCTGCGGTATGGCGAAACCGTTGCTCCAAAAACCGGTCCGCGAGGCATAGCGGCCCGTCATGATCTGTGCCCGCGCCGGGCAACAAAGGGCCGACGCCCACGCCGTCCGGAACATCACGCCTTCGCGGGCCATCCGATCGAGGTTCGGCGTCCTAGCGTCCGCGCTGCCGTAACAACCGAACATGTCCGGACTGACGTCGTCGGCCATGATCAGGACAATGTTGGGGCGTTCGGCACCGACGGCCAAGCCGCAGGCCGAGGCGATGCTAAGAGAGATCGCCAGCGCGGCCGGAAAAACACGTTCAATCTGAAACGTTCGCATCGTTTTGATTCTCACCTGCGTTGACCCCCAAACACGCGTCACTTTGCCAACGGCTTCCTCTTCAACGGGTTGCTAACCGTCTCTTACCAAGCCTTGGTCAGCCCGGGCATGGCACAGGGGTAAATACCGTCGGCGCCCGGCTTCACCGGTGCTTCGGCGTCCCACTCGAAGCTATCCGGGCCGAGGTCGAGCGTGGAGTTCATCGCGTCGTCCCACTTCACGATCTTGCCCGAGTAGGTGGCCATGCGCCCCAGGATGGCGGTCATGGTGCCGGTGGCTCCCCGATCGCCTTCGTTGTAGGGCTTGCCGGCGGCGATGGCGGCGAACAGGTTGTTGTGCTCCAGTTGATGACCGTCGGGACCCCGCTCCCACCGCTGCGGGTCTTCCCCGTCGACGCCGATTTCACCCCACCCGTGTCCCTGCATCGAGGCATAGCCCTTGGTGCCGTGGGCGTGTTCGGAGAAGCTGTTCCAGCAGCCCGGGATGTGGCGGCAGTAGCTGAACATCTTCGTCCCGTCGGCGTAGGTGAACTCGACGGAGTGGTGATCGAAGATCTCGCCGTAGTCGGGCCCGATGCGTACCTGACGTCCGCCCATGCCGTTGGCCTCGACCGGATGCTCGTCCTTCATGATCCAGTTCATCACGTCGAGATCATGCACGTGCTGCTCGACGATATGATCGCCGCAGACCCAGTTGAAGTAGTACCAGTTGCGCACCTGGTATTGCATTTCCGACTGGGCCGGATCGCGGCGGCGGACCCAGACTCCGCCGGAGTTGAAATACGCCCGGAGGCATTTGATCCGGCCGATCTGGCCGTCGTGAATCCGGCTGATCACCTCGTTGTGCTTCACCTCATGGCGCAGATGATGCCCGACGGCCACGGCCAGGCCCTTTTCCTTGGCCACTTTGTTGGCCGCCAGGATGCGGCGAATGCCGGGCCCGTCGACGGCGACCGGCTTCTCCATGAAGACATTCTTCCCGGCAGCCACGGCGGCCTCGAATTGCATCGGGCGAAAACCGGGGGGTGTGCAGAGCAACACCATGTCGACCCCGCTGCCGATGGCCCCCTTGTGGCAGTCGAGCCCGGTGAACTTGCGATCGTCCGGCACATCGACCCGATCCTTGTGACGCGATGCGATACTCCGCAGCGAGCCTTCGAGCCGGTCGGGAAATGCGTCGGCCATGGCCACCAGCTTGGCATTGGGGGCGGCGTTGAGCGCCTGGGTGGCGGCGCCCGTGCCCCGGCCTCCGCAACCAATCAGCGCCAGGCGGATCGTGTCGCTACCTTGGGCATGCGCGCTGCGGGCGAGGCTCAGCGTGCCGGCCGCCGTGGCCATGACCGCCGAGGTCTTGAGGAAATCGCGTCGCGACGAGGTCTTGGCGTTGCGCTGGGTCGACGTGTGGGCCATGGTCGTATCTCCTGACTGGAAATGGTGATTGGCTGGTGGATGGTGGGCTGTCGGCAGGGTAACCCGAAGCGTCAGCGAGGCCGTCCGTTCCGTCCTCGCTTACGCTTCGGGTTACCAATTGAGTTTGTAGCATGGGCCCCCGGCCCGTGAGAACCAGAGACACGGGCCGGGAGCCCATGCTACTTCCCCGATTCTAACCTCTCGGCACCGGCGTGCAAGAAGTTCACCGAAAACTGGCCGCAATGTTACTCGCCCAGGTACTTTGCTTCGACGAAAAACGCACCCCGGCTGGCGCCCTTTGCTTCTTCGAGCCAGGTGATCAACCGTGTCTTCCCCTTCTTCAACTCGACCTCGAAGCGAACGCCGGTCGCCCCAGCGATCATCGGCTGCGTGACGTCGACGGTGCCGATCTTCAACCGGGCCGTACCGGCCGGCAACGGGTGTTTGGCATACTCGGGCCGCTCGCGCAACACGAACTCATAACGGCCGGCCCGCTCGACGTCGACCGCCCAAAATCCGTTGGACGCTAGTCGCTTCTGGATGT
>CAYUIQ010000190.1:0-17718 GCA_964444795.1 uncultured Planctomycetaceae bacterium
ATCCGTATTCGGTGGGTGTTTCCAGATCGAACAGCACGCGAGCTTGCCGCGCTTCCACAAAAAGGAGAAAGCGATGAAACGCCACAACCTTTCGATCATGGGACTTGTTCTGGGATGCCTTCTGGCGGCAACTCACCCGGCGGTGGCCGAGCCGGGGGATCCGCCGCCGGGCGATGGGGCCGATCGGCCGGCCGTGCGCGTGCTGGTTGCCTATCATTCGCTCTACGGCAGTACGGAGAAGATGGCCCAGGGCGTGGCGGTGGGTGTGAAACGGGTGCCGGGGGCGGTGACCGTAGTGAAAAGGGTCGAGAAGGTGACCAAAGAGGACCTCGAAGCGGCCGACGCGATCATCCTCGGATGTCCCACCTACTTCGCCAACATCCCGGGCAAGATGAAGGTGGCCATCGACGATTGGTCGTGGAAGATGAAAGTCGACTTCACCGACAAGGTGGGCGGCGCGTTTGCCACCGGCAGCGGACAGGTCGGCGGCAAGGAGCACGTCGTGGTCTCGCTGCTGCTGTTCATGGTCAACGTCCGCATGGTGGTGGCCGGCCCGTTGTATCAAGACGCCGAAGGCGACGACAAGTGGGCCGAAGCCGGCGCCGCGGCAATGACCGGCCCGCTGGACCCGGGCGTCGGTCCCGGCGAACTCGACGCGGCCGGTCGGCTGGGCGAACGGATTGCGGGATTGGCGAAGAAGCTATCTTCCCAGCCATCCGCCGTCGACCGTCAAGAGCGTGCCGTGGACGTAATCGGAAGCGGGCGAGGATAAGAACAGGGCCGCGCCGGCGAGGTCTTCCGGTTGGCCCCAGCAGCCAGCGGGGATGCGATCGAGAATGGCCGCGCTGCGCTGGGGATCGTTGCGCAAAGCGGTCGTATTGTCGGTGGCGATGTAACCCGGCGCGATGGCGTTGACGTTGACACCACGACCGGCCCATTCGTTGGCCAGGGCCTTGGTCAACTGGCCGATGCCCCCCTTGGCGGCCGAGTAACCGGGCACGGTGATGCCGCCCTGGAAAGTGAGCAGCGAGGCGATGAAAACGATCTTCGCGTTGTGCTCCGATCGCCGCGGGTCAGCCAGCATCCGCCGCCCGATTTCTCGGCTGAGAATGAACTGGGCACTGAGATTCACTTCGACCACGCGGTCCCAATCGTCGTCGGCATGTTCGGCCGCCGCGTGGCGAACGATGGTGCCGGCGTTGTTTACGAGGATATCGATCCGCGGGAAGTCGTCGGTAACCTGCTGGATGAACCGGTACAGCGCCGGCCGGTCGGCGAAATCGCAGGCGTATCCCTGGAAGCTGCGACCCGTGGCGGTGACTTCCGCTTCGATTCGGCTGCCCTGGGATTCCATCGTGGCACTGACCCCCACGACGTTGGCCCCAGCCTCGGCCAGCGCTCGGGCAATCGCCCGGCCGATCCCCCGACGACAACCGGTCACCAGAGCCGTGCGGCCGGCAAGTCCGAATCGGTCGAGGATCGACATGGGACGGGTTCTCCGGGTTTCTTGCTGGTCTTCGCCAGAAGACTCGTAGGCGTTGTACGATGGCCCTCCGAGGCCGTCGCGGTTCACGTTTCGAAGGCCTCGGAGGGCCATCGTACGGGGTTTACAGCAAAGCCTGGCCTACATCAACCGATCCATCGCCACGGCGTCCATGTCGTCGAACTGCTGATTCTCACCGCCCATCGCCCAGAGGAAGCTGTAGTTGCTCGTTCCGCAACCGCTGTGGATCGACCAGCTTGGCGACAGAGCCACCTGCCCCTCGCGCACCACCAGATGGCGCGTCTCCTCGGGCGGGCCGAGATAATGAAACACGACGGCATCCGGCGCCAGATCGAAATACAGATACGCTTCGGCACGTCGCTGGTGCGTATGCACGGGCATCGTATTCCACACGCTTCCCTCGGCCAGCATGGTGGTCCCCAGCACCAACTGGCAACTCGGCACGCCACCGGCGTGGATGTACTTGTACACCGTACGGCGATTGGCTCCGGTGGGCGATCCGAGGTGCATCGGCTCGGCGCGGTCCTTGGGTATGAGCGTGGTGGGATGCGTCGCATGGGCGGGCAGACTGGCCAGATAGAAACGTGCCCGGGCGTCCGCCCGCTCGCTGGCGAAGGCGATCTGCTCCGCACCGCGGCCGATATACAGTCCGTCGAGTCGACGCAAGGCAAGTTCCTGTCCGTCGACCGTCACGGTTCCCGGTTCGCCCAGATTGAGCACGCCCACCTCGCGCCGCTCGGCGAAATAATCGGCCGCCAACTCCTTGCCGCCGGTCAATTCCAGCCGCTGCTCTGTCGGCACGACCGAACCGACGATCATCCGATCGAGAAACGTATAGGTCAGCCGTACTTCTCCAGGAGCGAACAGATCGTCGATGAGAAAACTCTCGCGCAGTTCGGCCGAATCCATCCGGGCGGTTCGCACGGGATCGGGGATCATTCGCGTTTTCACTGGGGGGCTCCTTGGTCGCCTGAGATGCCGCTCGCTCACATCGGCTTGAACGAGGTGATCCAGAAGAACGGTTTCTCGGCCTCGTCGACGCGAAGTTCGCACTTCAGTTTCGAGTCGTACAGTGCCTTCTTGAGAATCTGCTCGTAGGTCTTCTCGCCCGGGGGCAGGGTGACGAGGGTTGTGTTGACGTCGATTGCCCATCGGGCCAGGGCGTTGTGATCGAGCAGATAGGGGACGTTCAACCGCCCGCAGATGGCTTTGATCACGTTGATTACAGGGGTCCGCTGGATGTTGGCATTGAGCTTGGCAAAAATGTTGGGGATCAGTTGGCGGCGGACCTTTTCCGATTTCCAGCCAATCGGCCAGATCTCCAAGTTGGGGCGCGCGGGCACGACCACGTACTCCGGCAGCGCGCCGGTTCCTTGCCGCACCACCAGGCACAGACCGGCCGGTCGAAGAAGACAGGCCAGCGACGTTCCGCAACTCATCCCCGACAGTTCCTCGGCGACGGTGTCCCCTCGCAGCGCCGCGATGGCCGCCGCATCGACTCGCAGCGACAGGGCCAATTGCCGCCGAACCGCCTCCAACGCCGCATGCCGATCCATTCCGGTGGTCTTCGGTTGGACCGGGGTCGACATATCGGTCCGGGCCAACTCGAACTGTTCGGAAGTCAGGCCGAAAGGCGCGGTGCCGGTGGGCGGTTTCCCCTCGGCCGGAGTTGGCGGGCCGTGCTGGGCCAAATCGTCGAGGAATCGGGCGATCTGGGCTTCCTGTCCGGCACGAAATCGCCGGCCGGGGAGTTCCAACTCACCCCGCGAATTGAGCGAGCCGGTCACGGCGTAGGTCGGCCGATCGCCCGAGCCGATCACTTGAATTCCCACCCGATCGAGTGGCTGGCGAGTGCGCAGCCGCACGCTGGTAATCCCTGCGCTGCTGAGTCGCCGCATCCAACTCTGCTGCTCGCCCGGTGCCGTGCGTGGCTCGGTCACGACCAGTAGACTGACCCTCCCGGCGGCCAATCCGGGCGAGATGCACGTCAGGAGCAACAGGGTGGACAGGGCAAAACAGCGGTAGTTGGGCGATTGCATGGAAAATCCGGTCCTTTAATCGACAGACCATGACCCACCGGGCGTATGCGGCGGGTCGGGAATATGCGGGCTTTGGGATATATGTACCCTTGTACCCAGGCACCCCACCCATCAATCCCGCTGTTACCGAGTACCAGCCGCCTCCGGAATTATAGCACGACGTCGCCTGGCCGCCATGAAGCGCCGGGGCCCCACTGGGCCGGATCTCTGCCGGGGGGAGTTGCACGGCGCGGCAAATATGTCAAAATATGGCCCGATAAGTGCTGGGCGTCTGGTACGGGCAAGATGCCCGTGGCACCCATCCAACATGGCGTGACAGATGGCTAGGAAGTGACAGACGACTAGGAAAACGTGTCCGGCATCCTCGGGCGGTCTGTGGCCCGGGTTTTCTCTTGGAATCGTACAAAGGAGCTTATGACATGGCACGACCGGTAACGATGTTCACCGGCCAATGGGCGGACCTGCCGTTGGAAGAAATGGCACGCAAGTGCAGCGAGTTCGGTTACGACGGCTTGGAATTGGCCTGCTGGGGCGATCACTTCGAGGTCGACAAGGCGCTGGCCGAGGACGACTACTGCGCGAAGAAGCGCGAGTTGCTCGACCGCCACGGTATGCAGGTATTTTCCATCAGTTCGCATCTGGTCGGTCAGGCCGTGTTGGACAACATCGACGCCCGCCATCAGGGCATCCTGCCGCCCCACGTTTGGGGTGACGGCGATCCGGCCGGCGTGAACCAGCGAGCGGCCAAGGAGTTGGCCGATGCCGCGCGGGCGGCTCAGAAGCTGGGCGTCGGCGTGGTCAACGGGTTTACCGGTTCGAGCATCTGGCATCTGATTTACGATTTCCCGCCGGTGCTGCCCGGGATGATCGACGACGGGTTCAAGTTGCTGGCCGAACGGTTCAATCCGATTCTCGACGTGTTCGCCGAGTGTGGCGTAAAATTCGCCCTGGAAGTCCACCCGACGGAGATCGCCTTCGATCTCTACACGGCCGAGCGCGCGTTGGAAGCGTTGGGCCATCGCGAGGAATTCGGCTTCAACTTCGACCCGAGCCACTTGATCTGGCAGGGTGTCGACCCGGCCGAATTCGTCCGTCATTTCCCCGATCGGATTTATCACGTCCACATGAAGGACGGGATCGTTACTCTGGGCGGTAAGCAGGGCATCCTGGCCAGCAACCTGGGCTTTGGCGACGCCCGCCGGGGATGGGACTTCCGCTCGCTGGGTCACGGCGGCGTGAATTTCGAGGAGATCATCCGGGCGCTCAACGACGTTGGTTACAACGGCCCGTTGTCGGTCGAATGGGAAGACAGCGGCATGGACCGCGACCACGGCGCCCGGGAAGCCTGCGAGTACGTCAAGCGGGTCGATTTCCAAACCAGCGGCCGCGCCTTCGACGCCTCGTTCGACAAGGAAGAGCAAGCCTGATTGGCACCCCCGATCGTTCGACCGAAGATCTTCCCGACGCGATCGGCTCATCGCCGGTCGCGTCGGTTTGTCTTCAAGTTCTTCCAACAGACAAGGAAACGGAAACGATGCCGGAATCGTCTGCTGGTGTCTACGCGGTGGAGTTGCTCTTCGACGAACCACCCGCGCTGGATCGCGACGCCGTTTGCCGGTCCATGCGGGAGTACTGTGGCAATATCGAAATGGCCCGGGCAGGCGAGAGCGGCAACCTCACCCTCTTCTATCATCTCGATCACGAAGTCGATTATTCCGACGGGAAAGTGCCGGCGCAGTGCATTATCGCTTTTCCCGAGGAAGGCAAGCCCCGAACCGACGTGACCGAAGCGATCCAGCAGAGTTGGTCGTGGCCGGACGCGAAAGTGGCCGCCGCATGTAAGGGGTCGCTGCTGGTGTCCGACTTGATGTCCCGCGGGCTGGACTACCCGACGCGGGTGCGTTTGTTTCGAGGGGCCCTTCGTGCCGTGCTGGAGAACGTCGATTGCCGGGCGATCCACTGGCAGCCAACGCAACAGATCGTCGATCCCCGGGCTTTTCTCGAGGCTCAGCAGGAGGACGATATCCAAAACCAACTCTGGGGGTTCATCAACGTGCGTTTGTTCCGGATCGAAGGGGCGGAGGATGTCCTCATGGACACTCTGGGTCTGGCCGCGCTGGGGCTGCCCGACCTTCAGTGCCACTTCCACGGATTGGAGCCCAACGCCGTGGCCGGGATGCTATGGAACACGTCGTTCTATCTGTTCGAGCACGGCGATGTCATCGAGGACGGACACACGATCGGCGGAGTCCATCCGCAAGACCAGTGGGCGTGCCGCCACGAAGAGTCCCTGGTAGGCCCCAACCGCGAAGTTCTCGACGTCAACCCGGGCGAACCGTTCGCCGCCGGAAATCGAGGATAGCGCTCATCGCTTGCGACGGTATCCGAACCACGCCAACCCCAGCAGCCCCAGGATGGCCAAAGCGAAGCTCGTGGGCTCGGGGGCGGCGACGCTGATCTCACCGGTCTGGGGGAGATTCGACAGGTCCCAAACCAGCGCCGGCGTGGTCAGTTGGGGCAGGTTGATCGTATCGAACGTGCCGTCCAGCGAGCCGAAATCGAGGATGTTGAACGTCCGCGGGGCCGTTACCTCGCCGCCGAGGAAGGCCACGTCGAGCGTTGCGCCGGGTGCAATGGTCAAGTCGCCCAGGCCGGCAGCCCCGACGGAGAGCAGATCGGCCGTTGCGGCGGCCGGGTCGATCTCGATCTTCAGCGTGTCGTCGGCGCCGATTGTAAAGGCGTTGGCGAAGGTGAGTTCGGCGAACGAGTTCGTCGGCGCCTGACCGGCGAAACTCTGACTGGCCATCAGGCCGCCGGGATTTCCGGAACCGTCGTCCGTCAGCAGCGAAACGGTGAAGTTGGACAAGCGGTCCTGGCAACAACCGTCCGCCCGCTGCCAGACACGGATCGTTTCCATGTCCTGGGTCGAGCCGAGGTCCAGCGTGTAGAAGTTGCTCAGTCCGTCGCGGCTCCAGACGGAAGCGCCCGTTTCCAAGTTGCCATCGAATACGCTGCTCGTGCTGCCGTGACCGCCGACGCCCTGCAGGCTGTGGAAGCTCGTGCCGGCGACGTCGTTCGTGCTCGGTGCGCTGTTGTTGTTCGGCGTCACGCCGGGGCCGAACGCTTCGATCTCGCTGGAATGCAGGGGCCGGTCCGCGCCGCCGTTGTTCTGGACGCGGATAAATCGGGCGTTGCGACCGACCTGTTCGGTGCCGATCGCGCCGTCACCGCCGGGCAAGATCATCTGTCCCGGGGCTAGGGTCATCGTCGTCGTTGCCGGTGCCTGACCGAGAAAGGTTTGGCTGGCCACCACCGCTCCAGGCACTCCGCCGTTGTCCGCCTCAAGCGTGATCGTGAAATCTCTGAGCCGATCCTGGCAGCAACCATCGCCTCGCTGCTGCACCAAGATCTCCTGAAGGTCGACCGTTTGTCCCAGATCCACCAGCGCCTCGACTTTGTACTCACCGGGCGCGCTCATTTGGTCGTCCCGGGTCCAGGTATTGCCACCAGTAGTGACGCGGCCGCTGATCAGATGGCCCTCGGAGCCGTGGCCACCCACGCCATACACGGTTGACGCACTGGCGCCCTTGCTGCTGGTGGCGAAGTCTTCCCCCAGCAGCAGAGCCTGGATTTCGCCGATGTGGAAATATGTGTCGAGATTATTCGGTTTGGTCTTATTGACGCGGACAAACCGCCCGCTTGCCGTGTTGGGGATGATGGCCGCCCCGGCCGTTTGAGTCAGCACGAGGCTGGTCGCGAGTATCGCGGCGAAGAACAAGAGATAGCGGCCATGCAGCGGCTTGGCCGCGGTGGTGCAAGTCGAAGTCAACATTTGGATTCCCTTTGGTTGTGAGTCTGGATGTCGATCTGGCAGGGTAATTCGGTTCGTGGGTCTGGCTACGGCCTGACCCAACGGCTTGCCGCGGAGCCAATCTCCGCCGCTGCTTCGAGGTGTTCCGCCCCGAAAGACCGATTTGGCCAGAAGAGGACTCCCTCAACCTCTACTGTAGTTGTAGAGGCCGGAACGGTCAAACGGATTGCACTCACCCCCTGTGCGTGTGGCAATGTTGGATCGGCCGGTCTCCTCCGCCCTGGGCCCCGTGTCACTCGGCAACCGCTTGAGATCGTGAGCCGCAATTCCGTACGATGGCCCTCCGAAACCACCGGCTCGGGGGCATCGACGGGCTCGGAGGCCCATCGTACAGTTGGGATGGCCCTCCATCCGCAAATCAGTTGACACGTAGCCCGTTGGCAGTATGATGAATGGCACATCGGTCGCCGTTCTGAGCGGTCGCGCGGCCGGTGGGAATCTCTTCGGGGGCCGGATACTCATCGCCCCCGGTTGTTTTTCTTGCCGATACACTAGCGTGGCAATTAGGTTAGTAGCATAGGATTGAGACATGTCGTCAAACTGCCATCCGTCGGTGGCCGGGAAAGCCGCGAAACGCGGCGGCTCGATTGTCCCTTCGCGAGGCGCGTTCACCCTAGTCGAACTCCTGGTGGTGATTGCCATCATCGGCATTCTCATCGGGCTGCTGCTGCCGGCGGTGCAATCGGTGCGGGAAGCGGCGAGACGGATCCAGTGCAGCAACAATCTCAAGCAGATCGGCCTGGCGTTTCTCAACCACGAAGAGGCGCACGGCCACCTGCCCACGGGCGGCTGGGGTTGGGGGTGGATCGGCGACCCGGATCGCGGGTTCAGTGAAAAACAGCCCGGCGGATGGGGCTTCAATGTCCTGCCGTTCATTGAGCAGAGCGCGCTGCACGACCTGGGCGTTGGGCTGGGCGATTCCGAGAAGAGGACCCAACTGCGGATCATGGTCGAGACACCGCTAGCCACGTACATTTGCCCCTCGCGACGGCGAGCGATTGCCTATCCCAACCGGCACTCGCATTATAACTGCGACAAGCCGAGCGTCGCCGCCCGAACCGACTACGCGGCCTCGATGGGCAACAGTACCTATACCGGCGGCGGCAGCCCGGGTAGCTATGCGACGGGCGATGGGATGAGCGAGCAGGAGTGGAGCGCGTACGGTATCAACTACAACGGCATCTCCTACCGCCGCAGCATGATTACCATGGGCGACATTAAGGACGGAAACACCAATACCTATATGGTGGGCGAGCGCTATCTCAATCCGGATCATTACGTAACGGGCAACGATTCGGCCGACGACCAGAATCTCTACATCGGTCACGACCGGGACATCGTCCGGGACACGCGGTATCCGCCGGCTCAGGACCAACCTGGCTGGGGCGCCCAATTCGTCTTCGGCTCGGCTCATGCCAACGGCTGGAACGTCACGCTCTGCGACGGCTCGGTCCGCTCGATCAGCTTCTCCATCGACGCGGAAACCCACAGCCGGCTTGGCAACCGCATGGACATGCTCCCGATCGACGCGAGCAAGTTTTAGCCCGCGCGTCCACGGCGCCAGAGGCGGAAATCACCCACGGTGGCCAGCGCGATCCGGTCGTCGAGATTGGGCCGGAAGATGGTCAACAGCAGCAGGGGTAGATACCAGGCCATGCAGAGTCCGGAGAATTGCACGTCGCAGTATTGGGCGGCCAGCATTACGGCGGCCGAGTGGCTCAGCAGGGTTCCTAGATTCTTCCGCGTCGGCCATAGGGCAAGGCTGACGGAGAGGGCGACGAACGCGGCCAGCACGGGGATTCTAAACGCCCAGGGATAGTACTTCCAGAATCCGGCCGTGACGTTCAGCGAGAGGCTGGGCCAGCCGAACATCAGCATCAATTGATCGAGAAAGGGCTCGCTGCCGGTGGAGGTCAGGGCCAGCGTGGAGATCAGCAAAGCGAGCGTACACAGACCGCCGACGAGGAATCGAAATAGGCCACGACGCCAGTAGAACCCGCACCAAAGCGGGAACAAGAACAGAGGATAGGGGATCACGCCGGCAGCCAAGGCGATCAACACACCGGCCACCAAAGGCCGGCGGTAGGCGGCCACCGCCCAGACCAACAGCGCCGCCGGTATGGCGTGATCGATCCGGCCGGTCATCTGGGTCGTGTAGGGTAGCAGCAAGTAGAGCGCGGCCACGGCAACGCCGGTGTGGATGTTGGCGAAATGCCGGTAGCCGATCAGCACCATGCCGATGACCACGCCCAGATGGGCGAGGATGGCCGTCGTTTGAGCGGCCGCCACGTGGATTGCCGCTTGCCGCGACTTTTCCGGTTGGGTTTCATCTTCGGGGGCCATCGCCCCCTGGGAAAGGTTGCCCACGATGTAAAACAGCGGATAACCCGGCCCGTGCCATTCGGTGTCGCGTGGCGTGGCGTTTCCATCGTCGGTTTTCGCGGTGTCGGTTCTCGCGGTGTCGGCTTTCGCGGCCTGCCGGCTGAGTTGTTGTTCCAATCGCCGCGCGCCGGCCAGATCGGACTCGCTGGTCTGCGTCGTGACCACGTTGGCCATCAGGAATATCAGCAGCGCCACGCCGGTAAAGGTAAGCCCCTCGGCCGATAGATTCGGTTCCAGCAGAGGCCGCCGGATGGGAATCGGATCGACCAACAGACGGACAAAAAACAGCCCGCCGATGACAAACAGCCACTGATACCCGAACCGCTCCAAATCCGTCCACCAGGTCATCTCCAGACCGAAGGTTACCAGCAGTAGCCCGGGGGCGAAGGCGATCAGCAGCACCAGGTCCAAGTTGCGAACGCTCCAGAATCGCCGAAACTTGAAGTAGATTCCGATCGTCATCAGCGACGACAGGTACGTCCAGGTGGTCGCGTTGAGACTGTATTCAAAGAGGATGTCTTGCATGGACTTTCGCGCGTCAGGAGTTCACCGTCGTGCCCGCTAACCGTCGTGCTCCGCTGCCGAACCACGCAGCCTACTTCTCTTCCGGTTTATCCACGGCGTGGTTGTGCAAGAACCACCGCGAATCGATCTTCTCCAGCGAGACATCCTCCACACCTTCGGCCTCCGACCAGGCGAGCGCTTCCCGGATCGTCCATTGGCCGTCTTTGAGGTGACGCTCGACGGCATCGACGATCTCTTCGGCCCTGTCTCTTTCGCTAAGTTCCTTGGCGAGTGTCTCCAGATTCTCGACCTTTCCGTCCACCTCCTTGTCGATGTGTGAAGGCGAAGCCAGGTGGGCCAGCACGTATTTCGCGTCGCCGGCTTTCATCGCTTTGGCGATCGAGCGCATCGTCTCCTGGGGATCGGCTTGGGGGTACTTCTGGAGGTCGACCCGGATTCCGTAACGCTCCTGGAGGTTCCTCGCCGCGGAATCGTCCTGGGCGCTGAGCCGCCCCGCGGTGGTCATCGCAGCCAACAAAGCGGCCAGAAGTACGCTAGCTCGCATGGCGGTCATGCGTATTCTCTCCTTGTCCAGAAGCTAGAAATCGACAGCGAGGATCGTCAAGACCCCCCCTATTGTACTTCGCAAACGGGCTGGCAGAAAGCTCAGAAGCGAAGAAAGGGGCGTGGTTACCGGGGCATCGGTACCGGCGTATTGTGCATAAACCAACGCTGGCCGACTTTTTCCAGCGACAAGCCCGCAGCGCCCTCGACGTGCGACCAGGCCCCCTGACGCCAGATGGTCCAGGCTCCGTCGTCGAGATGGCCGCCCAACGCGGCGACCAGCCGCTTCGATTTCTCGGGCGTCGCCTTGGCCGCCAATGCCCGAAAGGCCGCCAGATCGCCCTCCAGTTTCTCGTCGACCTGGGCCGGCGAGATGAGATGGGCCAACATGTACTCGGTGTCGCCGGTTTCTAACGCACGAATTACCGAGCGAATGGCCTGCTGGGGGTCGTCCTGGGCGTATCGCCGCGGATCGGCCCGGATGTCGTACCGGCGGGTCAAAAAAGCATAGTCCTGGCCGTCCTCCGCCGGCAAACGGTCGGCCGACATGGTTTCCAGGAACAAGGCACCCAGCATACCGAGAATCCACGCCATCGAGGTGATCGTGCGTTTCATGGCGTCCTGCCTGTCGAATGAATGCACCGCTGGCTTGGGAGAAACGACGTGGCATTCTAGCCACGGACCGGCGGGAGTAACAGGCCAGTTCACCCAGCTAACGGGTGGTCTCTTCCAGGCGATGGCGGGCCTCCTCGGCCCAAGGCGTGCCGGGGGCCTGGTCGACGAATGCCTGCCAATGAGCCCTCGCTTCGTCGGATTTCCCTTGCTCGTCGAGCAGACGGGCGAGGTGATAGTGGGCGTCGGCATAGTCGGGGTGGTAGGCCAGGGCGCCGGCCAATGCGGCGGCGGCCAGTTCGCGTTGCCCCATTTCGGCCAAGATGCAGCCCAGGTTGCCCCGGGCCTCGACGTAGTCTTCGTCCAACTCGACGGCCATGTAGTAGCGTTCTCGGGCGCCCGCCAAATCGCCCAGCCGGTAGAGCAACTCGGCCAGTTGGAAGCAGACGTCGGGCCGGGGACCGCCGGCGGCGTTGGCGGCGCGATACATCTCGGCAGCCGCCTCCAACTGACCGTCTTCCTCCAACTCGGCGGCCATGCGGCAGATCTCCTCGGGCGAGGTCGCCTCATCGGCCCGTTGGCGATAGTCGTCCAGTGAGAGCGTGCCGCGGGGCCGTTCTCCGGCAGGGCAGGGCACCGCGTCGGTCGCTCCCTCGGAGGCCTCGAAATCGAATCTCAGTTGTCCGCCCGGCTCGACCAGCCCGTCGCCTTGACGGAGCAGGATGTCCTTGCCCTGGATGATGACCGAGAGCTGGGCCAGAGGGCGCTGGACGTCGGGCAGATAGCGGGCCAATGCGGCGAGTTTCTTCTCGATCGCCCGGGGCGACGTACCGGCGGACAGCAAATCGGCCAGATGCCGCGCCGTGGCGACCTCCTGGAAGTCGAAGTAGGGCAAGCGCCGCACCTCGCGCACGGGCACGATCAGCCCTCGCCGATGCCAGCGGCGAACGATCGGCAGGGGCACGTCCAGTAGTTTGGCGAGCATCGCCGGCGTGTACAGCCGGTGAACGTCCTCTCCTCCTTCGTCGACCAGCCCGAGCCGGTGCCACAATTGCGTTTCGGTGACGACCTCCAACCGCCCACCGTCGACCGCCTCGCGCATGGCGTCGTCGAAAAGCTCTTCCCGATCACCGAGATCCGGCCAGGGAAACTCCTCCTCGCCCATCACCAGCAAGTCGACCGCGGCACTCGGCTTGTCGACCACGACGGCCCCATGCCCCCGGGCCAATTGACACGCCTCGCGACGCCCCATACTGGCCAACTTGCCGGCAAACGCGACTCGCTTGCCCTGGAGGATCGGCGGTGACGGATTCGGATCGGCCGGCGACGTATTCACGAAAAGGACTCCCAAGCGACTCGGTAATAAGGATACGACGGATTCATTAGTGTGGCTGTCGGGGGCGAGGGTGTCAATCGGTGTGACAAGAGCAACTAACGGGGCTTGCGGGACACCCCGCTTTCTTGGATTTCTTCGACAACTTGCTCTTCGGGCCCTTCGGTCATGAAGTCGAATTGGAACTGCTTTTCGTGCCCGGCGACGTTCGGGTTATTTTCCAGACAACTCCGCAGGTCTCTCGCGGCGGAGTGCTTCTGCTTGTTGATGTTCTCGTCGCGCTGATCGAACGAGGTTAGTGCGTGGTCCAGAGTCATCTCGTGGATGTGGTCCCACATTACCTCAAACACTCTATTCCCGGCGTCATCCACCGCCTCGACCCTCGCGGGCAGCATTTCGCGCACTTTCCGGCCTTGTTGGTCGTGTATCCGCGCTGCCCGCAGTGTTCTTTTCAATTGACGTTTCAAGATTGCCCTTGGGTTGGGCTTTGGAAGGTCAGCGTAGCCGTTCTCAATCGCCCAGTCGATCAGTCTATCGTCGCTGAACGCCCCTGGATGTACCTTCCTGTACTGTTGCAGGACGAATTTCCAATATTCCAGGCCCGTCCTAGCCAGACTCTTCCGTGACATGATCGACCAATTCCTTGTCAATCTAGTGAAGGTGGAGAGGGTTCTCGTACCATTTGGGGCGTTCGACAGTTGACGCTACACCGCTGATCGCGGTCATTTCCACTTGTACTTCCTCTTGAGATCGTTGCAGTGCGAGTGCGGCACGATGTCTGGAAAATCGTGCTGAAGCCTTCCCACGACAATCCCCGGGGATACTCCGATGGATGACGCAAATCGGCGGATGTCCGCCTTGCTGCGCAGGTAGGGCAATTGCGGAGTGTGTTCCGGCGGAATCAAGAGGTCGCGAGCAAATGCGTTGGCTTCGTGCTCCTCTTCGGTCTCGTCGCTCACGCCATCATCAATGAATAGCTCTCGTCTGCCATGCAACAACACGTGTCCCGCTTCATGATAGAAGCTGAACCACAATTGATCGTCGGTCTTGAACTTCAAGCTAATTTGAATGAGGGCCGTTTCCTTCTTCGACAACCAGCGTGCAGCGCCACTGACGGCCGCCCTTGGGATTTCCCTTGTCAAGACGACTGCAACTCCGGCTTGCGCACACAACTCAGGGAGCCTCTTGCGCCACTCGCGGCCACTTGCCATGGTAAGCTCTCGCACTTCTTCCTGTAGAAGCCGCCGAAACTCTTGCCCATTGAAACTCTCGCAGTCGATTTCTTGCGCCTGAAGTTCTCCCATGCGCAGCCAAGCGGCCACAGATCCAGGATACTTGGCCTTCGCTTTGTTGCTCCGGTATTGGACGGCTGCCGTAAGCAGCGTTTTTCTCCATGCGTCAACGCTACTCACGCCGAAGAAACGCAGCACACGATGCACTAATGTTCCGGTGTCTTGGGATGGCTCGATAAATCCTCGATCCACAAGTTCCTCAAGCGGAATCTCTTTGAGCCAAGCCTTATGCTCCGCCAGGGCCGCGAGTTCCTTGCGTCGCGATAGCGCCTCGCGATAGCCCAATTCACGTCGGTTCCAAAACTTGGCGGGCACTCCGGTTACCAGTTCCAGTTTTCCGGCCGTGTCATAGCTGATCGGGGCGATCCCGTTGATGATTTGGCTAATCGTCTTTTCCGCCAGGCCCGTGCGCTGCGCCAATTGGATTTGCGAGATGCCATGGGCGTCAATCGACTCCTTGAGCGTCGTGCCGGGAGCCACAACGTAATCAGGATCAAATTTGTATTTCGACATGGGTCGTGCCCTTTTAGTGGTAGTCGCCGATCCCAGTGATTTCGATCTTGGTAACCTTCGACCAGTCCACGCCGCCGCCACCCAATTGAGGTATCGGATCGTGGTCCGGTGCAAAAACAAGTCGATCCGGGTGAACGAGATCAACGGCAAACCATCCATCCAGGTTTCCCGTGAGTTGATGGCATCTGCCGGGGACGTCTCTCATTACTTCCAGCGTTTCAGCAGCGTCCAAGTCCATAAGACGCTGCTGAATCAGGCCGGCCATGCGCGGCCCATAGGCGCCCCTTAGTTTCCTCTCCGAGTTACAGAGTTTGGCAAGCTTGGATGTGGCGAAGCTTATTTCCATGCCGCGCACCCGTATTACTGAATCGGTATCCTTACCATAGAAGTTTACCGAATACGTAAAGGGAAGTCAAGCTCTATGTTTCGGAAATATTTACCGGATGGGTAAATAGCTATTGCCGGGCATAACCGCTCAAGAACGAAAAACGGGACGCCGGTCATGAGGAAACCGTCGTCCCATGTGGTATCTGATCGCTCGGAGGCCGGTCGGCGACCGGCCCGCTCGCAGCTCCTTCTATATGTCGTAAACGCCCTTCTTCTCGCCCGCGGGCTGCTCGCCGTCTTCCTCGGCCGGTGGTGTCCGCGGCTCGGCTTCTACATCCTCCAGGTCGGACGGCTGGGGAATCCTCTCCCGCGGATCGATTTGGGGCACCTCGTTGTTGGCCGGCGTTTCACCGGCGGTGTCGGCCGGCGTGGGGGTTTGCGTCGCGGGCGGCGTGTCCGTGACCGCTTCGGAGACCGTGGTGATCGGATTTCCGCAGGCGTCCAGCGGGATTCGGTAGCAAACCACCCGGGGCTCACGGCACGTATACGTGATCGGCACCCGCTTCTCGACGCATCGGGGGACACGCACCGTCTGCTGTATCTCCTCCATGCGACAGACGCGAATCGGGATCCGCTCCACCTTCTGCTCGTAGACCGTTCGGCACGTGGTCACCGGCACCTTGCGGACACATTGCTCGGGCACCAGGCGCGTGACCTGGACGGGCACTTTCTTCTCGACCCGCTCGACAACCTGTTTGCACACCGTGTAGGGCACGCGGCGGACGACTTCCTCGGTCACCGTGCGGCAGACCTTGTAGGGCACCGTGCGGCAAACCTGCTGCGGCTCCATCGTGCATTGTTCGACCGGCACCTGACGGGTGGTCACCTGCGGCACCATGGTGGTCACCGGCACTTGGTGGCTCACCAGATTCGGCTGCCAGACTTTCTTCACTTCGTAGCGGCCCTTCTGCGTCGGCACCCAATAGAGGCCCGGCCAGTTTTCCTTGGCCCGCCCGGTGAGCGGATCGATTGTCGTGCCGCCGGCAAGCCATTGAAGCTGATTCCGCGTCTTCGGCGGCTGCATGACGACCTGATCCCGGAAGCACCCCTGGTCGACAACCTGCGTCTTCATCGTGGTCACCGGTTGCATGACGGTCTGGCTTTCCGTCCGGTAGACGGTGCGCCGGACCGGCCGGAGCACGGTCACGCATTCCTGACGCTCGCGCGTCTCCCAGACCGGACGCGACACGGTGTACCGCTCTTCCCGTTCGGCCGTCTCTTGCACCTGGCGCACCACGTTGTAGCTGCAGTCGCGATACTGCGTTTCGGTGACCGGCTTCCACACCGTGTAACGCTCTTCGCGCTGGCTCGTCTCGGTGATCGGCCGGGCAACTTGGTAGTGGCGCTCACGGTATTGGGTTTCCCATACCGGACGATACGTGGTGACCTGCTTCTGGTCGTAGACCGTCTCACGCTCGATTCGATAGGCGGTCACCTGACGCTCGTCATAGACGGTCTTGTAGACCAACCGATAGGTCGGCCCGCATTGCACCGCCGGTTCGACCAGCATCGGCAGACTGCTCTGGGCTGAAGTGCCGATGGGGAGTACCCCCAATACGGATGCCACGACAAGGACTCGCGCCAAGTGATTCATTTCTGATCGCCTTTCTCTCTTCTGCTCTCCCGCCTGCCGGAACGTGGCCGGGCGTGGCGGGATGGATTCGCGAAAATTCCCCCCTTTGACCGTACCTACAAATGTAGGCCGCCAATAGGGGCGCAAGAACACTCCTTCATATGAATTTGCCGGACGAACGGCCAAACAGCAAACGGAAAAGTTTACCAGGCGGCCGAGTTCCGGTGATTAACCCAAGAGGCGCAAGGGTTTAAGAATTTCAAGAAAGTTTGAAGTTTGTGCCAGTCGGCGCCGACGGGGGGGTGGTCGCCGTATGCCGTAATGCTTTTCGTGTCAACGGGTTAGGCGGTGGCACTTGCCCGATCGTTACAACCGGACACCCGGGCGGGACGTTGTCCCTCGTCGGGCTAAACAGTCAGCCGCCCCTGAGTTTCAACAGCACCTCCTTCGCCCGCGCGCGAACGGCAAGATCGACGTTCGCGCGCGAAAGGCGCTCCACGGCCTCGATCAACCGCGGGAGATGTTCGCCGGTGTCGGCCAACCGTTCCGTGACCCGAAGCGCGTTGGTCCAAATGGTGGACCGGCGGAACTCCCGCTCGGCCGGCGATTGCTCCGCGGGGCTGTCCATCGGTTGTTGCGGATCGAGCATTTCCACCAGCAGGTCAATGGAGGCCGAATTTCCCTGCCGCGCCAGTCCCAAGGCCGCGTTGTACCGGACATCCGTGTTGGGGTCACTCAACAGCGCCTGAAGCTTCTCCTCGGCCCCGGAGCTTCCAACCACGCCCAAAGCGAACGCCGCCGCGTTGCGGACCGCGTCGGACCGCTCGGCCGCCGCTTCCAACAGCACGGGCATCAGACGTGGATTGGCTTTCAGGGTCTCTGGAGAAACGTTGCCGGCCAGCACGGCGATCGCCTCCAACGCGGTGCGCCGCACGTCGCTGTCGGCCTCGGTGTTCCGCACCGAAGCCGCCACCAGCAACACGGGCAGCCCGTCGGCCACGTGAAACTCGCCCAACGCGCGGCACAGACAAATCCGAATCGCCTGCTGTTGCCGGTCGACACTCTCGCGGCGAAGTTCCTTTTCGAGAATCGTGCTCAGCCGGGCGACGACCGCCGTGTCGCTCTTCAAGGCCGTGTTGTCCGG
>CAYUIQ010000191.1:0-17683 GCA_964444795.1 uncultured Planctomycetaceae bacterium
CTCGGCGCTCTCTTGCTGGATAGTTGTCTGAGGGACGCGAAGAAGAGCAAGTGCCAAGGGGTCGCAGTGGTCACAAGTTCAGATAGCTTCATGGCACGAAGCGATCTGTTCATCAAGGCGGGTTTTGTCTCGGTGGAGAGCAGCCCTCCTTACGAGTTGCTCGTCAAGAAGTTCAACAAAGCAGCCCCCGATCCTCGTTTCATCGTCGAAAGAGAGCGAGTACCCAAGAGGTACAAAAAGGGCCTCACGATCCTGGCTGCCGATCAGTGCCCTATGGTTGCCAAGTGCGTGAAGGACATTGCGGAGGCGTCCCGAGCCCTGGGCCTGGAGACGAAGGTGGTTCGCGTCACCAGCGCCAAGCAATCAAGGGAGCTTCCGACGCCCTATGGCGTGTTCAGCATTGTCTACGATGGAAAACTGATTGCCGAGCGTCCGGTCAGCGGTAGAAGATTCACGAACATCATGAGTAAGCTGGCATAAGGAGACCATGGACATCGAGATGTTCGGACAACTTCTGCCAGAACAAGCCAAGGCACTGATTCCGCTACCGCCGATCGCTCCGCAGGACCCGTGACCAGCACGTTCGACTCCTGGGGCGAGAAGCAGAACGCATCGGCCGGCCGAAGAAGATACGGCCGCAAGATACGCTGGCCGTTGGCCAACCACTCCCCGATGAGCCGGTCAGACTCGATTCGGCTGGCCTGGGTGTTGCATTTGCCGAGATAGCTGTCGCGGCCGTTGAGAGTGACCACAGCTTGCCCCGAGGGCTTGTGGCGGCGGTCAGAAGGGACCCTAATCGCGGCGTCGAGACGTGGCATGTGCGACCTCCTTCTAATCCCCAATCCGGTAGTTTACCGGATTCTTGGGAAGAAACAGGCCGCGCTGCCGACCGCCGGCAGGTATCCTAAGTACGGGATTCGGCGGGATTTACGATGAGTACCCCCTGTAGGGCTCGAACCTACGACTTTCTGATTAAGAGTCAGATGCTCTACCAACTGAGCTAAGAGGGCGCGCGCACGAACTGCCGTGCTGAGCGTCCATGGTAGCAGATTTGTCGCGATGGGCAAGGGGGGCGCTCACTCGGGAATGGGCATTCCCAGTTGACGCATCTTGCGGTAGAGATTCGAGCGGTGCAGGCCCAAACGCTCGGCCGCTCGGCTCATGTTGCCGCTGGCACCGCGGGCCGCCTGGCGGATGTATTGGACCTGGAAATCGGCCGTTGCCTCGGCCAACGGGCCGGTAAACGTGGCCGTGGCGTCGGAGCCGCCGGTGGGCGAGAGAATGAACGCCAGATCCTCGGCCTCGATCTGGTCGCTGGTCGACAAGTAGGCCAGGCGTTCCATCAGATTTCGCAATTCCCGAACGTTTCCCGGCCAGGGATGACTCTCCAGGCGGGCTCGGGCGGCTGCCGAGAAGGTGGGTACGTTGCGGCGCGCCTTCTGGGCGAAGTCGTTGAGGAAATGCTCGGCCAGCAGCATGACGTCTTCGATACGCTCGCGCAGCGGTGGCAACTCGATGGTCACCACGTTGAGCCGGAAATAGAGGTCCTCGCGAAACTTGCGCTGGCGGACCATCTCGGCCAGATTCTGGTTCGTGGCGGCAATCACTCGCGCGTCGGTGTGGATGGGTGTCGACCCGCCGACGCGCACCAACACCTTCTCCTCGAGCACCCGCAACAGCTTGGCCTGCGAACTGAGGCTCAGATCGCCGATTTCGTCGAGAAAGAGAGTCCCGCCGGAGGCCAACTCGAACTTGCCTTGGCGCGCCTCGTGGGCGTCGGTGAACGCGCCCTTCTCGTGACCGAAAAGCTCGCTCTCGGCCAGGGTTTCCGCGATGGCCGCGCAATTGACGGCAATGCAGGGATGGTCGCGGCGACTGCTGAGATAGTGAATCGATTGGTTGACGACCTCCTTGCCCGTGCCGTTTTCGCCGAGAATGAGCACGGCCAGATCGGTATCGGCCACACGGCGGATAATCGACTGCAGCGCCTCGATGGCCGGGCTTTGTCCGATGAGTTGAATGCCCTCGGCCGCCTGTTCGGTCAACTGCCGATTGGTCGATAGCATCTGCTGATGCTGTTGTGTGTTTTCCAATGCCACGGCGGCGTGGGCGGCCAGTTCGACCAGCCCGGCTTCGTCTTCGGTGGTGAAATTGCCCGACAGTTTGTTGATCATCTCGAAGGCCCCGAACATCTGCCCGTTGCGGCCGCGCAGGGGCACGCAGAGCAGGGTCTTGGTCTGGTAGCCGGTCTTGGCGTCGACGGCCCGATCGATCTGATCCTGGTCGGCCCTCATGTCGACGCGCCGCGGTTGGCCGGTTTGGATCACTTGTCCGACGATGCCCCGGTCGTCGGGGATTCGCAGTTGTCCGCCTTCGACGCCCAGCGCCGGGCGTCCAACGAGCGAATGGTCCTTTTTGTCCCAGAGGAAGATACTGGCCCGATCGGCTTGCAGCAGCCGCGTGGCCGCCTCGGCCATTTGCACCAGCAACGGTTCCATCTCGTGCGTTTGGTTCCACTCGTTGGCGATTTCCAGAATGGTCTCCAGGCGGTGTACCCGGCGGTTCTGTCGGCGCCGACCTCGCACCGCAGCCAGCGCTTCGCCGAGCAGTGCCGCCAGCGGTCGCACGCGGCCGGCCGCCCCAGCGGCTTGGTCGTCGCTGGTGAAACGCAGGGCCAACACTTCCCCCGCCTCGGGCAGTCCGATCGGCGCGGCGACCCAGGGGCCCTCGACTTGGGGTGCCTCGCGATCGAGTACCTCGGCCAGCAGTTCGACGGGCATGGGCGGAGGGCTCCCGCTTGTGGCGAGAACGGACCACTGCCCTAGTGCGGCCGCCGCCAGCGTGGCCTCGTGGCTCCCGACTGCGGTGGCAAGGGACGAGAGTGCCGCGACGAGGAAGTCGGAGACGCCGTCCGAGCGGATAGCCGCCACGAACATCTCCGCCGCCACGGCGGCCGTAGCCGGATCCTGACTGATCGACCCCAGAGTGGCGCCGTCAAAAGGAAGGTTGTCAGTGTGGTCCATCAGACTCGACTCCGTGGGTGTTGTGATTCGAGTGATGTCAAACGGGGATTGCTATCGGGATCGAAATAGCTCGATATTCCGGAGTGCCGTATCGTACTGATCGTCAGTAGGCGGCCGGATCCTGGAAAAGTATACGCTCTTTCGATCCAAAACGCGACAGTTTCTCTCGCGTGCCATGGGCGTTCTCTCGGGCGCCATGGGCGGCTTGCCCGCCTTTGTTTTCCCGGGGTTCAGCAAGGGCGGACAAGCCGTCCATGGTACACTGGCGTGCGGAACTCGCTGTTACACAACAGTTTACATCGACACGAGATGAATCGAGATGGACTCATGCCCCCAGCCTATGGGGGTTGACCTTGAGGGCGGCGGCGATTAGTCTCACAAGGTTTACTCCCCTGCGGTCCCGCGGAGCCTAAGAACGTGTCGTACGACATTATTGTTTGCGTCAAGCAGGTGCCCGATACGGCCAATGTGACGGCCGAGGCCATGAAGGAAGACGGCACGGTCAATCGTGGCGCGCTGCCGGCGATCTTCAATCCCGAGGATCTGCACGCCCTGGAAACGGCCTTGGAGGTTCGCGATACGTACGGAGGTACGGTTACGGCCCTGAGCATGGGACCGCCCAAAGCGGCCGAGGTATTGCGCCAATGCCTTTACCGTGGTGCCGACCGGGGGATTCTGTTGACCGATCGCCGGGCGGCGGCCAGCGATACCCTGGCGACCAGTTACATTATTTCGCAGGCGATCAAGGCGATCGGCCGGTTCGATTTCGTCTTCTGCGGCCGGCAGGCCATCGACGGCGACACGGCCCAGGTCGGTCCCCAATGTGCGGAGAAGTTGGGCATTCCGCAGATTACCTATCTGGAGAGCGTCGTCGGAGGCACCGACAAGACGGTGAAGATTCGCCGCAATATCGGCCACGGCTGGGAGGTGGTCGAGGCGACGCTGCCCGTGCTGGTGACCGTGTTGGAAACGGCCAATCGGCCGCGTCCGCCGAAGGCCAAGCAGGTGATCCGCTTCAAGCGGGCACGGGTCGAGGCCGAACTGCCCAACGAGGTTCGCGGTCTGATGCCCGATGCCACCGACGACCAGCGCAAGGCCGAGGTCGCCCGGCGTACCGAGGAATTGAAGCAGCGGGGGCTGGTGCTGGAGCAGTGGGATTTGGACCGCATCGATGCCGATCTCCAGCGTTGCGGCTTGGCCGGTTCGCCGACCAAAGTCTTCCGCGTGCAGTCGATTGTGCTGACCAAGGAAGGCTATACCGAGATCGCGCCCACCGAAGAAGGGGCGCAACAGATGATTCACGAGTTGATCGTTGACCGAACTTTAGGCTAACGGGTAAGCAGAACACGATGATTGAACCGAACCGTCAGGGCGAGGTGTGGGTATTCGCGGAACAGGAAGACGGCTCGTTCCACGACGTCGCCCTGGAACTGTGTGGCAAGGGCCGGCAACTGGCCGACGAGTTGGGCGTGTCCCTGGGTGCCGTGCTGCCGGGCAGTAGCGTCCGCCCGCTGGCCGACCGCCTCATTGCCCAAGGAGCCGACAACGTCTACGTCGTGGATGACGAGCGGCTGGCCCATTACCAAACCGGCTCCTACGCCCGGGTGTTGACCACACTGATCGAGAAACACCGGCCGCAGATCGTCGTCTACGGCGCAACGCCGCTGGGTCGCGATCTGGCGCCGCGGGTCGCCTCGGCCATCGGCGCGGGGCTCACGGCCGACTGTACTTCGCTGGAAATCGCCGACGCGACCGACGCCAAGACGAAGACGTTGCACAAGAACCTGCTGCTGCAAATTCGTCCGGCCTTCGGCGGAAATATCGTCGCCACGATCGTCAACTACGACCGCTGGCCACAGATGGCCACGGTGCGCGAGGGCGTTATGCCCATGCTCCCGCCGGAGAACGGACGAGTGGGCAAGGTCGTCGAGGAGACGGTCGAACTGAACGAAACCGATTTGGCACTGAAACTGATCGAGCGGCACCTCGAACAACGGAAGATCAATCTCAAAGGTGCCCGGGTCATCGTGGCCGGCGGCGGCGGCGTGGGGAGCAAGGATAACTTCAAGTTAATCTACGAGTTGGCTGGGGCCATCGGCGGAGCGGTCGGCGCCAGTCGGGCGGCCGTCGACGGCGGGTACATCGACCACGATCACCAGATCGGACAGACCGGCACCACCGTACGGCCGGCACTGTACATCGCCGCGGGAATCAGCGGCGCCGTGCAGCATCGGGCCGGCATGGAAGAATCGGCCAAGATTATCGCCATCAACAGCGATCCCGACGCGCCCATCTTTGGGGTGGCCCATTACGGCATCGTCGGCGATCTGAATAAGGTGATCCCGATGTTGATCAAGGCGATTAAAGAGAAAAAGTAGGGACTGGGGACTAGGGACTAGGGTACCAAGCCCGCGGGTTGCATCCCGCGGGTCGAGTGTGACAAGTTTGGCAGACGCAGCATTAAACCAGGCGGAGATTGCCCGTGGCAAACTTCTTTAACGATAACCAGGACTTGCAGTTTCTCTTCGACCACCTCGATCTGGCCGAACTTGCCCGGATTCAGGAGGAAGACGCCCGAAACGGCGACGCCGACTACGTGCCGACCGACGAGGCGGACATGGTCGACGACTACCGACGGATTCTGGAGATTGCCGGTCAGGTTGCCGGGGAGACGATCGCCCCGAACGCCGAGCAGGTGGATGCCGAGGGTAACACGCTCAACGACGACGGCACCGTGACGCTGCACCCGCTGGTTCGCGAGAACCTCGACCGGATGTCGCAAGCCGATCTGATGGGTTTCACGCTGCCGCGTGAATTCGGCGGGTTGAATTGCCCCAATGTCGTCTACACGATGGCCACCGAGATGGTCAGCCGGGCCGATGCCTCGTTTATGAACATGTTCGGGCTGCAAGGCATTGCCGAAACGATCAACGCGTTTGCTAACGAGGAGATTAAGGCCGAGGTGTTGCCCCGGTTCGCCAGCGGCGAAGTGACCGGCGCGATGGTCCTGACCGAGCCCGACGCGGGTAGCGACCTGCAAGCCGTTCGCCTGCGGGCCGAACAGAACGACCAGGGCGAGTGGGTGCTCAACGGTGTGAAGCGGTTCATCACCAACGGCTGCGGCGAGATTCTCCTCACCCTGGCCCGGAGCGAACCGGAGATCAGCGACGGCCGGGGTTTGAGCCTGTTCATCTCCGAGCGGTCGGAGAAGGTGAAGGTGCGGCATCTGGAGAACAAGTTGGGGATCCACGGATCGCCCACCTGCGAGTTGGTCTACGAAGACACGCCGGCGCTGCTGGTCGGCGAGCGACAGCGGGGGCTGATCACCTACGTGATGGCGTTGATGAACGGTGCCCGGGTGGGGATTGCCGCGCAATCGCTGGGGATCGCCGAAGCCGCCTATCGACTGGCCCGAACTTACGCCCACACCCGCGAGCAGTTCGGCGTTCCCATCGAACGGTTTCCCGCCGTGGCCGAGATGGTCACCGACATGCAAATCGCCATCGAGGCAGCCCGGGCGCTGACCTACGAAACGAGCCGCGTCTGCGACCACGAGAACAACAATCTGCGAATCCTGGAAACGAAAACGGACATCGCCAAAGACGAGAAGAAACGCCGCAAACAGCTCTCCCGGGCGCTCAAACGGCGCAACGCCATGCTCACCCCGATGAGCAAGTACTACTGCTCGGAGATGTGCAACCGGGTGGCCGATACGGGGATTCAGGTGTTGGGCGGGTCGGGCTACATGAAAGACTACGCGGCCGAGCGCTATCTGCGCGACGCCCGGATCACGAACATTTACGAGGGCACCAGCCAATTGCAGGTCCTGGCCGCCATTCGCGGCGTGACCTCCGGCGTGTTCGAGGCGTATGCCACCGAGTTGGAACAGGTCGACTATGACGACGCCAAACTGGCCCAATTGAAGCAGAAGCTGGTCGATGGCAAGGCGACGCTCACCGAAGCCATCACCTTCACCAAGGATCAGTCCAGCACGTACGTCGATCTGTCGGCACGCCGGCTGGTCGACGGGGCGATTACAATCATTATCGGGCATCTGCTGTTGGGACAGGCGACGCGGTGCGACCGCAAGAAGCTTGTCGCCCGGCGGTTTATCGAGACGCGTCTGGCCGTGTTGGCGTGCGACTGCCAGCAGGTCTTCTCCGGCGATATGTTGCCGGTCGACGAATACGAACGGTTGGCCGGTCCGGTTCCGGTGGTTGAATAGGTTTAGAGAGAGCAATCATGGGCAGCTTCCGCGGAAAGATCGGTCTGGTGATGGGGGTGGCCAACGATCGGAGCATCGCTTGGGCCATCAGCGAGGCACTTTACGCGGAGGAAGCCGAACTGGCCTTCACCTTCTGGCCCAGCCCTTCGGCCGAGCGGCGCGTTCGTAAGCTGGTCGACGCCCACCAGCCCCGGGTGCTGGAGTCCTGCGACGTGCAGAACGACGAAGACATTGCGCGGGTATTCTCGGCGATTCGCGAGACGTACGGGCGGCTCGATTTTCTCGTCCATTCGATCGCCTTCGCCCCGCCGGCGGAGTTGAAGCAGCCGTACCTCGAGATGAGCCGTGAGGGCTGGCATCTGGCCATGGACATCAGCGCCTACAGCCTGGTGGCCTGCTGTCGCGAGGCGGCTCCGTTGATGCCCGAGGGGGGTTCGGTCATTACCATCAGCTACTTCGGCGGCGAGAAGGTGATCCCCGGCTACAACGTTATGGGGGTATGCAAGGCCACGCTGGAGCACAGTGTGCGTTATCTGGCCTGGGACCTGGGCCGGGAGAAGAAGATCCGCATCAATGCCCTCAGCGCCGGCCCGATGCGCACGCTCAGTTCGGCCGGCGTCTCGAAATTCGACGAAATGCAGAAACATCACGTCCGTAAGTCTCCGCTGGAACGAAACGTCGAACCGGCCGAATTGGGCACCACGGCCATGTACCTGTTGGGCGACCGATCGGAGGGGGTCACCGGCGAGACGGTCCACGTCGATTGCGGATTCAACGTGGTGGGGTTATAGACGGCTGGAAATCGGGGTTTGCCGGCTCACCGCCGCGCGTTACATTGCACGGATTGCAGGATTTACAATTCCCCGCGATCGACTTGGCTGGAGATCGTCCGGGGCGGCTGGCAACATTCCGTGGTATTCATCCATTTCATCGGGAAAAGGAGGAATAGCGGCGGCTTTTGTTCGGTTTGGTGTGAGGTTTGCACCGGACACGCATTTCAGATTCCGGCCACAAGGACGGCCGGATGCGCCATAATCTAGAATCAAGGCGACCGATGAGCATGGAAGCTCGACTCTTTCGGACCGTCACACTGGCGGTCGTGCTGGCGGTGTCGATGGGGGCCAGCTATCAAACCCCCAACTTCAAGATCATCGCCGACGATCCCGCGTTGGCCCGGCAACTTGGCCAGGCGGCCGAAAAGTATCGTTGCGATCTGGCCGTCTCCTGGCTCGGCAAAGCGATGCCCAAGTGGTCGGCTCCGTGTCCGATCACGGTTCGGGCCGGAGCCAACCTGGGAGCCGGCGGGGCGACGACGTTTTACTTCGACAAGGGCGAAGTCTTCGGCTGGCGGATGAGCATCCAAGGCTCGCGCGAGCGGCTCCTCGATTCCGTGTTGCCCCACGAGATTACCCACATGATCCTGGCCACGCACTTTCGCCGGCCGCTGCCCCGCTGGGCCGACGAAGGGGCGGCCACTACGGTCGAACACTTCAGCGAACGGGCCAAGCATCACGAAATGTTGATCGAGTTCCTCCGCTCGCGCCGGGGAATCGCGTTCGGGCGAATGTTCGCGATGACCGAGTATCCAGACGACATGCTGCCGCTCTACGCCCAGGGGTATACGCTGGCTGAGTTTCTTGTCCGCAAGGGAGGCCGGCGAAAATTCCTGAAGTACCTGGACGAAGGGATGCGGACCGAGCAGTGGTCGGCCGCCACGGAGAGTCATTACGGCATCCAAGATCTCCCGACGCTGCAAAATACGTGGCTGGCCTGGGTCCGAAAGGGATGTCCGCGGATCGAACGCCAGTCGCCCGCCTCCACCGACTCGACCGGCGCGACGCAAGTGGCTTCGACCGGCAAGTTGCCGCGACCCGAGCCGAATCTGATTCTTCGGGTCAGCCACGACGACGCCCTGGCCGTCGGCGGCGATCGCCTGACACCCGTGCGCCGGTCCCCCACCGCGGCGAACGCGAGCCAACCGCATCGCAGCCAGGCGGCTCGGCCTCAGTCGATCCAGCGCCCCAAGCAGATGGTCCCCCAATGGAGCCACCAGAGTACGCAACGGTCGACGATTCGGCGATAGGCTGCCTCTCGCTTGGTTTCCCGTCGCAAGCGACGGCGCTGACACGGACGGGGTAGTTGCCTGGCTCGCCTGCAAATGAGCCCCACGCTGGAATCGTTTTCCACACAGTCATAGGAGGGCAGACCCGTGAGACTCGCTGGCAAGATCCTGTTTCTACTCGTCCTGGTCGCCGTCTCGGCCGTTCTGGCGGTGCATGTCGCGGTGGCCGGTGATTCTACTCCAGCCGTGGCTCCCGAGAGGATAGAGCCTCCCGAAACGATCCCCGTGGCTACGTTTTCAATCGTCGCGTTCGATCCACGGACCGGGGAACTGGGCGTGGCCGTGCAGTCGAAGATCGTGGCGGTCGGGGCGTTGGTGCCTTGGGCCAAGGCGGGCGTGGGCGCCGTGGCCACGCAGTCGTTTGCCAATACGCGGTACGGACCGGAGGGCTTGAGACTGCTTGAAGAGGGACTCGATCCGGAGAAGGTGATCGCCCGGCTGGTCGAGGCGGACTCCAAGCGCGCGTATCGGCAAGTGGGCATCGTCGATGCCAAGGGGCAAGCAGCCACGTTCACCGGCGAAAAGTGCATGACCTGGGCGGGCGGCCGAACCGGCGAACATTACACCGTGCAGGGCAACATCCTCGCCGGCAAGCCGGTCGTCGACGCGATGGCCGAGACGTTCGAGCAATCCGAAGGCGAACTGGGCAAGCGGCTCATCGACGCCCTGGAAGCCGGCCAGCAAGCCGGTGGCGACCGTCGTGGCCGTCAGTCGGCCGCCCTCTACATCGCCCGAGAGGGCTGGGGATACGCCCGCACCGGCGACCGCTACCGCGACGTCCGCGTCGACGATCACAAGACGCCGATCCAGGAACTGCGCCGCGTTTACCAGTTGCACAAGGCCCTGTTCCCGCAACCGGCATCGTCGAAAGACGACTGACGGAGTGTGCGGTTGCCGGCGGGGTCTCTACCACCGGGCACCGGTTGCCGGTATCATTGGGGAGGATCGGTGCGTCGAGCCGTTCCTTTTCGCCGTCTGCAAACATCGAGCTTCTGGAGAGAACCGTGCGCCCTTGGAAACTGGCTGAAACCAACTACGGGACCGTCAAACAAAACGAGTACGAGGTGGCCGTGCTGCCGTTGGGGGCGACCGAACCACACAACCTGCATCTGCCCTACGGTATCGATACCCGCGAGGGCGACACCATCGGCGAGAAGGCCTGCGAGGAAGCTCATCGCCGCGGGGCCAAGGTGATGCTCCTGCCCACGGTTCCTTACGGCACGCAAACCAACCAGATGGAATTCCCGTTCGCGATGAACCTCAACCCGTCGACCCTCGGCGTGGTGATTGCCGATCTGGTCGATTCGCTGGTTCAACACGGCATCATGAAGATCGTGTTGCTCAACAGCCACGGCGGCAACGAGCTGAAACCAGTGCTCCGGGAGATGTACGGCCAGACACCGGCCCAGTTGTTCCTCTGCAATTGGTACACGATGTTCGACGACGTACAAGACGAGATCTTCGCGGAGCGCGACGATCACGCCGGCGAGATGGAAACGTCGTTGGCCTTGGCTCACTTTCCCGAGTTGGTCGCCCGAAACGAAGACGGAACCCTGACCGCCGACGAAGGCGCCCGAGCGCCGACCCGCTTCGAGGCGATCAACCGCGGCTGGATCTCGATCACCCGGCCGTGGCACCTGCTGACAACCAACGCCGGCGCCGCCAACCCGCACGCGGCCACCGCCGAAAAAGGCCATCGGTTGATGGAGGTGTTGGTCGAGCGGCTCTCGGGGTTCCTGGTCGAGTTGTCGGAGGCGGAGATCGACGAGCGGTTTCCGTTTTGAGGTTTGGGACGAAAAAGCGGTCAGGATTATTTAGACGTAAGACAGTTCTAACCGTTCTGACCCCTTTTTCGTCGGAGTTTGTCCAACCTTGAACACAGATCGATTGGGCCCGAAACATGTCCGAACGTGACTTCGTAATCCAGGAACTGCGGCAACTCGCCACACTGGGCACTACCGTTGGCGGAATGATTGCATACATCAAGAGTATTCAGGCTGATGTCTATGACTGCGATGTAATGTTGTACTTTCAGGATGCGTTTTCGTTGTCTCCAGGCCGGGCGTCAGCTGTCACGGCCTGTTTCCCTGAGTGTCCAGAAGGAATCGATGCGGGAAATTCAACGATGTTTGTCATTCCTGAGATAGTACGTACAAACCACCGGTGGAAATCTTCAGGCGCTCCGAGTGCGGACAGGGAAGCTGATTGGATTGAGAGAATATCACCCGTCTCTGAGGAGAACACAGACGCGCTGACATGGATACGCAGGCAAGTCAGCGAGGAAGGTTGGGCGGGCCTGTCCGAAGAGGATAGAGATGCGATCGTGTCGATTGAAGCATCTTGCCACCGTCTTTCGGTAGACCTTCAGATTGTGTCCTGCCTATGCGAGAACCTTCAGGCACGACTAGCTGCGCAAGAACCGGAAGCATGAAGGCGAGTAGAAGGCGAGAGAGAAGAGAGCAGAAAAGCTGTCAGGAACCTTTTTCTGGCTCCATCTTCATCCTCTGTGTTTTTCTTGCCTTCGTGATCCCGCACGTGATGTATCGGCGTCGCGTGTACCACAAGAATACGCAGGACACAAGTCTTCAGCCTATCCGTTCTTCTTCGTGTCCTTGGTGTCTTGGTGGTCCGACCGTTGACCTGCCGCGGAACCCCGCGCGTTTCGGGGGGAGCGGATGTTCCCGACCCACGGGATGCAACCCGTGGGCGTGGATGAAGTTACCCCCCGGTAGAGCGGTCTTTGACATGGGCGATCGGGTTTGATATATTGCGAGAAGTGTATTGTGCGTTGGTGGCCGGCCTCTTCTGTTGAAGGGTCGGCAAACAGGGAACTCCGGTGCGATTCCGGGACGGCCCCGCCGCTGTGACCGAGCGTAAGCAGGTTGAACCCATTCTTATTGCCATTGTCCCAGGTGTGCTGGCCGTGATGGCCAGAGACCGGAGATGAGAAGGCCGGGTTCGCTCCAGTTCGGAAGTCAGAAGACCTACCAACGCGGGACTTGCGGTGCATTGCGAGGGATGGTGCCCGCGGAAATTGCCCACAATTGGGAACTCGCAACTCTCTCTTTATTGCCCTTGGCGGTGTTTTTCACCTGTCCGCGTAGCGGGTTGTACGTCGAGAGTTTGCCGGTAGTGACGGTGCTACAATGTTCAGAAGCGCCGAAGCCCCGGTCGGCCGTGCGCCGCGCCGCGGTTTTACGCTGGTCGAATTACTGGTGGTGATCGCCATTATCGGGATCCTCATCGGCCTGTTGCTGCCGGCGGTGCAATCGGTTCGTGCGGCGGCGAGGCGGATCTCGTGCTCCAACAATCTGCACCAGATCGGCCTCGGGCTGCACAACTACCATGCGGCCCTGGGATGCTTTCCGCCGGGAGGTATCGAACCGCGTTCGCCCAAATGGCCCGACGGCCGGCAGTTGGCCTGGTCGGTGTTCTTGTTGCCCTACATCGAGCAGCAGGCACTGTACGACAGCCTGGACACGGGCAAACCGTTCGACGCCCCGGAAAACGCCCCAGGGGCGGCCCACGTGCTCTCGGTCTATCGGTGTCCCAGCGTGTCGCGTACGGCCGATCTGGTCGACGGACGCGGTGCCTGCGATTACGGAGGGATCTATGGAGAACGAATCTCCAGTCCCAACAACCCGCCCAAGGGCACGATGCTCTACGATCGGGCGATCGCCTTCCGCGACATCACCGACGGATCGAGCAACACGCTCTGTATCTCGGAAGACGCCGGCTTTGCCGACGGCCAGTGGATCAACGCCCGAAACGTGTTCGACCAGGCCTTCGCGATCAACAAGGCGCCGGATTTCGAGAACGACATCCGCAGCGAACACTCCGGCGGAGCCAACGGCCTGATGGGCGACGCTTCGGTCAAGTTTCTCAGCGAGAGCATGTCGCTGGAGATCCTGGCCGCCATTTGCACTCGGGCGGGGCACGAGGTGATCGGCAGTTTTTGAGTTGACGACCCCGGCAAAGACGCTTGCCGGGGAGAGTTCCCATTTAGGGTGAATCAGTTGAAGCCGCCAACCGCGCGGCTTCTTAGTCGAGGAGATGTTTTTGATGAAATGCAACCTACTGAACCGACCTCTTTTGATGTTACTTCTTACGGCCTGTACGGCACTACTGCCGCAAACCGCCACGGCGGCCGTCGTCGGATTCGAGGACGTCGGCCTGAACTTAACCGGGCCCGACTCGTATTGGAACGGATCCGATATCGTTCCCGAGGGTGACCACCCGTTTACGTCGGGCAACCTGACGTTCGGCAATCATTACCACGTGGACGTGATCAATCAGGTCGCAACCCCGTACTGGGAAGGCTTCGCTTATTCCAATTCGACCGATACGACCCAACACGGGTGGGACGCCTATCAGTACTGGTATACGGCCATCCCCGGCGCAGGAGCCGGCCCGTCGGATACCTACGGGGTCGGCTACATGGGCTTTCTGGGAAACCAGCCGGCGATCGAGATCCCCGACGGCAAGATGATCACCTCGGCCGAGATCACCAACAACACCTACGCCTATTACTCGATGCTCAACGGCGACGGATTCGCCAAGAAGTTCGGCGGAGTTTCCGGCGACGACGAAGACTTCTTCCTGTTGAGCATTACCGGCAAGGACGCAGCCGGCGACCCGCTGGGCACGGTCCCTTTCTACCTGGCCGACTATCGTGACGCCGACAGCTTGAACGATTATGTCCTCAACACGTGGGAGGAAGTCGACCTATCGAGTCTGGCCGGGGCGAAGACGATCGAGTTCGGCCTCACTTCGACCGACAACCATCCGGACTGGGGCATGAACACGCCGGCCTACTTCGCCATCGACAACCTCACCGTGGCCGATTTGCCCGGCGGCGGCGGTGGTGGTGGCGGTACGGGCGTACCCGAGCCGTCGACGTTCGCCCTGGCACTGCTGGCCGTGGTCGCGTGGATCGGCTGGCGACGGCGATGGTAAGCACCTGATGACCGTGAGGCTAATGGGTGCCCGGGGTCGAGATGCGAGGAACGAGCATCGAGCCCCCGGATCGCAACGAACTGGGGGTTCGCCGCGCTCGACTCCAGACACCCCCGTACGACATGTTGAGGCAAAGGAAGGCCCCGCTCATGCCCGGCTACGTTCACGTCTATACGGGAAACGGCAAAGGCAAGACCACGGCGGCACTGGGCCTTGCTCTACGCGCCGCGGGAGCCGGATGGCGGGTGTTCATCGCCCAATTCGGCAAGGGGATGACCTCCAGCGAACTGGAATCCCTACAGCGGTTCGGCGATGCGATCACCGTCCGCCAGTTCGGAGCACCGGGACCGGTAACGGAAGCCCGTGGCGATCTGTCCGAGTGCATCGAAGCGCTGGCCTCCGGCGATTACCCGTTGGTCGTGCTCGATGAAGCGACGCTGGCCCCCATGCTGGAGCTTTTCTCCGTCGACGACCTGCTCACACTGATCGACGCTCGGGCCGAAAACGTCGAGCTGGTCATCACCGGCCGCTATGCCCACCAGCGGATCATCGACCGGGCCGATCTGGTCACCGAAATGCGCGAAGTGAAACACTACTACCACCAAGGCGTGCTGGCCCGCGCGGGGATCGAACGGTAAGCAAGCGTTTAGCCCCGGTCACTCTTCCGGCTTGGCGCGCACCACGCGATGCTGCATCAGGCGAATCCGTAGATCGCGTGTCTTTTCGCCCTGCTGTAGCCGGACGGTTACCTCGTTACCCGGATCTTTGCCGGCGAAGTAGCCGTTCATCTGCTCCAGGCTGCGAACTTCGGTGTCGTCGATGCCGACAATCAGGTCGTCGACGGCAAGACCGGCCTCCTTGGCCGGCGACTGGGGATCGACGACGCGGATCCGGCAGCCGTCGGCGGTGGAAGTAACGATCACGCCGATCTTCGGGCAGATACTCGCCGGCCAGATGCCGAGCGTTTCGCCGGCGACGACGCGAGGCCAGGTGGCGGCGAAATCTTCCGCGCGGACGTAAAGGCATGCCCGCGACGACGGATAGTATCGCGAATGGACGCCGATCACCTTGCCGGCGTGGTCCAACAGCGGCCCGCCCCGGCATCGTCCGTCGAACGAGAAGTTGGTATCGAGCAGGCCGTCGTCGGGGCGACGACCGCGAACGGTGCAAAGATCCGCCTCGGGTTCCTTGCCCGGCTCAAACGCCTTGGGATGAGCGATGGGCAGATAGAACAGGTCCTCGGGATACGACGGACGAGGCTGGAAATCGATCTCCACGCTCGGCCAGGGGCCTTTTCCCTCCAGTCGCAACGCCCCGACGTCGGCCGCCCGATCGATGCCCAATCGTTGGCCGGCGACCTTGCTTCCGTCGGGCAGATAGACGTCGAACTGCCGCTTCGAGCCGGCGATGAGATGCCCGGCCGTTAGCACGATCCCCTTGTCGGAGTCGACGAGAATCCCGCTGCCGTACGATCCGTTGCCGCGATCGAACGCGACCATCGCCGGCATGGCCCGCTGCCGAACGGAACTCGACAGGGCGATCCGTGCCCGCCGGTTGGTCTCGTCGGCCGAGGGACAGGGGGGCAGATGGTTGAAGTCGTCCCAAGTACGTGCCAGGTAGATGTGGTCGAACAACACATGCCCGCCGTCGGGGCAACCGAGCATCAGGCCCGAGAGGTCGACGTCGCCCAGATCGCCGTGCAGGTCGATCGTCGGCGCGATCCACGCGTCGGGCAAGTCCCACGGCCACAATCGGATGGCGCTACCCCCGCACGGCTCGCCGCGTCCGGCATCGTAACGGGCCGGTTCCTTGGTCTCCCCGGCATGGTCCAACTCCAGAAACACGCGACCGCCGCCGACTTTGCGAAAGGCCAAACGCATGTAGCGGTATTCACCCCACTCCGGATACTTCCGGATACGCAACGTATCGCCCGAATGAATCAGCCGAACACGGCTCGGGGCCGATATCTTCACCGCCCGATCACCGGCGAATCGGTCTTCCTCGGTCAGCTCGACCGAATCGGCCGGTACACCGTCGAGGACCTCGAACCGGCCGTCGTCTTCATATAGACACAGCAGGCCGCGGACGTGATCCGCCAGGTCGAGTGCTTCCCAGTAGACCGGGCCGCCGCCCGATTGGACGATCCGCAGCGTCACGTCCCGGCCTTCATACTTCGCCAGCGACACGGCCAGCGGCGGCGGGGCGCGAGTCTCGCCGTTGCGAAGGGGCACCTCGTGTTGCGCAACCGTTTCATCGTTGACGAAGACCTCGATGGTCGCGGGACTACTCGCGCCCGTCTCTGGCTGGCTCACACTGGCCACAAGCCAACGAGACTCCGCATCGGCGTGTATCTCACGGGTCAACGTCAGCGGTCCGCCCGCCGCGGTGACGGTCGTTCGAAATCGGCTGGGCGCGGGATCGACGTGGTCCCACGTATTGACCAGCCGGTACGCTTTGCGTCCCTCGACCACGGTCCAGTCTTGCCACGGGGCGATCGAATGCTCCGACTGCCTGGCCACCTCGGCGCGGAGGCGCCCGGGATCGAGTTGGAGAACCGGTTCGAGCCAATCGAGCGTATCGCGGATGTCCAGCGGGTCGGCTCCCTCGGGCGGATTCTTATGGACCGGGTCGGCTTGCAGGATCAGTTGCCGCGGGGCATCATCGGCCGCGGGGGGAAGCAGGATCCGGCCCGAGTCGACCGTCTGCTCCGAACCGACCAGCACGGGACTTTCGTAGAGCGGTTTCGCTTGGGTCGAGCCGGCGAAAATCCGCGCCCGGGCGCAACCGCCGTCGCCGGCGATCCGGTCCAGCCCGACGCGCGTGCGAATCGCCACGGCGAAGGCGGGTAGCGAGAACGTCAGTTCGCTCGGTGCATTCACACCGAGCCCCCAGCGATACGTCTCTCCGCCGGCGGCCAGCGGTCCGCCTTGCACGTTGCGGTCGATCCGCCGGCGCCGGGCCCCGCTGAACGCCGCGCCCGCGCGCGATTCGACGGGCATCATCCGGGTCAGCGGTACTTCATAAGGCTCCAATGCCACGCGCGTGCGAATCGTATCGGCGGCGACGTAGAGCGGATCCAAGCACCACGCCGGCTGGACAACGGACCACCAGCGGAGTTGCCCCTGCGCCGCGGTTGAGCCGCGAACGGTGGCCCGCCCGGGCGAAACGGTCAATCGCGCGCCGCCCGTGGTCTCCAGGTAAACGATCGGCGACGCTCCCTCCGGGCAGAGCACGGCCTGTTGTTCAAAGTACGCTTGCCACGGATCGCGACAGGGTAAATGGAGTTCGACAATCTCGGCCACGGGTACCGTCAGGAGTCCTCGTCTGGTTAGCAGCCTCACCGAATCGCGGCCGAAT
>CAYUIQ010000192.1:0-17484 GCA_964444795.1 uncultured Planctomycetaceae bacterium
GGTACGCCCCACGTTCTGGCGAACGCAGCTACAAACCCGTGAATAATCCGGGCTAGCAGGTGGGTAGTACTCCGTCTGTGCTACGGGTTTCGCAGTTCGAACTGGGCATTGAGCACTTTTCGGATGCGGCCGGCCGTTTCGGTCAGATGGGCTCGGGTATAGGTGTCGAGTTGGGTTTTGCCCGCCAAGACCCTTCGGACCCGGGCTTCGAGCGCTCGGAGTTCCACCGTGGCCACGGTTTGGCAATCGATCGGTGCGGCCGTATTTCCCAGCGCCAAGTTGGCCAGCCGGCTGAGATACTCACGCTGCAGACTACGTCGCAGGCTATGGATGGCCGGCTCGCGGTTGGTGAATTTGCCCGATTGAAGCCCCTCAACCTCGCCGAAGATGGCGGAAGTCAGCCGCTCGATCAGCTCGGCCGCGGTGAAGGCGTCTTGATCGGCCGGCACCTTCAACTCCGAATCGACCAGCCGCTCCAGCGTGATCGACGAGAGGAGCTGACTCAATACTCGGCTTTGCCACGTAAGAATCACTTCGTGGATCGGATAGTCGGACCGCGGGTTGGTCGTCGTGCCCCAGTGCGACCACCATGCCGGAGACAGGTGGGCGTACAGATCGGGCGGGAATTGATACGCGGTTTCGCCAAACACGTGTTCCTCCAGCAGGGCAAGTGCCTCGCGCTGTTTGGCGGCTTCGACCACCACGAACGGTGGGCGCGCGTCGGGATCGCCCCGATGATGGCGATGGACGTACAGCCCCCCGATATGCCGCGCGGCGAAGTGCATCGCGCTGGCCCGCAGAGAAAGAAGGATATTGAACGCCCGGCGCACGCGGTGGTAATCCTCGCCCTCGTCAGCCAACCGATCGACCAATCCGGGCAACGCTTCCTCGATCAGCACGAGCCGGAGCTTGGCAAATTCCAACGGGTCCTTGCCCAGATCGAACCGGTTGACCAGCGGATCGGGATCGTTGCTCCGCGTGTCTTCGTCGGTGGCGTACGCCAGGGCCGGTTCGGCGCAGCGGGCGGCGATCTTCCGTAAATCGGCCCGTTCCCCTTCGGTGCCGCCGTCCAGCGGTTTGTAGCCGTACTCGATTGCCCAGTAGTCGTACGGTCCGATCGTTTGGCTAAAGTAATCGCCCTGATCGGCCTGCAGCGGTACGATATTCATGGGCAGATAGTCCATGATCGAGGCGGCCAGTCCGGTCGAGGCGGTTTTCTCGCGGTCGGCCATCTCCTCGGCCGAAAGCCACGCGCTGGCCCGGAAGTTGTGGCGCAGGCCCAGCGTGTGTCCCACTTCGTGCATCGCGGTCTCCTTCAGAGCCTGCGTGACCAGCGCCTTCTTCGCTTTTTCGGCAACCGACGGCTCTTGCCCTTCGAGCAACGCCCAGCCGAAGGCCAATTCGCGGGCGATATCGCGGTTGAGCGTGCAGCCACATCGCGAAGTGCCGCAGTCACCAAAATGCCCGTCGATTGAATCGGACGGCTCGTCAACGGTCAATACGTCGTAATCCTCCTGGTAGAAGAGGAGGAAGTCGGCGTCGAAAATGATGTCGGCGTCGAGAATCTCGCCGGTTGTCGGGTTCACGCGGCTGGGCCCCATCGCAAAACCGGCGCCTGAGGTGATCCAGCGAAACGTGTTGTAGTTGATGTCCTCGGGTTCCCAGTCGGCGTCGTCGGGCTGTTGGCGTACTTCGATCGCGTTGGCGATGCCCACCGCCTCGAACGCCCGATTCCACTCCAAAATGCCTTCGCGAATCGGCTTACGGTACTCGTAAGGCACCGTCTTCTCGATCCAGAAGACGATCGGCTTCTTCGGCGGCGACAGTTCGGCCGAGGCGTCCGACTTGCGAAGGTCCCAGCGGTTGACGTATCGCACGAACCGATCGTGGCCGCTCTTCTTCGAGAAATCCTTGGTGGCCGTGAGAAAGTATCCCACCCGATCGTCGCCCACACGCGGTGTGTAACCGGTTTCCGGCAGCAGGCTGATCGAGTAGTGAACGTTGACCGTCACGCCGCGGCTGTCGGCCACGGTGTCGAACCCCGTCTTCCCGCTGGAGGAATACGTGGCGGCGACTTCCAACTCGACGTTGTCCTTAAACGACTTGACCGTCGCCCAACTCGACTTGTCCTTGGAAAACGTGAACCCCGAAAGCACGTTGCTGATTTGCGGCAGGTCGCCCATGAACACGGTCGACAGATCGACCACGTCGGCGCCGTCGGGACTCGCGGACACGATCGGCAGACTGAACAGAACGCTGTCGGTGTAAGCCAACTTGACCGCCCGAGCTTCGGGGCTTCCTTTGGCGGCCGTGAAACGAACATTTCGCCGTACTACCTGGATCCGTTCATCGACTTTGCGAAACTGCCAAAGCCAATCGTCGCCAAACCCCCAACTCATTCCGCCCAGCAGCGGACTCTCGCCCATCCCCCGGGCGATTGAAATCAGAACGATGAAATCCTTATCCAACCGGCTACCGGGAATCTCGGCGTAGAGCTTGTTCTCCTTGCGATACAGCTTGAGCAGGCCGTCGATCGTCGTGGCGTCTTTGATGAGTGTCGCGAACTCGATCTTCTTCACGGTCGTAAGCTTCGAGGCGGTCGATGCCGCCGATCCGGAACTCGTCGTCGTCGATCCGGCGGCCACCGTTGCCGTGCCCTCGGACACCGAGGGCGTGTCGCCGGGGTCGTCGTGTGCGGGCGAATTCGGCGCCGAAAGGACGATCGTTGCGGCCAAAACGAACGAAAAGGCTGATTTGCTCATCGGGCTCTCTCACGGTGACTGTTTGTGGGTATCCATACTGTTTATCGGACCGCTATATACCCCCGATCCGCCCCATATTCGCTATACCCACAGGAACCTGGGGCGTTGCGGGTGGAATTGGGGGGGTATCTCGGAATGCAACGGGGGCGGTATTTGCCAGAGCGTCGTACGATGGGCTTCCAGCCCGTCGATAGCCCCCAAGCGACGGGCTGGAAGCCCATCGTACAAGAGATGTAACCGACCGATCGGCCGGCGCATCGGTACGAATTGGCGGCGGCCGAGGCGACACCGCCATTGATCGATCGTCGCGAAACACGTAAGATTGGGGGGGGTAATCGAGTTCACCGGAATCCCAAGGAATAATCGACCGTGATGAATATGCTTCTTTTCGCTTCGACACGCTGGCCGCTACGTCAGACGCTGCTTCGCTCCGGCGGCATTTTCGCCTGTATGATCGCATGGCTGTCGGTTGGTTCTTTCGTGATGGGGCAACCGTTTCCCGAGCTTCCAGCGGCTCCTCCGGGAGAGATCGGCAGCCTTCTCGACCCGCTCGGTAGCGGCGACGGGATGGAAGTCCGCGGCGAGTACACACCGGCCACCGCGGACCAGCCCGCCCGGCTGTTTGTCATCGCGACGGTCACCCAGGGGTCGCACGTCTACTCGATCACTCAGCCCAAGGGGATCGGGCCGATCACCACCCAGATCCGATTGGACCGGAGCGCGGCATTCACGCAGTTGGGGCCGTTTCAGGCATATCCGCCGCCCGAGAAGAAGCCGGAGCCGGGCTTCAACAATGCGATCGTCGAGATCCACCATGGCGAGGTCGTATGGCACGCTCCGATTTCGCTGAAAGGCGATCCGCGGGGGTTGCAGATCACCGGCGGCGTGTACGGGCAAATCTGTACGGAAACCGGCTGCCTACCGCCGAAAAATTTCCCCTTTGTCGCCCACCAGGGCCGCGGCGTGGCTCTTCCGCCGGAGCAGTTGGCCGCGCCTTCCGAAGTGGTTCCGTTGCCACAGATTCCCGAGGTCGGGCCGGGCGTCTCCGAGTCCCCGCTCCAACTTCCCGACGATCCGGCTTACCCGTCCGCCGATGTGGAGACCACTTCGCCGGCCAGCGCTCCGGGGTGGTACGAGCGCGAGAAGCTGAAGTCCAACTCGGCCGCCAGATTCGACAGCAAGTCGTTCTGGCGAACGATCGTACTCGGGTTTTTCGGCGGGATTCTTTTGAACCTGATGCCTTGTGTGCTGCCGGTTATTGGGCTGAAGATCCTTTCGTTCGTCGAGCAAGCCGGTCAGGACCGTCGGCAGGCTTTGCTGTTGAATCTGACCTACTCGGCGGGCCTGATTTCGGTGTTCTTGGCTCTGGCCGCCGCGGCCAATCTCCTGGAAATGGGTTGGGGGGAGCAATTCCAGTATCCGGCGTTCAACATCACGCTGGCCGCCATCGTGTTTGCCATGGCGCTCAGCTTCTTGGGGGTTTGGGAGATCCCGATCCCCGGGTTCGTGGGCAGCGGTAAGGCCCTGGCGGCAACCCAACACGAGGGTCTCAGCGGGGCCTTTGCCAAGGGGGTGATTACCACCGTTCTGGCAACGCCCTGTACGGGGCCGTTCATGGCCACGGCGCTGGCTTGGGCGGTCCGTCAACCGGCCCACGTGATTTACCTGTCGTTCTTCAGCGTCGGGCTGGGAATGGCCAGTCCGTACCTGCTGATCGGCGCGTTTCCACGCCTCATCGCCTTTCTGCCCAAGCCGGGCGCGTGGATGGATACGTTCAAGCAGATCATGGGGTTTGTGCTGTTGGGAACCGTCGTGTTTATCTTCACGTTCATGCACTGGCCCTACATGGTGCCCACCCTCGGGCTGTTGTTCGGTGTGTGGATCGCATGTTGGCTGGTGGGACGCGTGCCGCTGACCGCACCGCCCGAGCAGCGACTGCGCGCCTGGTTGACGGCCGCGGTGACCGTCGGCTTGGCGTGGCTGGTGATGTTCCCGGGCATCGACGAGTTCGCCTCGGGAAAACTTGCCTTTGGCGGCCTGCACGACGTCATGGACCACCGCTTCAAGGAAGACCTGGAAGTGGCCGGTCGGTACGAGGGCGACGACATTCGTTGGCAGCCGTTCACCTGGCCGGGGTTCGAGCAGTCGCTCGCGCGGAAACAGCCGGTGCTGATCGATTTCACGGCCGACTACTGCGGCACGTGCAAGTTTCTCGAGGCGCAGTTTCTCAACGTGCCGGAAGTCCGCGAGGCGATGAAGGAGAAGGGGGTCGTCCCCCTAAAAGCCAACCTCTCGGCACCGAACCATGCCGCCGTGGCCAAGGAGATGCTCTCCGACCTGGGCGCCAAGCAGGTACCCGTGCTGGCGATCTTCTCCCCCGAAGACCCCTACAACCCGGTCACGTTCCTCGATGGCTACACGACCGAGTCGCTGCTGGAGGCGCTCGATGCGGTGCGACCATCGGGTAAATGAACAACGGGCGGTGCTTCGGGTGTAGACGTAAGGCAGGGCAAGCATCACGGCAAACGGTCAATTTGCCCCCGTGTAACGCCGTTCATCACACCATCCGCAAGCCGGAACTTGTCGGCCAAATCGAAGATCGCTCGGGTGCCACTGGCATCTTGCCAGTGCTTCTTTTGCCCGAAGCTTGCACTTGGGAACGACCAACAAGCATTTGTCCGAGTTGATCGCCTTGAAGCAATACTGGTGTTTCTCGGCTCCTAGAAAGGCCGATCCACCTGGATCCTATTTCCACGGGGCAGAATCGATTGCCGCTTGGGATTGTCTTGGCAGGGCAAGATGCAAGCTACGAGGTCAAGAGGCACTGGCAAAATGCAGTGGCACCTGAGATCACCCCCAGCGCACCCCCCGCTCGCCTGCCTTCACTTCGCCGATCTGCCAGCTTTCGATGCCCGAGGAGGCTAACTGGGCGCGGACGCTTTCGGCGTAATACGGACTGACCACCAGCACCAGCCCGACGCCCATGTTGAAAACGCGGTCCATCTCGTCGGCGTCGATTTCGCCGAGTTTCGCCAGCCAGGGAAAGATCGGCGGCACGGTCCAACTGTTGCGCTCGATGGACACCTCGACGCCCTCGGGCAGGATCCGCTCAAGGTTCTCGTGCAGTCCGCCGCCGGTGATGTGGGCGATGCCGTGAACGACGCTCTTTACGCGGTAATGGGTGAGGATCTTCCGTACCGGTCGGGCGTACAGTCGTGTCGGTTTGATCAGCGCGTCTCCGACGGTCGTGTCCAGTTCGTCGATGAAAGCCGATGCCTCCAGTTTGGCCACGTCGAAAACAACTTTGCGCACGAGGCTGAACCCATTGGAATGCAGCCCGGCCGAAGCCGCACCGATGACGACGTCGCCGGGGGCGATCGCCGACCCGTCGATCACGTGCCGCCGTTCGACCACTCCGACGCAAAACCCGGCCAGATCGTAATCCCCCTGGCGATAGAGGTCGGGCATGATGGCCGTCTCGCCGCCAAGCAGCGCACAGTCGCTCTCGGCGCAGCCGGTGGCGATCCCCTCGACGATTTGCTCCAGCAGCGAAGGATCGTCCTTGGGCATGGCCACGTAGTCGAGGAAGAACAACGGCTCGGCGCCACAGCAAACAGCGTCGTTCACACTCATCGCCACCAGATCGATGCCCACCGTATTGTGAATGCCCGTCACATCGGCCAGCTTGAGCTTGGTACCCACGCCGTCGGTACAGGCGACCAACACCGGGTCGCGATACCGCCGGGCAAACAGATCGCCGGCGAAATCGAGCTGAAAAAGGCCGGCGAACCCCCCCATTAGGGACATGACGCGGGGGGTATGAGTTCGGGCGACAAGCCGGGGTAGGCGGGCCATCGACTCGCGATACACATCGAGGTCGACTCCCGCGTCTTTATAGGTGGTTTTGGCCATCATTATCCTCGATTGGCTCGCGTCGGAAACCGTTCCGGCGGTGGCGTGTCTGCTGCTCGGCTCCCGGCGGTTCCCCCGATTGTAAGCGAGAAGGGCTGCCGGAGAAAAGTGGTCGCGCGAGGACAAGCATGGCGCGGACGGCGGATCCATCTCTTCGACACGGTATCCCCAGGCTACCTAACCGGGATAATCCTTGACAGCGGGTGCTGAACGTGCGAGATTGGGATGCTAGAATTGAAAATACTCCCGCGTAACCAACAGAAACTGACGGGTGTATTTTAACCCCCGAATCGAAGTAAAGTACTTTCCCTCGTGAGGTTCACTTCACTGGTCTTGGCGATCGAAAGGATCCACAGATGAGATTAGCGACTCGATGCAGTTGTGTACCCGCCGTATTGGTGGTCCTTGGTGTTCTGGCTGTCGGAGGTGTCGCCTTGGCCGACCCGCCGCCTGCCCCGAAAGTCTCCAGTTTTGCCCCGGCGGCGGACTTGTCCACTCAGTTGGGTGAGTATCTGGAGGAGTTGGAGGAAGCGGTCGAGAGCGAAGAAGAATTTGAAGACTCGCAGGAAACGCTCGTCAAAGACGCCAGCACCGTGGTGGTGATCGCCTTGGCTCTGGGGCTCCACGACGAGGATAACAAGTACAAGGCCGCGGCTCCGGGCCTGTTGAAAGCCGCCCAGGCGCTTGCCGTCGCCGAGGACTACGCGGCTGCCAAAGCGGGCGTTGCCGCCGTGAAAGCCGCTGCCGCCGGTACCGCCGGTGGCGAGTTGAAGTGGGAGAAAGTTGCCTCGCTGGAGGCCCTGATGGAGCAAGTCCCGCGAATCAACAGCAAGCTGAAACGCTATATCCGCGGATCACGGTTTGAGTCCAAAGCCGACGACACGGCCGGCTTCTCGGCGGTCATCGCGGCCATTGGCCAGGGAGCCTTGGCCGATTCCCATGAGGCAAAAGACGACGTGCAAGTACAGCAGTGGTACGGCTTTAGCGCTGAAATGCGCGACGCGGCCGGAGCCGTCAACGCGGCGATCCGCGCTCAGGACGAAGAAGCGGCTACCGCCGCCATGGAACGGTTGGGCGAAAGCTGCGAATCCTGTCACGCGGTATTCCACATCGAGGAATAGAACTTCCCGCCACACATTGCCTCATCGAATTCCAAGGGGCTCATCGAACTTCAAGGCGGACGGTAGCTCTTCGGGGCTATCGTCCGCCTTCTCGTTTGGGGATATCCACCCGAAAGTGGGGAGTCCCCGCCCTTCGTAAGACTCGGGGGGGTTGGGTATGGCAAGGATAAGTCGTTACCGGGCCAAGACTTCGTCTTTCCGCGTGCTACGATTGGATGGGCGTACTACCGCGCCGGACCACTTTGGCTTTGTTGCCCGGCATGGTACGCTTTCGCGCATCGGAATGGTCCGATCGCCAAGGTAGGGTTTTGGCCGATTCCCCGTCGAGTTGGCTGATCCGAAGGGTTTGAATTTCCGAAAAGAGTTAGCGTACGCAACTGCGCCGCTCCACCGGTGGAACTTGCTCCCGGTGGCCGGCGGACGGAAATCCTTTGGACCCAATCCTCCTTTAGGCGCCCGCGGAACAATCTGGTATGTTCGACACAACCTCTCTGACATCACTACCGGCCTTTGGATACACCATGTTCCAGCGGCTTCCTTCACTGAATTTCGCTCACCCGTTGCCCTACGGCGCGATCCCTCACGAGGACGGCGTTCAGTTCGTCGTTTTCAGCCGATCGGCGACCGCCATGCGCGTGTTGCTGTACGACCGGGTGGACGATCGGGATCCGTCGGAAACGATCGATTTCGATCGCGATCTGAACCGTTGGGGTGACATCTGGAGTATGTTCATTCCCGGCGTGCAAGTTGGCCAACTCTACCATTATCAAACCGAAGGTCCCCATGAGCCCGAACGCGGCCATCGCTTCGACGCCAACGCCCGGCTGATCGATCCGTACGCCGGCGCGCTGGCCGGCCACTTTCAGTCGGCCGACGACGGCATTATCCGGCCGCCGAAGTGCGTCGTCAGCAGCCAGGAATTCAATTGGAAGGGCGACCGGCATTTGCGTCGGGAACTTTCCGAAACGATCATTTACGAACTTCACGTTCGCGGATTCACCAAGGGTCGCTCCAGCGGTGTCCAGCACCCGGGCACGTATCTCGGGGTGATCGAGAAGATTCCCTACTTGCAGTCGCTGGGCGTCACGGCCGTCGAGTTGATGCCCGTCCACGAATTCCCGATCTTCGACTGCCAGGGTAACAAGCCCGACCATCCCAACTACTGGGGTTACGATCCGTTGGCCTTCTTCTCGCCGCATCGGGGATACGCGGCGGGGACCGAACCGGGGTGCCAGGTCGTCGAGTTCAAGCAAATGGTTCGCGCCTTGCATCAGGCCGGCATCGAGGTGATCCTCGACGTGGTCTTCAACCACACCGCCGAGGGCAACGAGCGGGGCCCCGTCTTGAGCTTCAAGGGACTGGAGAATCGCGTCTATTACATGCTGGAAAGCGGCGGCCAATACTACCGCAATTTCTCCGGTTGCGGCAACACGGTCAACGGCAACCATCCGATCGTGCGCGAGTTGATCTTCCACTGTCTGCGCCACTGGGTTCACAACTATCACGTCGACGGGTTTCGGTTTGATTTGGCGTCGATTCTCAGTCGCGGGCGCGACGGCAAGCTGGTCCCCAACCCGCCGGTGGTCGAGACGATCGGCGAGGATCCCTTGCTGGCCGACACGAAAATCATCGCCGAAGCCTGGGACGCGGCCGGCGCCTATCAGGTGGGTACGTTCGGCAGCGACCTTCGCTGGGCGGAATGGAACGGGCGGTATCGCGACGACATTCGCAAGTTTTGGCGCGGCGACTCCCATACGCTCGGCTCGCTGGCCACGCGATTGGCCGGTTCCAGCGATCTCTATCAGGCCGGCGGGCGGAGCCCGTACCATAGCATCAACTTCATCACCTCCCACGACGGTTTCACGCTCAACGATCTGGTCAGCTACAGCCGCAAACACAACGAGGACAACGGCGAGGGAAACCGCGACGGCGACAATCAGAACAACAGCGACAACTACGGCGTCGAGGGTCCGACCCGGCGGCGCACGATCCAGCGAGTTCGGCTGCGCCAGTTGAAGAACATGCAGGCCACGCTCTTCCTCAGCCAGGGCACGCCGATGCTGGTGTCCGGGGATGAATGCCGCCGAACCCAGCGGGGTAACAACAACGCCTACTGCCAGGACAACCCGGTCTCCTGGTTCGACTGGAAGCTGGTCTCGCGTCATGCCGAGTTGCGGCGATTCTGTCAGGAACTGATCGCTTTCCGTCTGGCCGAGCCGACGGTCCGGCAGCGGGATTTCCTCGACGGCGGTGCCAGCCGCCCGGACGGCTTTCCCGGCGTGAGTTGGTTCAATGCCGACGGCGCCGAGGTCGACTGGAACCAGGACGACCACAGCCTGATCTGTATGTTGGCCGCGGTCCCGCCGAAAGACGATCTCTCGCCGCCGGGCCGCCACCTGTTGCTCATGGCCCACGCCGGCACACTTCCCCGCATCTTCAGTCTTCCGGCGTCGGTGCGTCGGGTACCCTGGCGATTGTTTGTCGACACGGCGGCGGACTCCCCGGAAGACATCTACCCGCGGGCCGACGGCCCGCCGCCACCGGCCGACGGGCAGATTGAATTGGTCAACGGGTCGCTGGTCTGCTACGTGGCACCCAGCGGATTTGGCAGTTGAGTTGGCAGGAATTCCGGCACTCCAACTCTTCGAGCCGGCTCTGCCGCCTTTCGATGCGGCTCTTCGCGTGCCTTCCCGATGTTCGGAACAGATCAATCATCACGAAACCGCTTCCAGTCGATCCGCAGCTTGCGCATTCTCGCACGCAGCGTATGGGGGTTGATATCGAGCAGGAGCGCTGCGCCGTGAGGTCCCTCCACGCGTCCTTTCGTTGCGGCCAGGGCTGTTTCGACGTGGTGCCTTATGGCAGTGTCCAGGGTGACTATCTCGGATGTGGCGGAAACGCGTTTAGGTTTCGGTCCGTTCCCGGCGACCGGTGAAGTTGGCCACCCCGCATCGACTCCGAGGGCCTTGCCGATCTCCAATCGTTCGCCGTCGCCCAGAATAGCGGCTCGATCAATCACGGCCGCCAACTCCCGCACGTTGCCTGGCCACGGGTAGGACATGAGGAGGTTGATGCCGTCTTGCGCGGGCATGACCAGCGGCAGACCGAACCGCGTGGCGGCACGTTCGGCGAAGTGCTTGGCGAGTTCCGGGATGTCTTCATGCCGTTCGCGCAGCGGGGGCAGGACCATCGGGAAAACGGCAAGGCGATACCACAGGTCTTCTCGGAACTTCCCTTCGGCCACCATGCCAGCCAGGTCCCGGTGCGTGGCCGCCACAATCCGTACTTGCACGTTGATCGGATGCTGGCCTCCCACGCGCTCCAGCCAGCCGTCCTGCAAGATCCGGAGTAGGCGGACTTGTGCGGCATGCGGAAGGTCACCGATCTCGTCCAGGAACAACGTGCCGCCGTCCGCACGCTCAAACCAACCTTTGCGCGTCTCAACGGCACCGGTGAAGGCACCCTTCTCGTGGCCGAACAGTTCCGAGTCGATGAGTTCGGGTGGAATCGCGCCGCAATTCACCCGAATGATCGGTCCGGCGCATCGGGCCGACCGAGCGTGAACGGCTCTGGCAAGCAGCTCTTTTCCGGTGCCCGTTTCTCCGAAGATGAGCACGGGTGCGTCCGAGCGAGCTACCAGTTCCGCCCGCTCCATCACCGCGCGCAGTCCCGAGTCGGCACCAACAATCGTGTCCTCCAGCTTCTTCCGACCGAGGCGGGTGAGCAGCAAACGTGTCTCCGCCTCGGCGGCCTCTCGAATCGCGGCCATTTCCCGAAGTCGCCGATCGTTGTCCAACGCTACCGAGAACGGATCGAGCAACACCTGCATTAATCGCATGTGCCGGGCATTGAACGCCCGCTTCGGGGGGGTGACCAGCACCAAGACACCAAAGTGCTCGTCCCGAGCTCCGAGCGGTCCGGCCAGTACATCCCCCTCAATTCCGGCAGGCACAATAGCCGCCAACTCGCCGCTGAGCGATGCTTGCCTACCGCGTTTCGCGACCTTGCCTCGCCTACACCACGACAGCAGCTTCTTCAATTGAGAAGGTGAACACTCCGTGCGCGCATCCGGTGGAAGGTGTCCCGATGCCGCCAACCCCACGGCCACGGTTTCCAGGCAGCCGTGCCGGCCGTCGATTCGCCGCACGAGAATCTGGTGGATCGGCATGTGCCGCGTCAGAATCGCCGAGATCGTCTCTGTCGATTCACCGATCTCGATGTGACGGCAGGCCTCTCGCCAGACGCTCAAGAGGACAGTCTGGAACTTCTCCATGGGCATACCCTATGATTATCAACAGAAAAGCTACCATATCTAACGGCTCGTATCCAGTATATGTCACGGGATAGCTGTTCGATACCCTCCAATCCCGGTGATCGCGGCCATCGTGGACCGTAATATGCTTCGTGGACTCTCCCGTCTGCCCACTTCTCCCGTTTACGCGGGGCCGGGACCGCCTGAATGAGTATCGGCATGGAGTTTGCTTTACGGGAGGGGAGCGAGTGGGCTGACTGTGCATCGCAGTTCGTCCCACCCGCTCGTTTGCCCCGGCAGAATGATTGACCCAAGCGGAAGGAGAACGGGAGTGTCCGAATCCACCTTGATCCATAAGTTGCCCCGCGCGGCGGGCTTGCGCGGAAAACGCGTCCGCATCTGGGCAGCGGTAGTTCTGACCATCGTGCTGTTGCTGGTCATTCAGGCGGCCGTACCCGACTTGCGCCTGGTACCCGACCTGACGGGCTTGGGGCCCGGCGTAGTCTTGGCCATTTTTCTGACGGCAATGTTCTGCGAGTACATCGACTCCAGCCTGGGCATGGGATACGGCACCACGCTCACCCCGCTGTTGCTGCTGGCCGGATTTGAACCCCTGCAAATCGTGCCGTGCGTCCTGTTGAGCGAGTCTGTTTCAGGCACCATCGCCGGCTTGATGCACCATCGTGACGGAAACGTCGATTTCTTGCGCGACCGCCAGGCCTGTGGGACAGCGGTGTTACTGTCAACGCTCAGCGTGGTGGGGGCCGTTACCGCCGTCACCCTCGCGCTCCGGTTGCCTAAGTTCTGGCTCACGGCGATCATCGCGATCATTATTCTGTCGGTCGGCATAGCAACCTTGGCGACGATTCGTCGCCGGCTTCGATATCGGCGCGGGCACATAGTTGCCGTGGGCGCGGTGGCGGCCTTCAACAAGGGACTCAGCGGCGGTGGCTACGGCCCGTTGGTCACGGCCGGCCAGATTGTTTCCGGCATGCCGGCCAAGAGTGCCGTTGCCATCACTTCCATAGCCGAAGCGTTCACGTGCATTGTTGGGTTGCTGGCATACGTGGTGATCCGCGGGGGACTTGATTTTGCATTGGCGGTTCCGCTGACCGCGGGAGCGGTCTTGTCGGTGCCGATGGCAACCTTGACGGTTCGACGACTGCCCGAGTCGGTAATGCGTTGCAGTGTGGGCGCTGTAACCTGCCTGCTGGGAATTCTTACGTTTGCAAAGCTTCTTTGGTAACCACGATCCCATGAAGGGGGACCCATGACCATGAAAGATCACTCCGCAATTGAGGTCCACTGGCACGAGCACGCCGTTTCCCGTCAGGAGCGGGAGCAAGTCAACGGACACCGTGGAAGTGTCCTCTGGTTCACCGGTCTGAGTGCCAGCGGCAAGAGCACCGTGGCCAATCTGGTCGACCACAAGCTCCACGCCATGGGCATCCACGTCGTTGTACTCGATGGGGATAACATCCGCCATGGCCTAAACGCCGGACCGGCGATGCTGAAGGAACAGCATGGGGAGGCGTTCGCTCAGCGGTTCGGTCTGGGATTCTCGGCCGAGGATCGCGAGGAAAACATCCGCCGGATCGGTACGGTGGCCAGACTCTTCTGCGATGCCGGGGTGCTTGCGATCACGGCCTTTATCAGCCCCTATGGAGCAGACCGTGACAGAGCCAGGGCGATGGTCGAGGAGAGTGATTTCATCGAGATCTTCGTCGATGCACCGCTGGAGGTATGTGAAGCACGGGACCCCAAAGGAATGTACAAGAAGGCTCGGGCCGGCGAAATCAAAGGTTTCACCGGCATCGACGATCCGTACGAGCCGCCCGAAAACCCCGAAATGGTTCTCGACGCCGGCGCCAAACCGGCCGAGAGGCTGGCCGACGAGGTGATTGCCTATTTGCGGGCCTCGGGAAAGATCGGCCGAGAGCCTTCGTGGCAAGAACGTTTTGTCGGCTAAGCCGAACTTGGAAGCCAAGGAAAGCACAACCCCCGATCGTTGCGGGGGTTAGCGCAGCCTGTTGAAAAGTCGTGTGCCACTGCTTGCCTGCAAGCAGTGCCGTGGATTCGAGCACGAAACCCGGCAAAAAGGCACTGCTTGCAAGCAAGCAGTGGCACACATCCCGGTAAAGTCCCCTCTTTCAACAGGCTGTTAGGTCGATGGCGGACCGCCCCGTGCGAAACCCGCGATTTCGGGGTGAAGGGAAGAATCGCGGGAACCAGGACAAGGGATACGTGCAGTTTCTTCTCTTCTCCGGACAACGCCACCTACTGGCAACACCGATTCACTTCCTCCGACGCTTCCGCCCCGGGCATGTCCATGCGGGGGTTCTGCTTCAACAACTCTTCGATCGGCTTGAACACCGCCAGAATGGCTTGGAAGTCGGGATCCTTGCGGTCGGTGAAGATGGCCTTGCCGCACTTCTCGCTGCCGCCGGCGGCCAATGCCAGCGGGGCTACCAGGAAGGGGTTCATCTCCGGCTCGGTGATGCGCACCCACTCGCGACGTGGGATCTTTCCGCCGTTGTGACACTCCGCGCACCGTCGCTTGGCCACGTCGGCCAGCACGGCGTCGAGGTTCGGCGGCGTGAGTTGCCGGCAGCCTCGCTGCTTGGGATAGGCCGTTTCGCTGGTGCCGTAGTAGGGTACGTTCAAGTCGATCCAGGCCAGAATGCGCCGCCGCTCGGCTTCGTTGAGTTCGATCCGCGGTTCGCCCCGTTCGTTGTGATGCCCGGAGAGAACCACCTCGGCCAGCTTGCTCTGCGGCGAGCCCCAGGCCCTGGGTGTCACCTCAAGGATATTCCACTCGTGGCCGTTGTACGTGGGAATCCAATTGACGTACTTTGTGCCCGTCCGGCCTTGTCCCTCTCGGGCAAGGCAATCGTAGGAGACGTTGAAGTAGTCGGTCTTGCCGCCGGTCAGATCGAGCCCCTTCGGCGGATCGACCGAGGTGTGGCATTCGATGCAGTGTTTGTTCAGCACGGGTTGCACGACCTCGGAGTAATCGAACCCGCCGGCGCCCCACTCGGGCGGCTCGATATCGCGGGGCGTCTTGAAGTAGGCCGTCGGCAACCGGTCTCGCGAGGCCTGGCGGCGATGTTCGTGGCAGCCGACGCACCCCTGGATTTCACCCGGCATGAGATGCGTAAACGACCGCATCCGCTGCACCACGCGCCCCTGCTTGTCGACGGCTTGAAACGAAACGTTCTTACCGGCCGGGATACGAAAGCAGGCCGACCCGTCGGGCTCGATCGGCACTTCGCCCAAGACGTCCTTGCCGGCGTAGGTCGCTCCGCAGGAGATGACTGGAAACTGAAATCCGAACGCCCGCAGGCCGGGATCGATCCGCACGCTCTTCTCCATGTCGCGGACAATGCGGATGCTCGCGATGTCGCCCCGCTGGACATACGGCTCCAGACCGTTGTAGACGTCCTGGAGGAAGAGCGTGGCGTACTCGTCGGTGGCCGATTCGACCGACAGCGTGGCGGCAATGATCGGCGGCCGTACTTTTGGCCGTACCGGTTGGGCCGAGAAGTACTGCATTCCGTCGCTCGGTGCCGGCAACGCCAGCGACACGCAGGCGCCCGAGAGGGTGCGCACCTGGACCGGTCCCTTGGCCGAGACCAGATACCGCGTGCCGTCCAACGGGACGGGGCAACTGTAGAGTTTCGATCCGCCCGTGTTGCCGTTACCCTGGTTCACGTTGGGCACGGGCACGTCGGGCGTGATGTTGGTGATGGCCTGTTGGGAGTTGACTCCCAGGCTGCGGTCGATCACGCCGATGGCGCCCCGGGCCGGACCGTTGTGGCCGGTCATCGTGCAGATAATCTTCCGCGTGCCGGGGATCGATCGGGCTTCCATGAACGTGCCCGGCGAGAGCACCCGATTGCCGAAAAAGCCGGCCAGATTCGTGCCGTCGGGGTTGATCGACCAGAGGCTCTGAATCGGAATCGCCGGCCGGTCGACGTATTCCCAACGCGAGTAGATCAACCGCCCATCTTCCAGGACCGACGGCGTGAAATCGTTCAGGTAGTTGGCCGAAAGCTGCAGCAGGTTTGAGCCGTCGGGACTCATGCGATGGAGGATGCCCACCGGGGCGTGCCAACAGTAGGCAAACTGCGGCGCCCGGGTGGTGAGAAACGCGATGTCGCCGTCGGGTAGCCAACAGGCGTTGTAGTCGTGCCACTCGCCGTCGGTCAACTGGGTGAGATTCGTGCCGTCGACGTTGATTGTCCAGAGATGGTAGCCCGAGTCTTGGATTTGCCGCCAACTGAACAGCACGGTTTGGCCGTCGTGCGACAGATCGCAGTCGAGGATCTGACCGGTGGGCGAGGTGACCAGTTCCAACGGCTCGGCCTCCGGATCGCGGGGATCGACGACATACAGCCCGCCGCCGGGACGAAAACCCTCGTAGTGATACGTGTAAACGTGCGAGGCGTTGATCTCGAATCGGCGGATGACGACGAGCTTGTCGACGTCGAACAGCAGCACGTCGCGCTGCAGCATGTGCAATTCGTGGGTGATCTCATCGGCCAGATCTTCGGCGGCCCCATCCATCGCCTTTTCGAGTTCTTCCAGTCGGGCCAGATGCTCGGCTTGCCGGGCGTACTTCGGCCCGTGCAGTTCGACCAGTTCGGCGATCAACTGGCGAATGTGCTCGGGGGCGATCTCGCCGGTGGCGATCGTTGCCACCATGCTGCCCGGGTTGGTCTTCTGCATGAACTGGGCCAGGTCTCGCTGCGTCGGGCTGGCGGCGAAGACCTGGATCTCCAGCGCCCCGGGATTGAATCCGCCGTGGGAGTTGAGAAACTTCAGGCGAATCTTTTTCGTGGCAGTCTTGGCGAACTTCACCCGTTGCGGGCCGTGCAACATCTTGAACGTGCCCTTGGCGATCGGTTTGTCCGCGTCGTCGAGATAGACCTCGTAGTCCTTCCAGCATTCGTTCACGAACCAGGCGGTGCGTCCCCAATAGATGATCTCGGCCGCTTCGACCGGCTTGGGCCACTCGAGCGTAAACTCGGCCTGATCGCCCGACTTATCCTTCAACACACACCAGGCGGTGCCCCGATCGGCGGCCGTGCTGCCGGCCGCGGGAATCTTGCCGTCGGTGGCGAACTTGGCCAGGTACAGTTCGTTATGCTCCGACGTGGCCGACGCCGTCGCCTTGCTCGCCAAATTCTCCGGCATGGCCGCCGCCAGCGGTCGACAAAGCAGCAGTGCGAACAAACCCACCAGAGCGATCCAGGACGTGCCAAGGGTAGACTTCATGTCGTTTCTCCTGCATGAGGACGGAGGTTGTTCGTGGCACGGTATATCGAAACCCCGATGTCTCCGAGCCACGACCGCCTAGTTTTCTAGTCCGATGATAGCCGACAGGGGGGGGTTCCGCAAGATGACGGCGTGTTTTATGCTTTAGCGGCGGGTGTAC
>CAYUIQ010000193.1:0-17463 GCA_964444795.1 uncultured Planctomycetaceae bacterium
TGCGCGTGTCGGTGACCGATCGCTGTAATATCCGTTGCTTCTATTGCATGCCCGAAAAGGGCATGGCCTTTCGGTCGCACGACGAGATTCTGCGATTCGAGGAAATCGAACGATTCGTCCGGGTGGTGGCCCGGTTGGGGATTCGAAAGGTCCGGCTCACCGGCGGCGAGCCGCTCGTGCGGAAGAACATCTGCCGCCTGGTGCAGATGCTTTCCGCGGTGCCGGGGATCGAAGATCTGGCGTTGACTACCAACGGAATTTTGCTCCCTCGCCACGCCGCCGACTTGAAGGCGGCCGGACTCGGGCGGCTGAACATCAGCCTCGACACGCTGGATCGCGAGAAGTTTATCGAGATTACCCACCGCGACGAGCTTCCCCGCGTGCTGGAGGGAATCGCCGCGGCCCGGGAAGCCGGATTCCGCCGGATCAAGCTTAACGCCCTGGCCATCGCCGGGCTGACCGAAAAGGAGGCCGTTCCCCTGGCCCGTTTCGCCCGCCGCCACGACCTCGAACTCCGCTTCATCGAGTTCATGCCACTGGATGCCGACCGCCGTTGGGCAAACGGTCGCGTGCTGCCGGGTCGCAAGATCCTCGATATACTGACCCGGGAAATCGCCCCCTTGCAGCGAGTTTCGCCCTCAGACCAACAGGCTCCCGCCGCACAGTACCAGTTTGCCGACGGTTTGGGCCGAATCGGACTGATCAATACCGTCACGCAACACTTCTGCGGCCAGTGCAACCGGTTGCGATTGACGGCCGAAGGCCAGGTCCGAAACTGCTTGTTCTCGACTCGCGAGTGGGACGCCCGGGCGGTGCTCCGCGGCGGCGCGGACGACGACGCATTGGCATCGCTGGTCCGGGCGGCTGTTGGCGAGAAGAAGTTGGGCCACGGCAGCGACAACGGCGAGTTCGCCCGCCCCAAACGAACCATGCACCAGATCGGCGGTTGAACTTCCGCGGTCTGCTTCCCTCAGCCCCGGGCTTTGCCCCGAGGCCTTTTTGACAGGAACGCCCCCACGATGAGCAAGAAGCCCTGGTACGGAGAAGGCCTTCGCTTCCAATGCACCGAATGCGGCGATTGTTGCACCGGAGCGCCGGGATACGTCTGGCTTAACAAGGCCGAAATCGAAGCGATGGCTGCCGCCTTGAAATTGGACGTGCCGGCGTTCGAAGAACAATACGTTTGCCTGGTGGGCATTCGCAAGAGCCTTCTGGAACGGCCCGACGGCGACTGCATTTTGTTCGACGGGCAAACACGACGGTGCGAAGTCTATCACGTTCGCCCCCGACAATGCCGAACCTGGCCGTTCTGGCAGTCCAATGTTCGCACGCCCGCGGCCTGGAAAGAAGCACGCGACGCATGTCCCGGCTGTGGCCGAGGACGGCTCGTGTCGCCCGATGAAATCGAGCGCATCGTCGCGATCATCAAGGTCTAGGACCCCCGCTTCCGGGTGGTTCAGATTCTAGGAATTTGGCGAATTTTTCGGTCTGACTGGAGTTTGCCGGTTGGGAGGCCGATAAAGACGTTCAACCGTTGCCGCGAGTGAGCTTCGGTTGCGCCGCACGGTAGGGCCCCATGAGCGGGCGAAATTTTCTCCCGTTAGTCGTTGGGACACAATGACTTAGGGAGAACGCCACGGGCCAGGGCCAGCCGTCGACGACTAAGCTCTTTGACAATAAGGACTTACCGCCAGACGATCAGTACGTCTGCCAACGATCCCTCGGAGTCTTTCCGTGGAGGGGTGCGTGGAAGTTTGTCTTCCGGGCAGACGAGTGATCTTGACTCTAGTCGTTACGTCACCTACACTTGGAGCGTGAGTGAGCTTAACGTCGGACCCTGCGATCTGCCTGCCCGAGGGAGAACCAGTCGTGACTAAGAAAGAGATTGTTCGCACCATCTCTGAAGAGATCGGACTGACGCAACTGAAGACGAAAGAGATCGTCCAGAAAACGTTCGACGCGATCGTCGAGACGCTTGTCGAAGAAGGACGCATCGAGCTTCGGAATTTCGGCGTGTTTGAGGTCAAACGTCGAGCCCCCCGAAAGGCACGCAATCCACGGACCGGCGAAAAAGTCGCCGTGCCGGAGAAGTTCGTGGTTACCTTCAAGCCGGGTAAAGAGATGGAAGAACGGGTTCGAGAGTTGGAGCGGCGCGAAGCGGCGGCACAGATCGCCCAACGCGAGCGTCTCCAAGCTTCGCCCGATGGAACCCGGGTTGCGGAAACTCCCGATACACCAACGGCTTACGTTTCCGAATAGGGCAGCTCCCAGTCGAATCGGCCTCTTGCCGTTGCCCGAAATCTCCGCGACCCCCCGTTGCCGGTGATCCGCGATCACGCCGGATTACCCGTCGCCGCAAATGACCGTTTTTCCTCCCCGCTTGGGAAACGGCCCTTCGACCCCCTTCCGCGGCTGCGACACCTCGAAGCATTCACCTTTTGCCATCTTGCGCCGCAGTGTTGCGCCGCAACGCATGGATTTGGCACGTTCGGCCGAGAAAACTCGTCTCGTGCGCTGGCGGTACTGTCCTGGGATGTTTGACGAAGGAGTAGTTTAATGCGTGGATTTTTAGTCGCCGTGTTCATGGCGCTTATGGCCGTGTCGCAATCGGGATGTATTCTGCCCGCCTATTCGGGCGACCCGGTTCGGCGGACTCAGCAATTGATCAACACGTCCGAAGGCCTTCGGCTGATACAGGACGAATGGGAACGGATGTGGTTCCTCGATCAACCCGATCATACCACGCCATACCGCACCCACGGCGGTATTATCTAAGTCGAAACGGGTGTGCCACTGCCTCGCCCGCGGCCGCGCCTCGGGCAACATGGCCGCACGGATTGCCTTGCGCCGGGCAGTGGCGCGCACCGGTCGACTTATCAAGTAGGGGGCACACCCGGGCGCCGGGTGTGCCGCCTGAGCGGCTCTATGGGATTCCGGCATAAGGTAACAGCCGCCTTCTTTGCAGAGCCCTTCTTTGGCGCTCCCTCGGTGCCCTCCCGCAACGGCCGCAGTCTTCGTTCGCCACGGACCAGAAGATTCCCCCGGGCATGGTTTCGCCGTGCGGTCCCTTGAACCGCAACGGCTTAGCGGGGATACTTGAAGTGGCCCCACGCTCTTTGGGTCCGACGTTGGTTCCCGTCCCCTTTGGCAAGCCCCTGGAGTGTCGTGAATTCCTCCCCGGTCCACCTCGACGTCCAACTCGGCCGCTTGCGGCTGACCAATCCGATTGCCGTCGCTTCGGGTACCTTCGGCTACGCCCGGGAGATGGAGGGCCTAGTCGATCTGTCGCGTCTTGGGGCCATCCTGCCCAAGACAATCACCGAATCCCCGCGCGAGGGGAATCCGCCGCCGCGCACCGTCGAAACGACCGCCGGGTTGCTCAACTCGATCGGCCTGGACAACGACGGTATCGAGGCGTTTGTCACTGGTCATTTGCCCTATCTGGGAAGCCTCGGCACACAAATCATCGTGAGCATCGCCGCGAAGAGCCGCGAAGAGTTCGTCCGCATGGCCCGGCGATTGGACGGTTTGCCCGGCGTTGCCGCGCTGGAGTTGAACGTCTCCTGCCCCAACGTCAGCGGCGGGGTCGACTTCGGAACCGATCCGGCCCTATGCGAGCAAGTCGTGGCCGGAGTCCGCGGTGCGTGTTCCTTGCCCGTCTTGGCCAAATTGACTCCGAACGTCACCGACGTGACGGCAATCGCCCGGGCAGCGGAGGACGGCGGAGCCGACGCCATCTCGCTGGTGAACACCTGCCTGGGCATGGCCATCGATTGGCGCCGGCGCCGGCCGATCCTGGGAAATGTATTGGGCGGGCTCAGTGGACCGGCGATCAAGCCGATTGCCCTGAGGGCCGTTTATCAAGTCGCCCGGGCGGTAAGCGTGCCGCTGATGGGGATCGGTGGCATCGCCACGATCGACGACGTGATGGAATTCTTCTTGGCCGGCGCCACTGCCGTGCAGATCGGCACGGCCAACTTCTACGATCCGACCGTTTGCATCAAGATCCTCGACGCATTGCCCGACGCGCTGGCGCAACTCGGGGCGAGCGGCATAGGCGAGGTTGTCGGAAAGTTGGAGGCGTAGTGATTAACGACAACGAACACTCAGGACCACGAACACAAACCATGCGAGTTCTTTCCGGCATTCAACCGACGGGACGCTTTCACTGGGGCAACTACTTCGGCGCCATCCGGCAGTACATCGACTTGCAGGGACAGCGGGAGGACGCCTTCTACTTCATCGCCAACCTGCATGCCCTGACCACCGTGCGCGACCCAAGCCAGTTGCGCCAGTCGACCCTCGACGCGGCTCTCGATCTGCTGGCGTTGGGCCTGGACCCGGAGAAGGCAACGCTCTTCGTGCAGTCCGACGTGCCGGAGGTTTCCGAGCTGTGCTGGCTGCTGATGACCGGTGCCGGGATGGGACTGCTTGAGCGATGCGTCTCGTACAAGGACAAGATCGCGCGCGGGCTCTCGGCCGGGGTGGGACTGTTTGCCTATCCGGTTCTCCAGGCGGCCGACATTCTGGCCTACGATTCCGACGTCGTCCCCGTCGGCGAGGATCAGGTTCAACACATCGAAGTCACCCGCGATCTGGCGGCCAGTTTCAACCATCAGTTCGGCGAAACGTTTGTGTTGCCCAAGGCCCAGGTGCTCGACAGTTCGGCTCGAGTGCCGGGGACCGACGGCGACAAGATGTCGAAAAGCTACGACAACACGCTGGCCGTTTTCGAGGAACCGAAACCACTGCGGAAGCAGATCATGCGGATCCAGACCGACTCGCGCCCGATGGAAGATCCCAAAGAACCCGACACCGACCACCTCTTCCAACTCTACTCGCTCTTTGCCGACGACCCGCAACGAGAAGCGATGGCGGCGATGTATCGAGCCGGCGGCTTCGGCTACGGCAGCGTGAAAAAAGAGCTGGCCGGGCTGGCCGAGGAGTTCTTCGCCGCGGCGCGCGATCGGCGGCGAGCGTTGGAGGCGGATCCGGATCGGGTCGAACAGATCCTCGCCGACGGCGCCGCCCGGGCGAGAAAGAAGGCGGCCAACGTGCTCCTTCGCGCGCAGGTCGCCTGTGGTGTGAAGGCATGAGTGAGGCCAGCACAAACCCATCGGTCGCGCCGCTTCCCGGATCGCGCCGCCGGCGTCTTGCGAACCTGGCGGTCTGGTTGTCCGTCTGTCTGGTGCATGGCGCCGCGGTTGCCTGGCTGGCCGTTTCCGTCCAACATTTCGCGGCGCCGCTGGTGCTTTTCCCGATCTTGCTGGGATTCGTGTTGGGAGCAACCGGCGTGGGGCTCCTGAGGGTTTGCCGGACGGGAAGCCGCCCGGCGGCCCTGGCCGGAGTTATCATTGCGGCGATCGTGGCCGTTGCCGGACAGCATTACCTCTGCTACCGCGAGATGCGCGCCGCCGCTGCCGAACGGGACACCAGCTTACGCGAATCGATCGGTTTCCGGGGGCTTGCCGAGCTTATTCAAGGCGACCTTCGGCAAGCGCCCGACGGATTGCTCGACTACATGCGGCAACAGGCCGACGAGGGCCGGCCGCTATGGGGTACATACACGGCCACGGGAATCGCCGCGTGGGCCAGTTGGCTTGTCGACGGCCTGCTGTTGCTCACGGGCGCTCTGGCCGTGGTGATCCCGGCGCTGCGACAGCCCTACTGCCGGCGATGCGGAAGCTGGTTTCGTACCGTGCGCCGTGGCCATGCCGCGCCGGCCACGGCAAGCCGGGTGGCCCGGTTGCTCGAACTGGCCATGCCTACCGCCGACGCCGGATCGGCCCGGTATCGGATGGTCTGGTGCGACGGGGGATGCGGCCCCTGCGGTTTCGAGTTACGCTGGGAACACGGCGGCCATGAGTCGCCGGCGCAAGCGTGGCTCGATCCGCAAAAGCGAGCCGAGGTCTTGGCGATTCTCGACGCGAACCCCGAACCGACGCCGGAGCAGTAGAAAGGTCTACCGACTATGAGCGGAATCATCGGCATCGGTACCGACATCGCGGAATGCCTGCGGATCGCGCGAATGATCGAACGGCACGGCGACCTGTTCATCAACCGGGTATACACCCCTGCCGAGATTCGCTATTGCCAGGCCCGCAAGCAATCGACCCAGCACTATACGGGCCGCTGGGCCGCCAAGGAGGCCGTGCTCAAGGCTTTTGGCACCGGCTGGCGGCGCGGCATTAGTTGGCGCGACATCGAGATCCGCAACGAACCGGGCGGACGGCCGGTCGTCGCCCTGCGTGGCGGCGCCCAAGAGGTCGTCGAGAAACTCGGCATCCGCCGGATGTGGATCACCATCTCCCACTGCCATACCCACGCCACCGCGTTTGCCGTCGCCGAGGGCGGTGGCACCGAAGAGTAACGGATCGCCGGACTTGCGGTGTAGTGGCTCCCGTGATACGCACGTCCCGTACGCTACGGCGAGTAGCCTTGCCTTTGGATGTACGGTTGCCAGCGGCGGGTGATGTTCTCGCGCAGCTCGGGGGTCAGCTCATAGTGGTTGGGCTGATAGTCCGCGCGGCCTTGGAGATCTGTTTCGATTGCCTCTTCCACGCAGCCAAAGTCTCCCAAGTCGAGCCGCTCGTACAGCGCTCGCATTTGGCCGGCGGGGTCGGCGATCAGGTCTTCGTAGCGCAATTGACAGAAACGCCCCGGACCGACGAGTCCACGAGTCGCGTCGAGTCTGCGGTGCATGCGGAGGAACGTCTGGAAGACGAACTCTTGGAGCCCCTCGTGGTTCGGCTTCTGATATCCGTGCGAGGCGTAAAGCGACTTCCACAACCGGATCGTCGACATGAAGACGACGTACGGGTCTCGAACCAGATGGACGAACTTCGCGCGGGGGAACATCTCGCACAACATCGGCAATCGAAACGTATGCGGCGGCGACTTCAGCACCAGCCGTCCCGGCCTCTTGTACGTTAGTTTCCGCAGAAAATGAAGAAACGTCCGCCGCCATCGACCGCGCATCGACGGGGAAACCTCTTCCAACTCCAGATAATTCTGGAATTGGGGCGGATGATTGGGAAAGGCGATCGTCGCATAAGGACTGGGCACTCCCAAATTGCACAGCGCGAATTCGTCTTCCTGCGGACGGTCCCAACCCATCGTCATGTTGTCCGTCGGCCGGTTGCGGGGCAAGACGAAACCGCTCCAACGCTTCAGCAGCCGCTCGCTGAGGAGGAAATGATGGGGCGCGAAGCACTCAAACGTGGTGGGACAACGATGACGCGGGTCCATCGCCAGCAACTCGTGTAGCAACGTCGTGCCGGTACGCCAGTGACCAAGGATGAAGAGAGGATCGTCGGCCAGCTCCACGCGCTTCAAGCGACGCGCAAAGACAAGCTGCTCGATCCCGCCCAGGCTACTGTTCATCAGACTGAACAGCAGATCGAACAGACAATCCGGCAGGTAACTCCAGTGAACCCGAAACCGGTTGCGCCACAGTATTCGCGCCAGCCCGGAGAAATTGCACCCCATCCACAAACCGGCTTCGTGCCAGGAAGGCCGGGGGAATTTCTCGGGTGGTTTTTCGGGCATGGCTTCCCCGCCGGACCAAGGTTCAGGATCGCCCCCCCTCGCTGGACGGGCACGGCCCAAGTCCCCTATTCTCTACTGTCGACGGCAATCGGGCAACCGTCAAAGACGACCGGCACGCGAAAGCTTGATATTCCGCCGCCATCGAATAGACTAAGGGAAGCATTCCACACACCGCGCCAAGGGTTGAGTCCCCCGCTACCCGAATACCCTGCCACCTGAACACGACATCGACAAGGCGGCCCATGTCGTGTCAAGCAGGGACGATGGAAATGGCTGCCTGCCCACAGAGGACCCCGGATGACCAAGCGAGATCGGTCGCTCGACCAACAGAAAGCTTCAGCCAACGGATCGGCGGCGGCGTCGAGCAAGCGGACACGGACAACGCCACGGCGGTCAACCGGTCCGGAGGCCATCGCGAACTTGAACGATCGGCTCCGGCGCGACCGCCTCACGCGGATGGCGATCATGTTCTTCGAGCATTGCAGCGAAACCCATCTGAAGGATCTGGTCGTCGACGAGATGGACGACCAGCGACGGATCGTGATCGGCGGGCATGAATTGACCAACTTCGGCTCCGATAGTTTTCTCGGTCTGGATCGCGACCCGCGGGTCCAACAGGCGATCGTCGAGGCCGTGGGTTGCTGGGGGACGCACAACGGCGCCTCGCGGGCGTTCTCCAGCGTGGAGTTGTGTGAGCGGGCCGAGCGGCGTTTGGCCGATTGGCTGGGCGTCGAAGATACACTGATCTTTCCCAGCGTGACGCTGGCCAACGTGGGCCTGATCCCGGCGGTGGCGGGCGAAGGCGACTTGCTGGTGGTCGACCGCCTTTCGCACGACAGCATCCACCAGGGCGCCAAGATCGCCGCGGCCGACGGCGCGACATTGAAGGAATTACACCCCTGCCACGCCGCCACACTCGACGGACTTTTTGAGGACAATCCGCACGATGGCTGCGTGGTCACGGTCGACGGGGTCTACAGCATGACGGGCAAGATTCCGCCGCTGGTCGAACTGGATGAAGTGGTTCGCCGCCGCGGCGGGATCCTCTACATTGACGATGCCCACGGCACCGGGGTCGTCGGAAAACGCGGCCGCGGGGCCGCCGAGATGGTGCTCGGGTCGCTGGACGGGGTACTGATGGTCGGCTCGTTGTCCAAGGCTTTCTCGTGCATGGGCGCGTTCGTGACCTGCACCCCGGAACTCAAGGACATCTTGAAGTTGCGCTCCAGCACGTACATCTTCGGCGGCCCGGTGCCCCCGCCCTACCTGGCCGCCGTGTGCGCCGTCTGCGATATTCTCGACTCGCCCGAAGGCGAGGAACTGATCGGCCAACTGCAGTCCCGGGTCCACCGCGTGACCAACGCGATCCGCCGCATGGGTCTCACGGTGATGGGAGGCGAAGCGCCTATCGTCTCGGTCACGATCGGCGAGATCGAACAAACCCTGGAAGCCGGAAAATGGCTCTTCGACCGCGGCTACTACGTGCAGTCGGCGACTTATCCGGCCGTGCCGATCAACGCCGGCGTGTTGCGGATCCAGGTCAACGCCAACCACTCGCTGCAATCCATCGACGGCCTGCTAACCGCCATGGAGGAGATGCAGACGGCATTCAAACTACCCGTGTCGAACTCGCCGGCTATCGCGTGACGGACAATCGCCATACCCGGGCGTCATCTCGCGGCGAACCACAAGTAGGAGAAGATTCTCATGGCCTGGGTCATTCTTGTCCTTGCCGGCCTGTTCGAGGTCGGTTGGGCCGTCAGCATGAAATACAGCGATGGGCTGAGCTTAACCAGACCCTGGCCGACGGGGATTACGATCGTGGCCAGCATCGTGAGCTTCTTTCTGCTGGCTTTGGCCATGAAGACCTTGCCGCTGGGCACCGCCTATGCCGTCTGGACGGGAATGGGTGTCATCGGATCGGCGATTCTGGGGATCTACCTCTTTGGTGAATCGAGCAACTTGCCGCGCCTGGCTTGCATTGCCATGATCGTTATCGGCATCGTCGGCCTCAAATTCACCATGTCCACCGCCGCGAGTCCGTAGAAGAAGCCGAATCCGTGGACGATACCGGCCGGCCGAAGCGCTTGCCCAGTCGGGTGGCGAGAATCCCCGGCAGCAATAGCAGGTCTCCCACCAGCGCCGCCAGCAGCAACAAGAACATCAGCAGGCCGAAGCGGGACACCGGTTGAAAGGGACTGAAGAAGAAGACCAACAGCGACAGTCCGGCGATCAGCGTGGTGGAGGTCATGGCGACCGTGCATTTTCGATAGGCGTGCCGGATGGCCTCTTGTTGTGAATCCCCCCGCCGCAAGGCGCGGCAAAACCACGTTACGAAGTGAAGCGTATCGTCCACGGCGATACCCAGGGCGACGCTGGCGGTCATCATCGCCCCCACGTCGACCAACGAGCCGCGCCATCCCATCAGCCCGAAGATCACCAGCGCCGGAAATACATTGGGCAACATGGTGAGCAACCCGGCGCTGGGACTCCTCAGCACGCAAACCATGACCAGGGCAATGAGCACGCAGGCCAGCGCGAAACTCATCGCCAGCGACTCCAGAAGCTCCTCTTGTGCCGACAGCACCAGAGGCGCCGCTCCGGTACAGAAGACCTTGAGCTGGTTGCCGGGGATGCCGCTGGCGGCGGTTGTCACGTCAACGCAAGTGCGAACACGGCTGAGAACGTCGTCGTAGTTCGAGCCGTCGAGCTTGTCAACTCGGGCCGAGACGCGCCACAACTCCCAACCGTCGTTGTCGGCAATATAGCGTTGCTCGACGTACCAGGAGCGGTGTCCGAGCAGCTTGCCGTTGAAGAGGATCCGGCGCATTAGATCTCTCGGCCTGGCACGGCCGGACGACGTCTCGCCGGGCAGCGGCGCGAAGGTGGCCGCCGAAGTGGCTCCGCGAACGCCCGCCAGCGATTGCACTTGCTCGCGCACGTCGCGAACCAACTGCATTCGCCGGGTAAAACGAACCTCGCAATCAGGGTGAAAACCGACGACCACTTCGATCGGCGCCATCGGCCCCACGTTCCGCCGGAACCAATCGGCGTCCGACAACCAGCGACTCTCGGGGGCCAGGAATCGGGACGGATCGACCGACGATTCAATCCGCGCCACGCCGCCGGCAAGAATGGCCGCCGCGATCAGGCACGTCACCACAACGGCCGCGTGGCGAGAGATCACGAAACCCGCCAAACGGCCGGCCACGTCGGTTGTCTGACGACTTGCCGACCGCCGGGCAATACGCGTCCGCCGGTCCGTCTTGCCGACGGAGAACTTCTCCATCGCCGCCGGCAACACCAGAAACGTGACGCCGAAGCTCAACAGCACGCTCACCGCCGCATACAGACCGAACATCTTCACCGGCGTCACATGGCTGACGCACAGCGACACCACCCCCAGCGACGTCGTCAACGCCGCCAGCAGGCAGGGCTGCCAGCCGGCCCGGATCGCCCGCATTGGCGCACCGCGGACGCCCCCTTCGCCGATCGCGTCGCGATAGTAGTTGCACAAATGCACGCTGGCCGAAATCGTCAACACATAGGTCAGCACGGGCACGATCACCAACAGCAGGTTCATCGTGCCGCCGGTAAAGTAGATGACCGCCTCACTGAGCGCGTAGCAGTATTCCGAGAGCAGAAATACCATCAGGGCCAGCCGCACGTTCCGCAGGCAGCCCCACGCGATCAGCAGGGCCAAAGCCATGGAGGGAACGATAATCCACTGATTGACGGCTCGCTGGCTCTCGACGTCGATGGCGGCGCCGATCGTGGCATCTCCGCCAAGCCGCTGGTCGTCGGCCGCCACGCCGTGTTCGGCTGCGATCCGCTGAATCGCCTCCAGTGCCGCCGAACGATTCGCGTTGCCGGCGTCCGAAAGCGTTACCACGGCACACGTTGTCCGGCCGTCGCGACCGACGAGCGTTCCTTCGAGCCGGCGCAAGGCCTGACTCCGTGTGAGTCGCAGAGGCGCCGCAAGCAGCGCATCGTATGCCCGCCGACCGGTGACTACCTCGCCAAACATGGCCGTGTCCGCGTCGGCCTCGCCCTTGCCTTCCAGGTGAAAGGCAAATTCCTCCAGACGCGGATCCGTAAGCGTACATCCCTCCCAGCTCACCAACACGAACTCATCCGAGCCGAAAGCACGCAGAAAATCGTCATACAACGCGGTCGCCTCGGAGTCACGCGGAAGCCACTGGTCGACCTGATTGTTCGAACGATCGTAAGCCCTAAACGCACCCCAGGCCAAAATCGGGATGAATCCGGCCGCGACCATCAAGATCTTGCCGGCATGACGGTGGTAGAAATCCTGGTTCATGAGCTCGCGCGGGTGGGACCGGGGAACGGCGATGCAAGAGCAGTCTATCGCACGCGTCCCGGGCTGTCGAGATGGGCCGGCGGGTGCTGGAAGCCGGTTGCCCCGCGGCATACAATGTCGCTATGAGCAGATCCAAGAAGTTCTGGGACGGCAAGTGCGTGGTTATCAGCGGCGGTTCCAGCGGGATCGGCAAGGCATTGGCCGAGCGAGTGGCTTCGCTGGGCGCGAAGGCCGGGCTGCTGGCTCGGCGAGAAGATCGTCTTGCCGAGGTGGCCGCTTCGATCGCGGCCGGCGGCGGAAAGGCCGATTTCGCCGCCGCCGACGTCACCGACGGCCCGGCTACCGCCCAAGCCGTGCGGCGCCTCGAAAGCCGGCTCGGACCCTGCGAGGTGATGATCGCCAGCGCCGGCATTTACCGGAAAACGGACGTCCAGGATTTCTCTCCGGAAGCAACCAACGCGGTGATCGCCACCAATGTGCAGGGAGTGACCAACATGCTCGCCCCGGTCCTGCCCGGCATGATCGACCGGGGCCGTGGGAACATCGCCGCGGTGGCCAGCGTTGCCGCCATGCTCGGACTCCCCGGCGGCGCCGCCTATTGCGCCAGCAAGGCCGCCATCGTCACCATGCTGGAAAGCCTCCGCCTCGACCTGTATCCGCTGGGAGTCCAGGTCACCACCGCCTGCCCGGGCTTTGTCGACACGCCGATGATCACCGACGCCGAGCGGAAGACGGTCATCGGTCTGCTAACCGCCGAGAAGACGGCGCGGCGCATCTGCCGGGCCATCGAGCGCGGCCGGCCCGAAACCTGGTTTCCCTGGCACACGCATCTTTCCACGCGTTTGGCCCGGATGCTGCCTTTCGGTATCTTCCGCCGCGTGATGGCGCATATTCCGCCCATGGAAGAGGCCGGTTCGCAGTGATGCGCAAAGCCACTGCCGACCTTCGCCGGGTCAAGCGTATCGCCGCTTACTCCCTTTCACTGGCCGGCGGCATTTCCAACGGCTGCTTCCTCATCGACCAGGTCATCGCGTTCTTCCCCCGCTGGAGATCTGCCAGCGGACCGGGGATTGGACGCGGAAACCTCTTGCCGAGAATGTCGGTATCGATCGCGATCGGATTGCCGTCACGGTCCTCAATCGTCTGCCCGACCGTCGGAAAGACACCGACCCGTTCGGCGTCGACCCGTGGCCCGTTCACGCGCAGCGGTGCGTCACGGATCGAAAACGTGATCGTGGCTCCCAGGGGATGGTCTTGGACGGTAAGACCGGTGACATCGGGCACGACCACGCTGTTGCGGTCGCCGAAGGAACTCTTCTTCGCCCCTTCCAGAAAGACATTGTAGTCCGATTCATAGCCTTCGGCCGTTTTCACCCGGTCGAGCCCTCGTCGAACGAAGATATTGTTGAACCACTTGCCGTCCTGGGCGGTGCCGGTTTTGCGCCCGGCCGTTTTCGTGGTATGCGGCTCGAAATACCCGGATCGGCGGTTGACGTCGGCGTGATACTCGTAGGGGCAATCGACCAACAGATTGTGTGCAAAGACCGTCGCTTCGGAATTGCTCCGGATCGCGTCTCCGATCAACACATTATTGTCGACGACCGTGGGGCCGTGGTTCATTTCCAGGAAGACCGTGGCGGCTTCGGTGTTGTAGATGATATTGCGGGTGATCCGGATGCCTTGGTTGCCAAAGTCGATCCAGATCCCAAAGGCCCCCTGCTCTTGTCGATACACGCCTCGAATCAGATTGCCGCTAATGACGGTATCGACGCTGTTGTGAAACTTGATCGCCGCTGTTTCCCAACCGCCAAACTCCTTGCGGTAATTGGTCTCTTCGATGAGATTGCCGGAGATGACGGATCGCGTGGCTCCCTTCTGACCGGCAATGCCCGCCTGTCCGCAGCGCCGGATGACGTTGTTCCGGACGATGTGGTCCCCGTAGGCGTTGATATCGCTGTAGTCGACGCCCGGCGCATGGCCCAGGATGATGCCGACGCATCGGGCGTTGGTGACGGTGCAATTCTCGATGACCCAGTGTTTCCCCATCCGCGGGCCGACGGCACCCGTCTGCAACTCCAACACGGGCGGCGCCCAATTTGCCGCCGCGTGCATGAAGCGAAAGCCGTCGACGGTGATGTATTTCAGTCCCGTGACTTCCGGCATGAAGAGACTCTCGCGAACGTTAATCTCGGCCGTTTCCGTGTTCGGATTGGCCTTGCCGAAGTTCGCCCGGATCATCGTCACGTCGCCGTCTACCCGACCATGCCAACTCTGTTCCGCCTCATCAACTTCGGCGGCTGTTTCCTTCTCGCGGAATGCCTCGCCATTGAGATAGACGTCTCCGCGGTGATGCCACTGGCCGTAATTCAGCCAGCCGCCGGAGACCTTCAGGGCGTAGGGATTGTAATCGCCGAAGAAAGCGTTCGGTAGTTCAACCTTCCAGACGTCGCCCTCTTGTCGCGTCCAGGAGGTGATACGCTCGGAACCCTTGATGAAAACAACCTCTCCCGGTGCCGCACGATAGGTAATGCGCCGGTCTTCACCGGTGCCGCCTCGGGGCGGTTTCACCCACTCGCGATACGTTCCGCCGTACACGGTCACGAGGTCTCCCGGCTGGGCAACGGATGCGGCCTGATGGATGGTACAATATGGACGAGCCTGGCTGCCGGCACCCGAATCATCGCCGGTTTCCGAGACGTGTATTTCTCGCGATAAAGCGTTCGGTCCTCCCGCAGCAATTGCAGTAATACACATCGCCGCTGAGATGAGCCACGTTCTGAGGATCATTCTCTTTGCCTCCGCCTTAGTTGGGTTTCGATATATTGGGGCAGATGAGCCATCTTCTACCATGCCGTGTCCGGCGTCACCACTTGACGGTCACCGCGCGGCCCGACTTATCGACCGTTGCCTTGGTCGTCACGACTCGACCCGCGTGCTCGACCACGATCTTGTAGTCACCCCGGAGCGCGGTCCGCGTTACGCACGGGCATGGTTACGCCGTGCCGGTGTGACCGTTCGTGGTGTCCAGGGCCGCTTCGATCGCTTCGAATAGCCGCTCGATATGAATCGGTTTGGCGATGTAACCATCCATTCCGGCTGCCAGACATCGCTCACGATCTCCCTTCAAAGCGTGAGCGGTCATGGCGATGATGGGAATGTGCCTTCCCGTTTGCCTTTCCTTGGTACGGATATCGCGCGTCGCCTCAAATCCGTCCATTTCGGGCATCTGCACGTCCATCAATACGAGGTCAAACTCCTGAGATTCCAGTGCCTCCAGTGCCGCCCTGCCATTGTTGGTAACGACAACCGTATGCCCGTACTTTTCCAGCACGGCAACCGCGAGTTTCCGGTTGACAAGGCTGTCCTCGGCCAGGAGGACTTTCAGGAGCCCCGTACGGCTGACTGGCTTGGCGGGCGTTGTTGCCAAGACTTCTTCCTCTGCAAGCCGGAACCGAGCGGTGAAGTGAAATGTACTCCCTCGCCCCACTTCGCTTTCCACCCAGATCCGTCCCCCCATCAACGCCACCAATCGAGACGAAATAGCCAGTCCTAACCCTGTCCCCCCGTGCCGTCGCGTTGCCGAAACATCGGCCTGCCCAAACATCTCAAAGATAGCCGCTTGCTTCTCTTGTGGGATGCCAACCCCCGTGTCGCGAACAGCAAAGTGCAACACCACTTCGCCTTCGGACCGCGACGCGCGAGTCACCTCCAGGAACACCTCGCCCCGATCGGTGAATTCGGTCGCATTGCCGACGAGATTCACAATGATTTGACGCAGCCGGGTGCGGTCTCCGATGACAAAGGCAGGCACTTCGGCAGATAGACGGCACGCGAGCTCCAATCCTTTTCCATGCGCGCGGACGGCTAGCGATTTCATCGTGTCGCCCACATTCTCGTGCAAGTCAAATGGCGCTTGATCCAGAGCAAGTCGACCAGCCTCGATTTTGGAAAAGTCCAGGATATCGTTGACGATCGACAGCAGGGCCTCTCCCGACTCGGCAACCACCTCCAAGTATTCTCGTTGTTGGGAAGAAAGCGGCGTGTCAAGCAAGAGTTCCGTCATCCCAATGACTGCGTTCATGGGCGTACGGATCTCGTGGCTCATGTTAGCCAGGAACGTGCTCTTGGCCACCGTGGCCGCCTCCGCCTCCTCCTTGGCCCGGCGGAGATCTTCCTCGATACGTTTCCGTGCGAAAAAGTCGGGGATCGTGTACGCGCGCACTTTCCCGGCAAATTCAGGCTTGCCTTCCGCGTAGCGCTCGATGTGTCCTTCGATGCGTTTCGGCGGCGCCATGACAAAACGACAGCACTCGTCGCCCCTGGCCCGACACAAGATCTCACTGGCCACCAACGGCAGGCCGAAGCTTCTCTCGCACCAACCAGAAGAATAGCCGGCATTCATGATGCAAACGGGGAAATCAGAGGGGCGGCCGCTCTGAATCCAAGCATCGGCCTCAAAGGAAAAGGGGTGATCGTATACGAGGTAGTAGTCTTCGTTCGGCAGGGGGCGAGAGTCGGGGGAAATGTCGACGAAGGCCCAGCCGGCGTGTGAAAAGTGGACCGGCCCCGCGGACAGCCGTGCGATCGGATCGCTCAGTCCCATCTTGTCATGGAAGCTCTTGGCGTCGGACTTGCCAATCGCGTGGGAGAGGTCAAAAAGTATGTTCCTGGCGAAATCGTTCGCCTTGGCCTCGTTGTCCGCTCCGAAGAGGTCCTCCAAGAGGGCGAAGAACTCAACGGAGAGTGACGCAGCTCTCACGAGCACATAGCGCTGGCCGGCAATCTCGATGGTGCCCTTCGAGGGATCATGGCGACGCGCGGCGAAGAATTGGGCGACTACTTTCTCCGCCTTGGCAAAGATCGGTTCCATCTCAGGTGGGGCCTTTACCGTCTTCAGCGCCATGATGGGTCTCCGCGTTCGGAGGTTGGCAGTCTATCGCGAGTCTTCGCCAGCCAAGGATGCCGATGTCCGTCGCAAGAAGATTGCTCGCGTAGAGATTACGTGGTTTGATTGCGCCGCCGATGAATGCAGCGCCGGCCCGCGAGCAACACCCCCCGTCAGAAAATCGCGACCGCGCGCCGCTCGGAACCACCTCTGCCTAGTATTATAACGCCTTTCTCCGTCGGACCAGTCCGAAAGCACAAGAGACCGGGAAATGTCGCGCGACATGCGGGAGGAGAAGTGCCGGCAACGCGCACGGTCTCTGGACGGCCAGTGGTTGTGCTGTTTCCGCGACGAAAAAAAAATCCTTCTCATCTACTTTACGGAACCACCCTACCCCCCGGCAGCGAAGAAACTCCCGTCGCCAGGATACGCGAAAGCTTGCGCCCCGCGGCCACTCTCACGAGAATGGCCGTCTTTCACTGCCGGAGACCCTGTGGCGTCGGCCGAGGAAGGGGAGACGCGGTCAACCTTCTTCGACGACATCCAGGCCCATCAAATCGGCCAGATGCCGCAGACTCCGCATGTGGTCGCCGTAGAACACTACGCGGTGCAGCAGCGTCATGGCGTCCTCCGTCTCCAGCGCGCTGCTCCAGTTCGCCGCCATTTTGGCCGCGTCGCGGACTTCCGTGACGATCTGCGTGCGACAGCC
>CAYUIQ010000194.1:0-7979 GCA_964444795.1 uncultured Planctomycetaceae bacterium
GATCAGGGGGGGGGCGGGGCTTTTCTTTGTTTCGACCTGGTTCCTCTGTTCAGCGGGCGGCCAGCGCTTCCATGACCCGATCGGTGATCGTTCGGATCAGCGCTTCCTGATCGGCCGGGGGCGTGCCGTTGGGCGTAGCGGTTGCCGCCGGGGCCGGATTGGGCTGCGGTGAATTATACCGCGGCGCCTCGAACGCCTTCGGGGCGACGCCCGTCTCTTTCCAACTATCCCGGAAGACGTCGTTGGCACACAGTTCGCAGTTTTCCATCTTCGCCCGGGGATCGCTGTAACCCCATTGGTCCTTCAAGTCCAACAGGGCCTTGGTCTCCGGCTCGGTGAAGTAGTGAACTCCGCCCAGCCCGCGGGCCAACATCAGCATACGGCAGTAGGCGTCGAGCACTTCGGTCCACCAATAGGCCTTTTCCACCGTCGCGTCGAAACTGACCGTCCCGTGGTTGCCGAGGATAATGACGTTCGACTTATGCACGAAGGGTAAGATCGTATCGGCGAATTCCTGCCCGCCGGGGATGGCGTACTTGGCGATCGGCACGTCGCCGATAAAGATCTCGACTTCCGGCAACACACACTGCGGGACCGGCTCCCGGGCGATCCCAAATGCCGTGGCATGGGGCGGATGGCAATGGACCACCGACTTGATCTCGGGTCGCTCCTTCATCAGTGCCAGATGCAAGAGCACCTCGCTGGTCCGCTTGCGCCGGCCGGCCAGTTGCTTGCCTTCCATGTCGACGACACACAAATCGTCGGGCTTCATAAATCCCTTGGTCATCATCGTCGGCGTGCAGATCACCTCGTTCTCGCCGATGCGATAGGAGATATTTCCGTCGTTGGCCGCGGCGAACCCCTTCTTGTAAAGGCGGCTGCCGATATCGCAAATCTCTTGTTTGATTTTGTGCGCGTTGATCATGGTTTGGTTCTCTTACGGTTGAGCTATCTCCCCGATCTTTGCCGGGGAACGAGTTATTTCAAGGTTTCGGCGACCACGTCGATCGAATCGAGAATGGCCGCGTTGTAGGCGTCGATCGGTTTGACTTCGGGGTAAAAGGGCATCGCCGCCTCGCGGCCTTCGCTGATCGCAATACGGCTGCCGGTGCCGGCGCCCAGTTCGTCGAACACGGCAAATTCACCCGCCGGCTCGCCCGATCCGCCCGACAAATCCCCCAGCGAAAGCGGCGTCACGAGCTTCAGCCGCGCCCCTGCGAGGCTCGGATGAACCCGGCTGAGTGTCACCGTGCCGACCACTTCGCCGATTCTCATGTGCGTACCTTGTTTCTATCCCAATCGATCTCGAAACACGGGCGGACACATCCTGATGCCCGCGTCGCGAAAGTCTTCAATGATCCGTCGCAGTTCGACGGGCCCGTACTTGGTCGGATCGGCCACCAGCACGTTGGCCGCGACCGAAGCGAGCGCCGCGGCGGTGCCCGACGCGTCGGTCGCAGCGACCGCCCGAACACCCTGTTGCCGGTTGGCCAGGCAAGCCACCGCTGCCGGAAACTTACATAACACGATCGCCAGCGAGTTGCCCGAGCCGACGGCTTCGGCCGCCCGGTCGGTTGCGCCGAGGGAGCAATCGATCCGCCGCGACTCGATCTCTCCCGGTTTCTTCCTCAGGGCATCGACCAGCGGGGCCGGATCATACTTCGGTCCCACGACCGTCAGCACCAGACGAGCCGCCGGAGCATGGTTTCCACCTTGGCCTGTTTCTCGGACCAACGTCACGTCGCGCCGACGGAGTTCGTCATGTACCGAGGGCGTAACGACCGCCTCGGGCAGCACCACCAAACGTTGCACTCCGGCCAAACGTCCGTTGATTTCCTTCGTCGTGACCACGCGAGCGGCCAGTATTAGGCGGCCTTTGCCTTCCGGCGCAGGCGAATCGCCCGAGGCGGACGAAGCCCCCGTTTCGTTCGGCGCGGAGCGAGCCCGCGGCGCGGCACCCAGTCGGGCGAGCACCTCGTAAACGATCCGATCGATATCCATGGGCGAATTGGCCATCAGTCAGGAATTCCTATCACCGACCATCGGACGGGCGTGTTGTCGCTTGCCAGTAGCTCTCGCGTGGCGCGTCCGTCGCTGGTCACGACCACCGTTTCTCCAATGCCGGCCCCCAACGCATCGACGGCCAGCACCGGATCGCCGTCGCATCCGCGGCCGTCGGCCTCCAACGGTTGGACCACCAGCAGCTTCCACCCCTGCATCGAAGGATGCTTCACGGTCGAAGTCGTATTGCCGATGACACGTCCCAGGAGCACGGTTTTGTTTCCTTTGTTCGTTTCCCAAACGAGATCACTTTCCGAGGATTCGCAGATTGTCGATCATTGAGCAGCGTCTTTCGCGGGTGAAGGTCAACGGTGTGGTGACCCCTTCTCCGGTCGGTCCGGCGATGGAGAACGACAGGTATCCCTCTCCTCCGAGTCCCAGCCCCGCCATGCTCGGGCCGTTTTTCACAAACAGGGTCGTATCCAGCGCCTTGCCCATGCGGGTCATGTGGGACACGTCGTGCGAGTGGATCATGGCCGTGTGGCGAAAACCGTGTTCGCTTTCCCGCGCGCGCTCGATGGCGTCGTCGACGTCGCGACAGCGGACAAAGGGGACAAAGGGCATCATCTGTTCGACGGGCACGAAGGGGTTTGACTCGTCGGTCTCGCCGAACAGTAGCTCGACTTCCGGGGCCACGTTCTTACCGATTCCGGCGGCCAGCACGGCCGCGTCTTGTCCGAGGAAATCGCGGGCGGGCACGTCGTGCTTGTGCTGGCCCTCTCCAACGGTACTGATGGCGACGCGAGTGAGGGCGTCGACTTCGCCGGCCGTCAACCGCACGGCACCGGCCCGTTCCATGGCCGCCATCATCGCGTCGAACACGTCGCCGACGACAAACGCCTGCTTCTCGGCGATGCACAGCAGGTTGTTATCGTACGCGGCGCCTTGAATGATACATCGGGCAGCCCGATCCAGATCGGCCGTTTCGTCGACCACCACGGGTGGATTACCCGGTCCGGCAACGATCGCCCTTTTGGCCTGTTGCATGGCCGCCCGCGCCACGCCGGGTCCGCCGGTGACACACAGCAGGTTGACATCCCGATGCTTGAAGATCGCTTCGGCCGTTTCCAGCGTGGGCTCGGTGATGATCGTGATCAGGTTGTCGATCCCCAGGTCGGCATGGATGGCCTCGTTGTAGCGGCGCACGCCCTCGGATCCCACGCGACGGCCGCTGGGATGCGGGTTGAATACGACCGTATTGCCCGCGGCGATCATGCTCACCGCGTTGCCGGTAATCGTGGGCAGCGAATGGGTGACCGGAGTAATCGCGCCAATGACGCCGAAGGGAGCGTGTTCGACGACGGCTAGCCCGTGGTCGCCGCTGAACACTTCGCTGCGCATGAACTCGACGCCCGGCGAGTGCCGGCCGAGGGTCTTGAGCTTGTCGATCTTGTGCTGGAGTCGACCAATCTTGGTCTCCTCCATCTCCATCGTACCCAGCTCGACACACTGGTCGATGGCCAGCCGGCGGATGTGGCCGATGATGCGGCGGCGATCGGCGATGGTTCGCCGGGAAAGCTGCTCGAAGGCCTCGCGCGACGCGGCCACCGCTTCGTTGACACACGTGAACTGGCCGAATCGGCCTTGGTAGCCGCCGCCGGCGACCGGCGCGGTTCCGTTGGACCCGATCCGGGAGAGCACTTCGGTAACGACGTTGCGGACTAATGTTTCGTCGACTTGCATGGTGGAATTTCCTTTGCGGGAAAAGGGGACAGGTACATTTTGTGCGAAGCACCCTCCGGGCCGTTCCGGCAAAATGTACCTATCCCCTTTTTCCTGGCCTTACGAATCCGAATCGGTGGCTTCCTTGTCGTATACGCACAAACTGTCGACGTGTACCGTGTCGACAATTCCGATGACCACCGTGTCGACGGGCAGAGTCTTTGTTTCGGGGGTAAGCCGGGCGCTGGAGCCCTGGGTAATCAATACGTATTCACCCTGACCGGCGCCGACCGTATCGACGGCGACAAACGTGCGGCCGGTCGTTTTCAGGGTCTTTCGAGTCTCCGCGTCGAGCCGGTAAGGTTCGACGACCAGCAGCTTGCGACCGACCATCGCGTCGACCTTCTGCGTCGCCACGAGCGATCCGGTAACTTTGGCAACAAACATGAGCTAACCCTCCAACAGGGCCTTGGCTTGTCTGGCGACGATGATTTCCTCGTTGGTGGGTACGACCCAAACCTGCACGCGGCTTTCGGCGGCGCTGATCTTCGCTTCGCCGGAGACGTCTTCATTGGCGGCCGCGTCGAGCACGATGCCCAGTTCTTCCAGATCGCGGCAGACCTCCGCTCGAAACGCGGCCCGGTTTTCGCCGATGCCGCCGGTAAACACGATCACGTCGGCGCCGCCCAACTCGACCAGATAGGCACCCAGGTAATGGCGCGTGCTGGCGGCGTAGACGTCCAGTGCCAACCGGGCCCGCTCGTTGCCGTCGGCGGCCGCTTCGATGATGTCGCGCAGATCGGTTCCGACGCCGCTGATGCCCAGCAGTCCGCCCTCATTGGCCAGCGTGGACAACACTTCGTCGAGCGACTTGCGCGTCTTCTCGATCAACAGCGGCAGGGCAAACGGATCGAAATCTCCCACCCGATTGTTTTGCGGCAATCCGCTCTGCGCGCTGAGCCCCATGCTGGCGGCCACGCTCTGGCCGTCGCGAATGGCACACAGCGAACTCGATCCGCCCAGGTGACAGGAGATCATCCGCAGGTCGTCGCGGCCGAGGATTTCGGCGGTGCGCGTGGCGATGTAACGGTGGCTGGCGCCGTGGAATCCGAAGCGGCGAATCAGTCCGTCGGCCGCCCACTCGTGCGGGATGGCGTAGTGCCGGTTTCGCTCGGGGATCGTCTGGTGGAAATCGGTCTCAAAGGCCGCGACCAACGGGATCTCGGGGAGCTGTTGGCCCAATTGCCGCATGGCGGCGATGTAGGGCGGGTTGTGAGCCGGGGCCACGTGGTTCATCTCTTCCATGGCCGCCAGCACCTCGGGCGTGACCCGTTGCACGCCGGTGAGCCGCCCGCCATGCACCGCCTTGAACCCGATCGCCGAGACTTCCGAAGCGTCCTTCAGACAGCCCGACTCGGCATCGGTCAATTGCCCAAGACATTGGCGCACCGCTTCGGCGTGGTCGGGCACGTGGACGTAACGCTCGCGGCGGTCGTTGCCGATTTCGACGAAACAGCAACTTTCCGGCGAGCCGATCCGATCGATGCCGCCACGGGCGAGCTGGTGCTCGTGGTCCATGTCGTACAGGCGGTACTTGAAGCTCGTCGAGCCGAGGTTGGCAACGAGAATCTTCATCGCTTCCTACTCCTCCCCGAGCGACTCGCCGGCCGGCTTCCGCCGCGGCGAACGTCTACCCGAGGCGCGGGGTCCTTCCTCGTGGCGTTCCTACGACAGGTAGGCGGCAGTCACGCCGTTGGCCGGCCGGGGGATGATGTGGCTGGCCATCAGTTCGCCGACGGCGCCGGCCGCGTTGGCGCCGGCTTCCACCGCCGCACGCACACTGCCCACGTCGCCGCGGACCACGGTTGTTACCAGTCCGCCGCCGATCTGAACTCGCTTGACGATCTTCACGTTGGCCGCCTTGGCCATCGCGTCGGTCGCTTCGACCAGCGCCACGAGCCCTCTCGTTTCAATCAATCCAATGGCGTCTTGCATGGTTGGGATATCCTTCGTCGGTTAGTATCTAAATTGAATGGGGTGCGTCAGTTTACTAGTCCCCTGTCCCCAGTCCGCACTTACGCCGTTCGCTTGGGTTTGGCGGGCGGGGGCAGCACGACGTCGAGATCTTCGTGCGGTCGGGGGATGACCTGGACACTGATGATTTCGCCGACACGGCCACCCGCGGCAGCACCCGCGTCGGTGGCCGCCTTCACGGCCGCAACGTCGCCGGTCACAAACGCCGTGACCATGCCGCTGCCGACTTTGTCCCAGCCGAGAAACTCGACGTTGGCCGCCTTCATCATCGCGTCGCTGGCCTCGACCAGGGTTACGAACCCTTTGGCCTCGATCATACCCAGCGCTTCTTTAACTTTTGCCATGGTTATCGTCTCCGAGTTGGTGAAACAGTTGTCTGGTGTCTGGTAGTTCTCTATGGTTTGAAAAGCTCGACTTTCGTGGCGTGATCCATGTCCACCGCGTTTCCTTCGTCGGTATCCAGATGCACTTCGAGCTTGCTCGTCTGGTCGGCCCTAACCAACAGGTTCTCCAGCACGGCACCGCAGGAGGAGCTAACCCGCAGATTCATGCGGTCGCCATTCTGGACGCCGTAATGCGCCGCGTCGTGCATGTTGATGTGAACATGCCGCTCGGCCCGGATCACGCCTTCTTTCAGTTCGACCACTCCCTCGGGACCAACCAGCACACAGCCCGGGGTTCCTTCGAGCTTGCCGCTGCCGCGTACCGGCAGGTCGATGCCCAGCGAGATGCCGTCGGTAAACGCCAACTCGACCTGCGACTTGGATCGCGTAGGCCCGAGAATGCGAACCGACGGCAGCATCCGCTTGCGCGGACCGACCAGCATGACCGTCTCCTCGGCCGCGTAGGCTCCGTCCTGGTACAGATCCTTCATCACCGTGAGTTTGTGTCCGGGGCCAAAGAGCGTCTCCACATCGGCATCGCTTAGATGTACATGCCGGGCGGAAATGCTCACGACCAACTCCGGCCGGCTACCCGGCGGAGGACCGACTTGCTGGACGACAATCTCGCGGACGATCTGCTCGACTAGGCCGCGATCGATCGGCGGTGCCACACTCATCCTGGTATTTCCCGTTGTCGTGTCTCGTGGTTACGGTTTGCTTCGTTGTTACGATTGGTTGTCACGTTTCGTTGCCGGCGGACGTTTCTGTTTCCCCGCCGCACGGCTCTTCCGGCACAGCCACCGACAGGGCCACTCCGGCGGCTTCCAGCCGGGCCGGCCAGCCGGAAGGGATCCGATCGTCGGCTACCAGCCGATCGGCCGCTTGCAGCGGACACAGGTGCGCGAGGCTCTGGCGCCCGAACTTACTGGCGTCGGCCACGACGATCACCTCGTCGGCCGCCCGCATCATTGCCTGTTCCGTCTCCACCAGCAGCAGGTTGTTGTTGAAAAACCCCTCCTCCTTAATGCCGGCCACACTGAGAACCGTCTTCCGTACCCGCACCGTGGCGAGCATTTTGTCGGCGTAAGGCCCCATGGCCACGCCGGTTCGAGAACATATGTTTCCACCTATCAAGACTAGGTCACTGCGGTGGTCGGTTGCGAAAAGACTGGCCACCGGCAGCGAAGTGGTCACCACGCTCAGCGGCCGGCCGACCAGCAGCCGGGCGACCTCGTAGGTGGTGCTCCCTCCGTCGAAAAGGACGGTATCGCCATTGTCGATCAGCGCGGCCGTTTCCCGAGCGATTGCCCGTTTCTCCACCCATTTGGATGAGGATGCGCGGTCGAAATGCGCGAATTTGGGCGAACTTCCCGTATAAAACACCCCACCGTGTGTGCGTTTTGCCACCCCCTCTTCCTCGAAGCGTTCGAGGTCGCGTCGGATCGTCGACTCGGACACCTCCAGTTGGCTTACCAGCTCCGGCAACGCGGCAAATCGACGCAGGCGGACGAGTTCCAACAGGCGACGGCGACGTTCTTTGGCCAACATTGCATGAGGCTCCCGGGACCGTGGACCCACTTCTTGAACGATTATCACCGATAGACTGAAAGAAAGCAAGCGTATTTAATCATTGAAATGACGGATTTCTATCTACTTGCGCATGTTCACTGGGTTATTTCCGTCAATCCACCCAAAACGGGAGGTTTGCCGTCTCGAATGCATGGGCTTCTAACGCCCCCCTGTGTGCGGGGCCACTAAGCGAAGGCAGGCCGTGTTCCGACCCGCGCCCAGTGCCTGTGGGGAAAAGGCGAAAGTGACGCGATCGAACGAGATGGGGTT
>CAYUIQ010000194.1:8079-17443 GCA_964444795.1 uncultured Planctomycetaceae bacterium
CGCCCAGTGCCTGTGGGGAAAAGGCGAAAGTGACGCGATCGAACGAGATGGGGTTGAATTCGTGTGGGAAATCGGCAAGATATGTGGAGAGTCTGAGCCACACCCATTTTCCCGCGATTGGCACCGGCACCCCAACCACCCGGCGGAATGAACATCCGCCACTAAACGCTCCGTTGTCAGCGCCCAGCTTATTTCGTAGCGTACCCCCCCTGGCATCGCTTATACCGTCTGCCCCGGGGAAGTGGCGCTCGGGACTGGCATTGCCGGCACGGAACGGCTAGGATGGACGGTTTGAATGATGGGTCGCCTGGGCAATCACACCTATCGGGCGCGGGGAATCCTATCGGCGAGGCAGAATCGGATGGACGAGGTATCGATCAGTCCGGCTGCGATGCGCATCGTGAAACTCCTGGTCGGCAAACCGCCTCAGAGTATTGCCGACCTGATCGATGCCACCGGTGTCACGCGGACTGCGGTGACGGAGCAGCTCAATGAGTTGTCCGGTAGCGGTTTCATCGAGCGATGCACCGAGCGACTCACGGGCCGGGGACGCCCGCGTTACCTCTACGCCGCGACCGACGCCGCCCTTTCGGCCTTGTTCGCCGGGTATCAGGGCATGTTGGTTCCGGCCATCTGGAGGGCGATCGACGAGGTCGGCGGCGAGGATCTGACCGGTGAGGTGCTGGAAAAAGTCAGCGCGGCGATGGCCGCTCATTACAGGTCCCAAATCACGGCTAAACAACCGGAAGGACGACTTCGACAGCTTGGGAAGATCCTCGGCAACGAGGGGGGGTTGGTCGAAGTGGTTGCCCGAAACGGCAAGATGGTGATGAAGAAACGGAGTTGTCCGTTCATCAGCATGCTCGACGAGAATCGCAACGTCTGCTGTGTTGACCAGCAGATGATGGCCGCGATCGTCGGATCGAAAGTGCGCCGAACCAGTTGCCGACTGGAAGGCTCTCACTGCTGCACGTTCGAGGTTCGCCGGAGCAGGCGGCGAAAGAAATGAATGTACTTGGCACCCGCCCGCGAGACCCCGATTGCACCGAAGCAACACGTCGGCACGGGGAATCGGCGTGCCGTCGCGCGTGGGCCGAGGCGCGCCGTCGCCGTTGCGGACCGCTTCGGCCCTCCTGATATCGCTCTTCCTTTCCGGGCCGCTCGCCATGCTCCGCCGATTGACAACTCGCATCGTGCTGATCCCCTTGAGCCTGGCCGGGGTGGCAGCCATTCTCGTGGCGGCCGACTGGTGGTTCGGATTTCCCGAAGGACGAACCGTGCACTACGTGGGCCGGGAGAAATGTGCCGAGTGCCACCAGGAGCAGATGGAGCAGTGGACCGGATCCGACCACGACCGGGCGATGGACTTGGCCACGCCGGAAACGGTGCTGGGGGATTTCAACGACCGGCAATTCACGCACGTCGGCGTCACCTCGACGATGTCCCGCCGCGGCGACAAGTTCTTGGTGGAGACCGACGGCCCGACGGGCGAAATGACCACCTTCGAAGTGAAGTACGTGTTCGGTGTCCGCCCCTTGCAGCAATACATGGTCGAGTTTCCCGAGGCCGTGAAACTTCTCGACGGGTCGACGATGCCCGCCGGCAGCGTGCAGTGCTTGCCGTTGGCCTGGGACACGGAAGGGGGGCGCTGGTTTCATTTGTATCCCGACGAGGAGAAACTCCCGGCCGGCGACCAACTGCACTGGACCGGCGCCTTGCAGAACTGGAACTACATGTGCGCCGAGTGCCATTCGACCAATCTGAAGAAAAACCACGACGTCGAGAGCCATGCGTACGACACGACCTGGTCGGAGATCGATGTTAGCTGCGAAACCTGCCACGGCCCGGGCAGCTTGCACGTGGAATTGGCCGAGTCGAAGAGTCTCTTTTGGGATCGCCGCTACGGTTTCGGGCTGGTGAATCTCAAGGGCGAAAACCCTCGTGCGGAGATCGAAACGTGCGCGCCGTGCCATTCGCGGCGCCGAATCGTCTACCCGGCCAACCGTGACGGCGAGGTTTTCACGCAAGAGGCACCCGAGTTTCTCGACCACTATCTGCCCGAGTTGCTCGACCGCGAGTTGTATTATGCCGACGGACAGATCCTCGACGAGGATTACGTCTACGGCTCGTTCCTGCAAAGCCGGATGTATCGCGAGAAGGTCCGCTGCACCGACTGCCACGATCCGCACACCGCGCGGGTCAAGTTTGCCGACAACCGGCTCTGCGGCCAGTGCCACACGCCGACCTCCAAGTACGACGACCCCTCGCACCACCATCACCCCGACCCGTCGGAGACGAGAACCACGCGGGTGGGGACCGAACGGTCGGGCACCGAGTGTGTCGAATGTCACATGCCGGAAACCCACTATATGGTGGTCGATCCGCGGCGCGATCATAGCATTCGCGTCCCGCGTCCCGATTTGACCGTGTCGCTGGGGATTCCCAACGCCTGCAACGGCTGTCACAACGACGAGTCGAAGGGCGAGACACCCCAGTGGGCGGCGGAGAAAGTCGAGGAGTGGTACGGACCCAAGCCCAAGGGAACTCCGCCTCATTTCGCCTACGCGATTGCCGCCGGAAGGAGGCGCGACCCCCAGGGGATCAAGCCGCTGGGCGCGCTGATGAAACGCACCGACACCAGCGTGGTGGTTCGAGCCAGCGCGCTGCTCCTGCTGGCCGACTATCCACCCGACAACATCGAAGCGGCCCAAATGGCCGAGTCGGCCGCGTTTCGGGTGCTCAAGAACGACGAGGAAGACGCCTTGGTACGAGTGGCGGCGGTGCGAGCATTGGAAAACGCTCGACCCGATGAATGGGCCGCCTACCGGCAAATCCGCGTCGTCCGCGACCAGGTGCGCCTTTTCGAGTCGAGCGACGATCCCGGGCAGCGCGAGCGCCTCATGGAAACTCTCCGCGGCACCCCGCGCGAATTGATCCGCATCGCCCAGAGCAAAGGCGATGTCCTGGCGCGGTTCGACGGACTGAGAAGAATTCGTGATCGCCTGACGATACTGCTGGGCGACGAGATCCGCGCGGTTCGATGCGAGGCCGCCCGTGTGTTGAGCGGCCTGGGGTCGGACGCGATCGCCCGCGCCGACATGGACGCCTTCCAGGCCGCGCTCGATGAGTACGTAACCGCGCAGCGAGCGGTCGACGATCGCCCGGAAGCACACATCAACATGGCCCTGATCCACGACAATCTCAACCGGCCGGACCAAACCGAGGAGGCCTATCTCACGGCCATCCGGCTCCGCCCCCAATCGGTCGCGGCAAGAAATAATCTCGCCCTGTTCTACGACACCGGCGGCCAAACGGACAAAGCCGTGGCACAACTACGCGAGATCATCAAGATTGAACCCGAGTGGTCGCAAGCCCATTACTCGTTGGGACTCGCCTTGGCCGCCGACGAAGAACGCCTGGCGGAAGCCGTTGAATGTTTCACCAAAGCCTCCCAATTGGATCCCAACCACCCGCGTCTCCACTACAACCGCGGCTTGGCGCTGCAGCGTCTGGGGAAGCCGGAGGAAGCCGAACAGGCGCTCTTGACCGCCCGAAATCTGAATCTCCGCGATCCCGACTATCCCCGCGCCCTGGCCATACTCAACGTGCAACAAGAGCAGTGGAAACGAGCGGAGATGTTCGCCCGGGCAGTGCTCGAAGTCGCTCCCGGCGATCCCCAAGCCACCGCCCTGTTGCAGGAACTACAGTCGCGCCCCCAACCGCAAGAGAAGCCGTCGGCGGAGCCCGAGGCACTGTAGTCGGTGGTTACCCCCCGCCGAAAGCCGGCAAGAGATTCACCTGGCTGTTGGGACACACGGGCGTGGAGAGCCCCCGGGCGGCGATCTTTCCGTCAACCGTGACCGCCACGGTCGGGCTCAATTGGTCGCCGTTGAGTACCCGGTGGGCGAATCCCGGGAAGGCGCCATCCAGCGCGTCGATAACCTCGGCTAGCGTCGTGCCATCGACTTCCGCGTTCCGCGTTCCGCCGGTCAGGTCTTTGAGCAACAGGGGAATGGAAACGGTGGCCATGTCTTCGACCGTTGGTGGTGTGGTGTCAATTCCCACTATCGTACCGGCGAGGCTGCCGCCAGGCCAGTCGCGGTCCGTGATGCCTGTCTTATCCTGGCGCTGGTGCCGGTGTCACGCAACACCCCTAGAATCGGTGTAACCGTTACATCCGACGACGGAACTGCCATACTCACGCAAGTTCCCTGTTTCACGTAAACATGCCAGCTTGACAGAAGCTGAAGTTGACCTAGGTTATCAGTGTCGGCCGAGAGACGTGCAATGTTTCCAGCCGGCCATAAATAAGGCTTTCTCACCCCCGTGTTTTGGGCAGGGCCACGTGTTCTACGTGGCTCCGCCCTTTTCTTGATACACCGGGGAGCGGCGTCGCTGCCGCGGGGGACACTTACACCGGAGATGGGCCGGTCATCGGTTGACAAAACGGCGCCGGATGACTATAGAATTCTCCTGACCCGTGGCCGGGGAGAAGGAATCGCGAAGCAATCGCTCTCCCGGCCGATCCGATCTTGGTTTTCCGATCGTCGAGGACAATGACATGTTGCTAGAAACCAATGCCATCTGGACACCATGCATTCCGGCGGGCTTGCCCCGTGAGGGGACGGACTTGATTGTCGCCACCGGCGGTTGCGTCGCGGACGCGCTGAGCGGAAACGATCTCGACGGAGACGATCTCGATGGCGATGATTTCGACGAGGATGATTTCGACGACGATTTCGACGACGACTTCGAGGAAGAGTTCGACGACCTGGATGCCGACGACCTGGACGACGACGACCTGGACGATGACGACCTAGACGAGTTCTGACGAATTCCGGCGAGTTCTCGGGCGCGCTGGAGGTATTTTCACGGGAATAATCATGCTGCAACTTGCTGCCCAGGTGGAAGAGGCCATCGAAGTCGTTCGCAACCAGTGGAAGGGTAAGCCGCGGGTTGGAATCGTTTTGGGAACCGGTTTGGGGGGGCTGGCCGCGGAAATTCAGGCCGAGGCGACCTTGCCGTACGGGTTGATTCCCCACTTCCCCCAGTCGACGGCCGTTGGCCATGCCGGGCAGTTGGTCTGCGGGCGGCTCCAGGACACCGACGTGGTAGCCATGGACGGCCGATTTCACGCCTACGAGGGCTATTCCTACCGGCAGATCACCTTCCCGGTGCGCGTGATGAAGGCCCTGGGGGCCGATCTGCTGATCGTCTCCAATGCGTGCGGCGGCCTGAATCCGCAATATCGCCGCGGCGACGTCATGGTGATCGAAGATCACATCAATCTGATGTCGGGCAACCCGCTAATCGGCGTGAACGACGACTCGCTGGGCCCCCGTTTTCCCGACATGATTGCCCCGTACGACCCCGATCTGATCGAAAAGGCTCTGGAAATCGCCCGGCGGGAGAACTTTCCCGCCCATCGGGGTGTCTACAGTGCGGTCACCGGGCCGAACCTGGAAACCCGGGCCGAGTATCGCTTCCTGCGTACCATCGGGGCCGACGTGGTGGGTATGTCGACCGTCCCCGAGGTCTTGGTGGCCGTTCATGCCTCGATGCGGGTACTGGGGCTCTCGATCGTCACCGACATGTGCCTGCCCGACGCCTTACAGCCGGCAGTGATCGAAGAGATCATCGACACGGCCAACGCGGCGGAGCCCAACTTGCGGAAGATCGTGCTGGGCATCCTGGCAGGCCTGTGAGAGAAGCGTGTGCCACCGCTTGCTTGCAGGCAGTGGTACCCCTTTCCGATTGAAAAACTCGCCCAAACGTGGTCTACTGGGCGTTTTCCACATCTCCCCCGCTTGGACTAATGCACGCCATGTTTCGTTCGGTTGAAGGCTCCGTTTCGTTTCCAAAGATCGAAGAAAATCTCTGCCGATTCTGGAAGGAACGGCAGATTTACGAGAAATCGCTGGCCGCCCGGGCCGAGGCGCCGGCCTTTGTTTTCTACGAAGGCCCTCCCACGGCCAACGGCCTCCCCCATCCGGGGCACTGTCTCACGCGGGCGATCAAGGACCTGTTCCCCCGCTACCGTACGATGCGAGGCTACCGCTGCGATCGCAAGGCCGGCTGGGATACCCACGGCCTGCCCGTCGAGGTCGAGGTGTGCAAGGAGCTGGGCATCCACTCGAAGGAGGAAATCGAGGCCCACGGCGTCGAGTCGTTTATTCACAAGTGTCTGGAAAGCGTCTTCCGCTACACCAAAGAGTGGGAAGAATTGACCGAGCGGCTTGGCTTCTGGATCCACTTGGACGAAGCATATGTGACCTACCACCAGAGCTACGTGGAGAGCGTCTGGTGGGCGCTGAAGAATCTCTTCGATCGAGGGCTGCTGTATCAGGGCCATAAGATCGTCTGGTGGTGGGCCCAAGGCGGCACCGCACTAAGCGCCGGAGAGGTCGGACAAGGTTACCGTGAGGTGGCCGACCCAAGTGTCTACGTTCGTTTTCCCCTAGTCGACCGGCCCGACACCGATCTGCTGGTCTGGACCACCACGCCGTGGACTCTGCCGAGCAACCAGTTCGCGGCGGTCAAACCCGAGTTGCAGTACTCGGTCGTGGCCGTTGAAGGGGAAACCCGCAAGCTGATCCTCGCCTCGGCGCTGGTCGAAGAGATCGGCGCCAAGGCGAAAAAGGAACTGACCGTCGAGTCGACGCTCTCCGGTAGCGAGATGATCGGCTGGCGTTATCGGCCGCCGTTCGATTACTACTACAAGACGATGGGAGATCAGCAGGGCGTTCTCAAGCAAGAGGGGAAATCGCAGCACATCGCCTGGCGCATCGTCGCGGCCGATTTCGTCACGACCGAGAGTGGCTCGGGCTTGGTGCATCAGGCGCCGGCGTTCGGCGAGGTCGACTACGATGTACTGCAGGCCGAGCAGGCTCGGTTCGTCGATGGGCAAGGGCCGCCGCTGATCTGCGCGGTGGCTCCCGACGGCACGTTCACCGACGAGGCGCCCGACTACCAGGGGCGCTGGGTCAAGGAGGCCGATCGCGACCTCGTCCGTCAGATGCGGCTCGAAGCAACGCTCTTTCATCAGGAGCAGTACCTCCACGAATACCCGTTCTGTTGGCGGGCCGAAGAAGATCCGCTCATCCAATACCCGCGCGAGAGCTGGTTCATTCGGACCACGCAATTCAAGGACAAGATGCTGGCCAACAACAGCCGCATCAACTGGCTACCCGACCACATCCGCGACGGCCGCTTCGGCAACTTCCTGGAGACCAACGTCGATTGGGCCCTCTCGCGCGAGCGCTACTGGGGCACTCCGTTGCCGATCTGGGTGTGTGAGGAGACGGGCTATCAGGAAGCGGTGGCCGGTTACGATGATCTGCTGGCCAAGCCGGGAGTTGCCGGCACCGAGGCCTGGGAAAATGCCAAGGCGGCCAATCCCGAACTGCCCGACGATCTCAAGGTCCACAAACCGTACATCGACGAGGTGACCTACGATTCGCCCAAAGCGCCGGGCAAGCGGATGCGGCGGGTGTCCGAGGTGATCGACTGCTGGTTCGACTCCGGCGCGATGCCCTTTGCCCAGTGGGGTTATCCGCGGCAAGAAGGCTCGGCCCGGAAGTTCGCCGCTCAGTTTCCCGCCGACTTCATCAGCGAAGCGCTCGATCAAACCCGGGGATGGTTCTACAGCCAACTGGCCATCAGTACGCTGCTCTTCGGCGACGAGTCATCGAGCAACGTCGACGCGCAGCCGGCCGAATTCCCCCATCCGTTTCGCAATTGCATCGTCCTGGGGTTGATGCTGACCGAATGGTGGGAAAGCACGGACGGCCAACAGCGTTTTCTTACCGAGACCGAAGCCCGAGAGGCGTGCGGCGATCAAATCACGCGTAAGATCGGCAAGATGTCGAAGTCGCTACGCAATTACCGTTCGCCGCAAGAGATTTTCGACAAGCACGGAGCCGACGCCCTGCGCTGGTATCTGTTTGCCACGCAAGCGCCGTGGAATTCGATCATCTACAGCGATCGGGCGATCAAGGAATCGATCCCCGAGTTCCTGTTGCGGCTGTGGAACGTTTACAGTTTCTTCGTCATCTATGCCAACATCGACGGGTTTGACCCGGCGGCTGAGATCGGCGGCAACGCGGGGCAACTTGGCCCCGAAGTGCTCGCCACGGCCGCATCGTATCGTCCCATCGACCAACGCGGCGAGTTGGACCGCTGGATCCTCGGCGAGTTGAACCACACGGCCCGTATCGCCGTGGAGAAGATGGACGCCTACGACAACTACGGCGCTTGCGTGCAGTTGTCGACTTTTCTCGACGCGCTATCGAACTGGTACGTGCGCCGAAGTCGGGACCGTTACTGGGCCTCGGGCCAGTCGACCGATAAGACCGACGCCTACTGGACGTTGTACGAGTGTCTGTTGACGCTCGGCAAGCTGGTCGCCCCGTTCGTGCCGTTTTTGGCCGAGGAACTCTGGCGGAATCTGGCCGTCGAGCCGTTCGGCGACCGAGCCATCGAGAGCGTTCACTTATGTGATTACCCCACCGGCGATGAGGCGGCGGTCGACCCCCTGCTCTCGGCTCGCATGGATCAGGTTCGCGAGATTGTCTCGCTGGGCCGCGGCGCGCGGATGAACGCGAGGTTGAAGGTTCGCCAACCGTTGGCGCTGGTCGAGGTGGTGCTGGCCGATGCGACGCACCAAGAGTGGCTGGAGCACCATGCGGCGTTGATCCAAGAGGAGTTGAACGTCAAGCAGGTCGAGTTTACGGAGAAGGCCGATCAATACATCAGCTACACGGTGTTGCCCGATCTGAAGCGGCTGGGTCCGAAGCTCGGCCGTCAGGTGCCTGCGGTGAAGAAGGCCCTCTCCCAGGCCGATGGCGGCAAGCTACTGGCCGAATTGGAGGACGCCGGACAGGTCACGCTCGAACTGCCCGACGGCCAGGTGACGCTCGACAAGGACGATCTCCAGGTTCGGCTTCAGGCCAAGGAAGGTTGGGCCGCCGCGCAAGGCCATGCGTGTGTGGTCGTGCTGGCCACCGAACTGACCGACGAACTGATCGCCGAAGGACATGCCAGGGAGATCATCCACGCGATTCAGAACCGCCGCAAGGATCTGGCGTGCGAGTATACCGACCGGATTGTTGTCGGCGTCGTGACCGATTCGGCGGAGTTGCAGGCGGCCGTGCGAGACTTCGGCGACTACATTCAGAGCGAAACGTTGGCCGTTGAACTTGTCGTCGGTCCGGTCGAAGGTGCCGAACCGGTGGAGCTGAAGCTGGCCGGGCTTGAGGTAACGTTGTTCGTGAAGGTGAGGGACGCTTAGGGACGATCGATAAACGTCTTCCCGGCTTCAGACGGTGGGTGCCCGGGGTCGAGTTGCGAGGAACGAGCGACGAGC
>CAYUIQ010000195.1:0-17218 GCA_964444795.1 uncultured Planctomycetaceae bacterium
GGGGGCTCGCTGCGCTCGGCCGCAAGGCGCCCGCTGGTTTCACACGACACCAATTTCTTGCATGATCCTACAACACCTCTTCCTCCGCCACCGGTTGCTTCGGTTTCATCCGATCGGGCAGATCCTCCTCGCTGAGCTTCGCCGCGTTCTTATAGGGGTTGTACAGCGGATCGCCGACCAGGACCATCGCCCAGGAGTTGAACGCCTTGGTGCGGTAGAACGTTTCGACCAGCGTGTACTTGCCGGTCAGCAATAGGGGGAAGAAGTCGTCGGGCGGGGGAAACGCCGCCAGGTACGGTTCGTGGGCCGGGCCCAGCGTGGCGGTGATGCCGTCTTCCAAGGCCGCGTTGCACCACACCTTGCCGCCGTGAACACGCAGCCGGGTCGCCTCGGAACTGGCCATGTGATAGCCGACCGCGCCCGGGCGCCAGTCGAAGGCGTCGAGGTAGTTGCCCAGCCGATACCAACCGCAATACAGCGCCGCGTCGGGGCAATCGCCCGGCTGAAACAGCTTGTCGTTGTCGTCGAGCACGACCTCCAGATCGGTGTGCTTCTTCAGCCGCTCGGCCAGATCGCGGACCGACTGATCGTAGATCGCATAGGAGCCGCGTCCGTGCTTCTGCGGATCGAATTTGATCCCCCGGGCGTCGAGGTAGACTTTTCCCTCCAGGCCCGATTTCTCGGCGGCCTTGGCCATGTCGACCAGATTGGCCGCCTGATCCCAGGTGGGAGCCGCCAGTCGGGCGACCATCAGCGTGCGGCGATTCGGTTGCGCGGGCAGCTTGTCGAACTGATAGTGCAACAAGTTGGGCACCCAGCGAAACAAGGGGTAATCGGGCCACAGGAGCAACGACAGTTCACTGTCGAAACTCGAGTACGTCTCGTTCGTGGCGAGCAACTTCTGCTCGGCATCGATCCAGCGAATCGCGCCGACCAGCCCGCCCGTCTTCACCAACAAGCCCAAGAGCTGCGCGTCGCGCGTCTCGCTGTCGCGCTGGGCGGACAATGCTTGAAGCTGCCGCAGCGCGAGGACAAGCTGCTGCTTTACTTGGTCGAGACGCTGGATCATTTGCGGCGGCAGTTTGGGATTATCGCGCTGGGCTTCCAACATTCGGACCCATGCGGCCACTCCGCCGCCGGCAACGAAGAGCCGCTCGAACTTCGCGGCCTCTTGCTTCTTCTTTTCCTCTTCGGTGTCGAGTTCCTGAAGCCGTTTCTGTGCTCCTTTCAATGCCCCGTCGAGCCGGGCGCCCAGATCGGTAATCGCGGCATCCGCGGCCAGCGCTTCGCGCTGGGCCGGTTTCTCCTCGGTGGCTACCGCGTCGAGCAACTTGACCAACTCGGCGCAATTCTTGACGAGATTTCCCCGGGCCTTGGTGAGGAAGTCGCGTCGGGCAATCACCTCCGGCCCGTCGGCAGCACGCCGGCCGATCATCAGTGGCACGTCCCAACAGGTGACCAGGCAGCGGATCTTGCCGTCGGGATCCGTTTCGGCCAGCCACTTACGAATGTCGCCGCGCATCTGCTCGTCCCAAGTGGCCCGCGGCAGGACACGGTCCGGTTTGCCCAGCAGGCGATGGATGTGCGACTTGGGAACGCCCCGAGCCTCGGCATAGTACTCGGCCAGGCGCCTCGATTCGAGGCTTGCGTCCATCGCCAGAATGGCCACTTCCTCCGGCTGCAGTTCCGCCCGGGCCGTCGTCGCGATGGTTGCGAGCAAAAGGGTCGCCAGCACGGCACGCATATTCTTACTCCTCCACACGGATTGTCCTGAACGATCCCGCGAGCTACCCCTCCATCGTAGGCGGTTTCCGGCCGGTCGGCAATGGCCGGGGCCTGTGATTGCCCGTATAATGCGGTCGTTCCCCAGTTTAGTCCGGCGAACCAACCCGAGGATCCCGTGCGATGAAAATTACCCGCGTCGAACCGTTCATTCTTCACGTCCCGGTCACCGGCGCGCGGATTGCCGATAGCGCCAACCAGATTACCCACTGGGGAGCGCCCGGCGTCGTGCTGCATACCGATGCCGGAGTGCAAGGGTACGGCTACACGGGAACCCTGGGGTATCTGCCCATCGATCGGCTGATTCGCCAGTGCATCGCCGACGCCTTTTCGCCGCTGCTGGTGGACCAGGATCCGCGCGACGTGCGGGCGCTTTGGCACCAGTTGCACGGGTTCCCCGGCATCCGCTGGGTCGGCCGCGCGGGTGTTACGCAGATGGCCCTCGCCGCGATCGACGTGGCGCTCTGGGATATCAAGGCAAAACTGGCCGGCGTGCCGCTCTGGAAACTGCTCGGCGGCAGCGACACCAAACGGGTCGAGGCCTACAACACCGACGGCGGTTGGCTCAACTGGTCGCGCCGGGAGCTTGTCGACTGCGCCCGGGCGATGGTCGACGGTGGGTTTCGCGGCGTGAAGATCAAGGTAGGCAGCCCCAACGCCTATCGCGATCTGGCCCGGGTCGAGGCGGTGCGCGAGGCGATCGGCCCGGAGACAAGTTTGATGGTCGACGCCAACGGCATCTGGGATCGGGTGACGGCGATGAAATTCGGCCGCAAGTTCGCCGACTACGACGTCTTCTGGCTCGAGGAACCCACGTGGTTCGAGGATGTCGACGGTCACGCGGAACTGGCCCGATCGATGGTCACGCCGGTCGCCCTGGGCGAACAGCTTCACTCGGTCGACTCGTTTCGCCAGTTCATCACGGCCGGCGCGGTCCATTTCGTCCAACCCGACGCGACCCGCCTCGGCGGTATCACCCCATGCTGGCAAGTCGCCGAGCTGGCCGCCGCCCATCGCCTCCCGCTCACACCCCACGCCGGCGACATGATGCAAATCCATCTCAACCTCGCCATCGCCCATTCCGCCTGCCACCTAATGGAATACATCCCCTGGCTTCGCGATTGCTTCGAGGAACCGGTAACCGTCGAGAGTGGCGATTACAGGATCCCCCAAAACCCCGGCGCGGGGACGACCTTCAAAGCGGGCGTGCTGGAGCGATTTGCCGTGGAGTAGATGAGCCGACAATCCCATCCACAATCGTTCCAACATAGTGCCGCGCTGAGCCTGTTGACTCGGTTACTGGAGCGCGAAGTCTCTCCATTATGGTATCCGTTGGACGGCGGGACGGATTCACCTGAAGTCTTGCGAGTTCAGCTACGACACGCCCTCACCCCAACCCTCTCCCGGAGGGAGAGGGGGCCAGTTTACACCAGTCGGTCTACAGCGTCCAGCCTTCGCGATACTTGCGTTGGATGAACTGGTCGGCCTCCGGGGCGTTGGTTGCCTTGAGGTTCTTGGCGTCCCACTGGAGCTTCTTGCCGGTGCGATAGGCGACGTTGCCCAGCAGGTTGTGCTCGATCAGCTTGCCGGAGTAGTCGAAGTTGCAGGTTGTCGGCTCGCCCGTCTTGCAGGCGTGGATCCACTCGGCATGGTGGCCCAGCGACTTGGGGATGAACGGCTCGGGACGCTGGAAATCCTTGAACTTGTCTTCCGGCAGCAGAATATGCTTGCCGTAATCGGCCAGCAGAATGCCCTTGTCGCCGACGAATTTTACGCCCAGCCCCCACTTCGAGAGGTCGTGGCCCGGGGGCGACTCGGGACGTTGGATGCCGTCGTACCACTTGAGCGTGCAGGCCGGCATGTCGCCCCGCGCCGGGTGCTCCCAGGTGATGACCATCCACTTGGCGTTGGTATGCGGCGAGGCCGGCTCGGGTTCGCAATGGGTGTCGCAGGTCGTCGGGTCGCGGAGTTTCAGCGCCCAGAAGGCCAGGTCGATGACGTGGCTGCCCATGTCGCCCAGCGTGCCGTTGCCGAAATCCCACCAGCGGTTCCACACCAGATTGCCCGGCATGTATCGCTTGTTGTACGGCCGGAACGGCGCCGGGCCCAGCCAGAGGTCCCAATGCAGGTGCGGCGGCACCGGATCTTCGCCCTCGGGCAAACCGCCGCCGGGTCCATGTCGGCCACACCAGGCATGGGCTTCGGCCACCTTGCCGATGGCGCCCGACTGGATCAACTCGACCACGCGGCGATAGTTGTCGGTGGCGTGGATCTGCGTGCCCATTTGCGTGGCCACTCTGTCCTTGTTCTCAAGGTAGACCTCTTGCACAACCCGCGCTTCGTGGACCGAATGGGCCAGCGGCTTTTCGCAGTAGACGCTGATGCCCCGTCGCATGGCCCAGCAACTGGCCAGGGCGTGGACCTGATCGGCCGTGCTGACGGTCACCGCGTCGAGGTCCTTCTGCTCGACGGCCTCGCGCCAGTCGATGTACGTCTTCGCCTTGGGAAAACGTTTGGCGGCGCCGCCGAGCTTGTTTTCGTCGATGTCGCACAGGGCGACGACGTTCTCGCGGCTGACACCACCCAAGTTGGCCCCGCCGCGACCGGCGACGCCGATGACGCCCACGTTGAGCTTCTCGTTGGGCGAGTCGCTCTGCGCTGCCGCCACACCGCCGGCCGCCCAATAGCCGGCCGCGGTCAGGCCCGTGGTTTGCAGAAACTGGCGACGACTGGTACGCATGATCATGAGCAATCTCCTGTGTGGGAGCAGGGTGGGTGAATGCGGGGGGCTCGAATCCTTCGCTTCCCAGGATAGTCGATCCTGACGGCAGCGGCAAGTTTTGGTGTCACCCCCCGCCGGTGGTGTTCGGCCGATTGATCTTCGCGCCGGCCGGTGCTCCTGGTAAATAGGGCTCGCCTCCAAACCGGATCGCTAGCGAGAGGAGCACGACATGTCGGCCAGATTCCCGAAAACCGCCCGTGCCGCGATGATCGCGGCGGGGACGCTGATTTCGATGGTCGCGGGGTCCGGTTGTCTGGGGCCCGACAAGGTGGTGATCGATCCGGGTCACGAAGCGCGAACGCTGATGATGGCCGGTCAATACGACGAGGCCGTCGCCACGCTCGACGACGTGATCCGTGAAAACCCCGAAGACGCCGCCGCTTACGCCGAGCGGGGTCAAGCGCACGTCGAGCAGGGTGACCTCGACCGGGCGATCGCCGACTTCGACGAGTCGATCCGCCTGGAACCCGGCGCCACGACGTATCTCAGCCGCGCCTTGGCCTATCAGCAGAAGGGCGAGTTGGACCCTGCAATCGCCGATTGCACGGCCGCTTTGCGCCGCAATCCCGACTACGCCTCCGCCTACCGCACCCGCGCCGACTTGTACACCCAACAAGGCCACCCCGACCAAGCCGCCGCCGACATGGCCATGCTCGAAGGGCTGGATAAGAAGGTGCGGTGAGAGGGGCGGTTTACGTCGGCGACGATGTCCTTGGCGCTTCCGGTAAGTTCCGACCTCTCTCTCGCCTTGAAGGACGCCCCCCTTTGTTACTAGCATTGATCCTTGCGGCGATCCAGTCTGCCCACTCCACGCAGCCATCTCATTCGTCTTCAGTTCCCTTCAGTCACCTGTTTACTTCGATTTGCCACGCACTCCACGCCCCTCCAGACTCGCCATGTTTTCTGGCTTGATACTGGGGCACCTTTGATTGTCCGTCACCCTCTATCTCGGCTCATCGTTGCGTCCCGCACTATGTCACCTGCTTTCCTAGGCTCCAACTTCGATTCGGACCAAACCTACCTGGCGCCTTCCCTCTAGTTTATGCCGGTGCCGTGCAGGCAACGATTGACTCGTTAACACCGCTTCTGATAGAATTGTTGTTGTCTAACGCTCTGTTTCAAGACACGTTTCGACACCTGGGAAGTACGTCTCTGCCGAAGGCTATGCAAGAAGCCCACGCCTGCAAGTAGACGCTGTGGGTTACGCGACGAACCACTACTCCTCGCGCGTGGCCGGTTGTGGCCGCCGCGTGGCACTAGACACGCGAAGTCAAACCGCTTCGCGTGCACGCGGAGTGCCATACGTATGCAATGGAGACATTCAGAACGGAGGTACCCCCAGTGGCCAAACATGATGAGGTCAAGCTGGCGTTAGAGCTTCTCGACGAATCTATGCCTTTGCTTGAAGTGCTCAAGGAATCTGTACCCTTGCTTGAAGTGCTCAAGACAGCGCTACTGACGCGCGAAGTTGAGCTAGCCGAGGGCGCTGCCAGAGACAAGGATGACCCTGCCCGTGGAGCAAAGGAGTCGCGTAAGGCAATCGCCCATAGCCTGCTTTCCGTACTTAGCGGGCCCATACGTGCTGTCCTCAAGAGTGCCGGTTTCTCTGACGCCACCAACTCCCTGCGCGAGGCTCATGATCTACTCCAGAAATCGCACGCCGAAGTGATCAAACTCCGCGAGACTATTCACAACGATGACGTGATGCGTTTCCTCCACCCTCACGCTCCGTTTCTCAATCGCCTCAAGCAGGGCGAGAAGGAGAAGCGGCTTATTGCCAAGCGCGTCACCAAGAACTATTTCCGCCATAGCGACGTTCGCGCCTTCGTTCAGGCCAGCACTTTGTCTATAGTCCTGGGCCGCGAGATTTCACTCAACGGAAGCGACGGTCTCCTGATTCACACGAATAGCGTTCCTTTTCCGTTAACCGTACTACATGAGAAGTGTGGCAAGATCGTCTACACTTTTTGCGGATCCCTCTATGATCCCATTTGCGCTGGGTGGCTCTTCCCTCGATCTGAGGTCGTTACGCGCGAGGAACTCAAGAAGCTCTTCACGCGGGATGAGAAGCCCCTCGACACTGCGTTCATTATGCCCCTCCTGGTGCAGTCCGACGGCACTCTTTATTATCAACGGGACGAGACCACCGCCTTGGTTGAGATTCTCGTTGAGCATGCGAAGAACGTCGTCATCCTCGTCACGGCTGACCGGCTAACGAACGAGCCAGCCGGCAGTGACCGCGGACTCTCGCCGACAAGTCTGCCAGAGACGACACCGGACAAGAGTATCGAACTCATCACATGCGGCTCTCCACACGAGTCACTGAGTCAGGAATCGCTGGTCGATGGCTTCACCAGCAAACGCATCGTTGTGCATTGGAAGTTGCCTGAAGAAGAGGGATGGAAAGAATTCAGGCGAGATGATTCGGGAGCACCTGGCTCACACCTGCGATAATTGACCGTTACGCCGGTCCTCATCCCCTGGCCCATTGTTTCTTCTTGTACTCGATCCATCTGCTCGCCGTCAGTATCAATTCTGAAATCGCTGGAAGCTCCTCGTTCCGCCATATCTGAACAGGAATCCATCCCTCGGGTTCCTGACGACGGAAGGACACCAGAAACCCAAGGAGCGTCTGCTGGATGACGACCCTCAGCCCGGCGCATGCTATCGAGACAACATCACCTACGGCTGGGAGGATGTCGTCTTCCCGGTTGGTTCGCAACGCACCCCCATCCCTTTCCGGCTGCGGCAACACACCAGGCTGGCCCGCTGCTGATGCGATCTCATGTTCACAGTCTTGCCCGTCCACGATGCGTTACCACCATTTCCAAAGACAATCCGCAAGCCGATCGACACGCGGACCGACTCTTCCCTGTAATCCTACGGCGAGTGCCCTCTACGGGCATCCCCCGAAAGAGCCGTCTCCGTGCCAGCTTACTGGGTACACAAATGCTCCACACTCCATCACTTGTTCACGGAAGGCTGAGCCCCCGGCGCGACCCATGGACGGATGCCGATGGAAGGTGCCTATCCAGTATAATATGACCCTTGCTCAACAGAAGCCGACACACGGCTTCAGGTCACGCTTCGGTAGGTCAAGGGAGTGCCCGCGAGAGGAGGGTACCGCCAAGCGCGTAGGGCGGACGGTTTCGGCGATCGGCAAGGAGAACGAAAGGGCAAACGAAAAGGACAGGCATTATTCTGAGCCGAGCCGAAAGTTGGCTATTGCGACGATGGGACGGTGCAAGGGCCGGCGCCGTCGACTGGGCGTTAAACGGGAGATCCCCCCTGCATGGGCCAGTCTCGCTTGGCCGGAGTGGTGGCCTTTGTTTGCTCTTGATCGTTGTCAACCCAGCGCCCTATAGTGCGGGTATGTCTGAGGCATCGGATTCACAACTTGAACCGTCTCCGCCGGAGGGGATTTCGCTCGATGAATTGAGCGAGGCGTTTGCCCGGGCGATGGGCGGTCGCGCTGAGACGGCGACGGAAGAGGCTCCCGCGCCGGCTGAGGACGCCCAGACGGCCGAGGAGGGCCGGGCGGCCGAAGACACCGAAGCGGCCGAGGAGTCGGCTGAATTGGATGCCTGCGGGATCAGCCCGCGGAGCATTCTGGAAGCGATGCTCTTTGTCGGCGATCCGAAGAATCAGCCCCTGACCGGCCCCACGGCGGCGGCCGTGATGAGGGACGTGGAACCGGAGGAGATCGCTTCGCTGACCGCCGAGTTGAACGAGCGCTATCGAGAGAACGGTTGCCCCTACGAGGTGGTGAGCGAGGGGGCCGGGTTCCGCTTGAAATTGCGGCGTTCTTTCGACAATCTGGTGGAGAAGTTCCACGGGCGAATACGGGAAGCGAAGCTGTCGCAGGCGGCGATCGACGTGATCGCGGTGGTGGCCTACCAGCAGGGAATCTCAGCCGATCGCGTGGCCCAACTGCGCGGACGTCCCAGCGGTCATGTCCTGGCGCAATTGGTGCGCCGGCAACTGCTGCGTATCGAGCGGGCCGAGGACAAGTCGCGGTCGGCCCGATACTTCACCACGGCCCGGTTCCTGCAACTCTTCGCGCTGAGTGGCCTGGAGGACATGCCGCAATGCGAGGAGTTACCCCAACCCACCACGCCGTAAATCACCTCCGTGCGCCCGGGGGGCGGTTCCCCCGTAAGGGTCAGTGGGGCGGAAAAGTGCTTTCGTAAAGTGTTTTATGGTAATCACTTAGATGTTTTCATCAAGAAAAGGCGCAGACGATCCGAATTGACGTTGGTACAATTGAGGTTTCCGCTTCCGTGATACCATAGAATTGTGGCTTCCCGCCTCAACAGGAGCAAACCAACACGCATGATCTAGACGCCGGGTCTGCCGGCAAGTGTTCGGTTTCATTGCTATCACTCTCCCCCGCCAAGTGACACGATTGAGTGTCGGTATGCCCACACGGCGATCCCTCACCGAGTTACGTTCGGCCAGCCCTCAGGTTGTGCCCTCGCTTCTGGCATGCGATTTCGGTCGCTTGCGGGAGGAGATCGAGGCAGTCGAGGCGGCCGGAGCCCAGGCTTTGCACTTGGACATCATGGACGGGCATTTCGTGCCCAACCTGAGTTTCGGTGTTCCGGTGGTCCAGGCCGTACGGCGAGCCACGTGCCTCGTGCTGGACGTCCACCTGATGCTCAGCGACCCGGCCCCGTGGATCGACGTGTTCCGCGATGCCGGAGCCGATTCGATCACCTTTCATATCGAGGTGGTTCCCGAGGCGGGACGGCTTCTGGAGGTGATTCGCGGCACGGGAGCCGCGGCCGGGTTGGCGCTCAATCCGGCCACACCCGTCTCGGCCGTCGAGCCGTACCTGTCGCGGTGCGATCTGGTACTGGCGATGAGCGTGATGCCCGGTTTTGGCGGCCAGGAGTTCGATTCGGTGGCCGTGGCGAAGCTACGTCAACTGCGGCAGTCGGCCGGGCCGGACCTCTTATTGTCGGTCGACGGCGGCATCAACCGGACAACGATCGGCTGTTGTGCGGATGCGGGGGCCAACATGCTGGTAGCCGGATCCGCCCTGTTTTCGCAAGACGATTACCGTCGCGGGATCGTCGAATTAACCCAAGCGGCAACTTCCCACACAAGCCCTCAGGTTCCTCCATGCTCCAAGTCGTCCTAATTTGCCCTGGCTGTACCGACTACGTTCACCAGGGGCGCATCCAGGGAACGCTCGACGTTCCGCTGAACGACGAGGGAAGTTCGGAGGTTGCCCGGGTGATCGACGCCTTGCGATCGCAGCGGATCGAGGTCGTCTATGCTCCTTCGTGCCAGCCCACTCGGGAGACGGCCGAGGCGTTGGCCAAGGCCTTGGATGTCAAACTGAAGAAACTCGACCGGATGCGGAACCTGGATCACGGCCTGTGGCAGGGAAAGCGAATCGACGACGTGCGGCGGACTCAGCCGAAAGTCTATCGCCAGTGGCAAGAGCAGCCGGAAAACGTTTGCCCACCCGGCGGAGAGATGGTGCGCGACGCGGAGGATCGGGTGCAGGCGGCGCTGACCAAACTGTTCCGCCGGCACAAGGACGGCACGATCGCGCTGGTGGTTCCCGAGCCGCTGGCCAGCCTGGTGCGCCGCTGTCTGGCACGGAACGAGTTGGGCGATCTGTGGAAGGCTTCGTCGCATCACGGCACCTGGGAGGTTTTCGAGGTCGAACCGAACGAACCGATTCCAAGCCACTAACTCACCCCGGCGGCCGGCAATTTCGCCCGGGGCGCCGCCTCGATTCAGAGCGAGGAATATCGCAACGAGGAAAACTCCATGGCCCCGAGTAAGACCACCCATCCGAGCACTTGGCGGAATACGATGACGCGAGCAAAACGCGGCGTGCCCGAGGGACTGTGGAGGCGATGTCCCGGATGCCAGGCGACCATTTTCCGCAAGGAAGCCGACCGGCGGCTGGGGGTCTGCCCGGAGTGCGATTACCACTGGCACGTGTCGGCCGCGCGGCGGATCGAACAGGTGCTCGACGAAGGCACCTTCGAGGAGTGGGACGCCGAACTGGAGCCGACCGACCCGATCGAGTTTGTCGACCGCATCCCCTACCACGAGCGGCTCACCGCCGAACAATCGCGTACCGGGCTTCGCGACGCGGCGATCGTCGGCAGCGGGATGATTCGCGCGCGGCGGGTCGCTTTCGGAGTGACCGATTCGTCGTTCATCATGGGGAGCATGGGTTCGGTGGTCGGCGAGAAGCTAACGCGGACCATAGAACGGGCGACCGAGCAGCAACTCCCCCTGATTATCATCTCCGGCTCCGGGGGCGGTGCCCGCATGCACGAAGGGATTCTTTCCCTGATGCAGATGGCCAAGGTTTCGGCCGCCCTGGCCCGATTCGATCAGGCCGGTGGGCTGTTCATTTCCGTGCTGACCAACCCGACCATGGGGGGCGTGGCCGCCAGCTTTGCCTCGCTGGGCGACGTCGTCTTCGCCGAACCCAAGGCACTGATCGGGTTTGCCGGCCCGCGAACCATCAAGGCGACCATTCGAATCGAACTGCCCAAAGGGTTCCAGACCAGCGAGTTTCTCCTGGAACACGGTTTCCTTGATCGCATCGTCCGCCGTAGTGACCTCAAAAGCGAAATTGCCCGTACCATCGACTATTGCGGAAAATAAGGCACAACATCATGGGATTCCTGGACGGGCTGAAATCCTTCTTCTCCAGCGGGCGGCTCAACGTGCAGGCTCGGTTCGAGTTGCTGCGCGAAGCGATCTCGGGAACGATGTCGAAGTTCTACATGGCCCGCGACCGGGAAACCGACGAGATCATCGGGCTGAAGATCCTCGATCGGGCGAAAACGGAGGCATTCGAGGCTCGGTTCGTTGGCACCTCGAAACCGACCGAAGGGGAAATGGCGGTCCATTTCCAGCACCCTTACATCGTCGACACCTACGAGCACGGACGCACGACCGACGGATCGCAATATCTGGTGATGGAGTTTCTCTACGGCGCCGGAATGAACTCGCTGTTGGTCGGCAAAGACGAGCTTCTCGATGGGCGTCGGGTGACCTATATCCGCCAAATGGCCGAAGCCCTGGCCGAAGTCCACGCCCTGGGATTCATCCACCGAGACGTCTGCCCGCGAAACGTGCTGTTGACCGGCGACGGTGAAATCGCCAAGCTCACCGATTTCGGCTTGACGGTGCCCGCCACGCCGTTATTCATGCAACCGGGAAACCGAACCGGCACCCCCAACTACATGGCCCCCGAGCTGGTCCACCGGAAGCCGACCAGCCAAGGCCTGGACATTTTCTCCTTCGGCGTGACGGCCTACGAGATATGTACCTTCGAACTTCCCTGGATTCGCGGCACCACGGGCATGGCCGCCATGACCCACAACAAACCGCCGGCCGATATCCGCGAACTCCGCCCGACGATCAACCCGGTTCTGGCCGAGGCGATCCACTCCTGTATCGAACCAGAGCAGAGGAAGCGATGCGATTCGATGGAGCGGTTTCTGCAGAAAATCCGCCGCGTGAAACACGAAGACACGTAGAGAGGGGGTTTGATGCCCCCGTCGTCTACAGCCGTATTCCACGCCGCGACGCCTGAACGGTCAGGGCGCGGCGAAAATACTGGAATCGGTTGGACGATTTCTTTCGAGCCCACTGGAAGCTGGAGATTACCAGCGACTCGGGCAGATCGCCGTCGTCGACCATCCCCAGCACGCGGTCGATGAACCCGTCGTCCTCGGGGCTCGCGGTACGCAGGGCGGCCCTCATCTGGCCGGCGGTGAGACTTGCCGCCTGGACCGGCGTCGCCCAAAGGGCACCCGCGATCACCAGCGTAACGACGGAAATCCTCAACAAGCAACGGCGAGACATCGAAGGGCACCTCATTAACGCAATCTACCCGAAAGAGGGGGTTGGCAGTCCGGTGAAGTGCTTCTAACGGAAACCACGGGCTGATGCAAGACCAACCGGTATTCGGCGGATGGTTGAATGATCGAATCGCTGTACGCCCGTAACCCGGCCGAATATAATCCAAGGACTCGTCTCAACAAACAATCGGATCGGAACCATGTATTGGCGGATCGCCCTCCTGCTGCTGACTGCCGCGACGGTGTGCTGCCAGGGTCCGCGCTGGGCCGGCGCTGAGGAAGCCCCGGTTGCCGAAGTCGGCCCCGAGGCGGTCCGTGGCGAGTTGCCCCAACTGCTGCTCGACTTGGACTCCGACCGCTACTTCGTCCGCCAACGAGCGGTTGCCCGATTGGAGCAGTTGTCGAACCGTCCTGAATTCGGTTCGCTGCTGGCAGCGGAATTCAGGCGCATCCTGCTCGATCCGGCCACTTCGCTGGAAGTTCGCCACCGCCTGGAGCAACTTCAGAAGCGTTTGCCTCCGGACCAACCCACGCACCCCGCCGAGGTTACCCTCGAGGAGGTCCGGCGGTTGATCGAGCAGATGAACGACGATTCGTATGCCGTTCGGCTCGGCGCGGCACGGCGACTGGAGTGGCTGACCGACTCGCCCAAGCTGGCCGGGCAGGTGATGACGGGGTTGCAGCAGCGGCTGGCCGACCCCGATATTTCGGCCCAAACGCGAAGGTTGCTGCAGCCCTCGTGGGAGAAGGCCTTTCAGAGTTGGCTGCTGAGTGATCCGGCGGAGACGATCCTGCCGCCGGTCACCGACGTCCAGATCACCGGGTGGATCGATGACCTGATTGCCGCGGCGAAGAGAAATCGCGAGCCGGACGTTTGGCGCCGGGGAGAAGTCGCGATGCGCCAGTTGCGGATTACCCTAGCCCGCGACGCCCATCTGCCGCGCGTTCAAGCGGCCCTGAAGCGGCAGCTTTCGCAAGCGGAACTCTCCCGCGTCCATGGCCCACCGCCTGAAACACTGCTCGGCAAACTGACCGAACTGGTCGAACTGACCCGCCCGGCGATGGTCGCCGAGTGCTGGCAGCGAGGCCACCATACCAGCGAACAACACCTGCTGGTCGACGTTCCCAGCCAGTCGCTGGGCGCACTCCGGCCGAGCCATTTCGACCGCATCGACGATCGTGTGGCCCACTGTGTCAGTGGGAGCAACCTCACGCCGGGCGACTATCCGGTCGGCGTGGCGATTCCCCATCCCAGCGACTCCGACGCCGTCTTTCACCTGGTCAATCTGCCCACCCCGCGCCGCCGCATGGCCTACACCTACTACGTCAACACCGACGAAGCCGAGCGGCTCGTTGCCCTGACCCGACGGACCATGCAATACCTGCTGGAGCGAAAGGAGCTTCTCAGCGAGCCCGAGTTCCGCATGCTCGTGCAGCTTGATCCGCGGGAGGTGTCGCGGTGGACGGGCAAACTGCTGGAGCAGATCGACGATCGCTCGATGTCGGCCGTCGGGCCGTACAGCCTCGGCCAACCGACCAGTCATCACGGAGCTTTATGCAGTTACTTAGCGGTTCGCGGGACCCGCGAGGCAACCGCGGGGCTGCTGCGTGCGATCGACACCGGGCAAATTCTGCCACCCACCTCGGCCTCGCCCTACCATCTGCCGTGGGTTGCCGCGCTAGGCATCGCCGGTCGCGATCCCTGGCCCGAGGTCGACGCCTGGCTTGCCGGTCTGGTGGATCGAACCGATCCGCTGGTGCTCGGACAAACCGATGGCCCCGACCTCGGTGCCACGGCCGCGGCGATCCTGTTGCGTCGCCAGCGGAAGCCCGTCGCCGATTTCGACCTGATTCGCACGGCCCAGTCACCGATCGGCCGGCTGGGCGTGATCGGCCATCGCTTCGCCTCGGCGCGGGGACGAACCGACCTGCAACGCTGGTGGGACGACCACGGCAAACAGACCGAGGACGAATCCGACGGTCCGGATGAATAGCTCGGGCTTCCGCTGAAAGAAGGGCTACGAGCTGGCGATCCAAACGTTGCGCGAGTTGGGAGATTATCCGCTGGAGGTTTGATCGCTTAATCCAACATTCGCTCGATGGCCTCTTCGCCGGGTCGCTACCGTTTGACAATCGTCACCGTGTCTTCCCGCTGATTCCGCCAGAGAGTAATCTTCAACTCACGGCCCTTCGGGACAGCCTTGTACCGGGCGGCGAAGTCGGTCAGATTGGCCACCGGGTTGCCGTCGACCGCGAGAATCACGTCGTTGAACTTCAGCCCCATCTTCTCGGCCGGCGAGCCCACCGCCACGTCGACCACCAGCACGCCGTCTCGGCTGCCGCGTCCGACGGCCGACATTTCGTTGTCGTCGGCTAGGTTCCGGACCTTCGCCCCGTGCCAGTTGGCCGCCGCGGGCGTTGCGTAACTGCGTCCCCAGCCGCCGCTGCGAATGGCCGCCGCCTCGAGCGTGCCGGGCAGCGGCGGGGTTTTGGCCAGTGCCTTGAGTTGGGGCTTCCGCACGCCGAATCGGTCCATGGGAAAATTCTCGAAACCCAAGGCCAGTGCCGGGGAACCGTCTTTCACGCGATAGTCGCCGGCCAGCGGATCGACAAACTGGGCGTCGGCGGTGATCGAATGGGTGTCGCCGCCGCTGAACTTCCGCAGACCCTCGGCCGGACGCTTTTCGGCACCGGGTGAGTGGACCAGATTGTGATCCGCCTGACCGTCGAGCGACTTCATGCCCGCCGGATAGTAGCGGTCTTCCCAGACGATGTTTCGCCGAAACGTGCTCTCGCAGCCGGGATACCAGACGTGGGGGCAAAACCCGTAATTGACCATGATGTTGTTATGCACGCGGCGGAAATAGCCTTCGCGGAGCTTGATGCCGCCGGCCAGGCAAAGGTTGTTGACCAACTCGTAGTTGCCCGATCCGTCGTCCAGGTCGATGTCCCAACCGTGGTCGCAGCGGAAGCGGTTATTGCGCAGGACGGTCGTCTTCCGGGCGTCCCACTTGGGCATGTCGGGATGGATTTTGAGCCAGTCGGCCGTCTGGCCGCGGTTGGGATGCCAAAAGCGGTCGCGCCCCCAGGAGTTGAACGACCCGTGGTCGCCCGTCTCCTTGACCGTGTCGAAGACGTCGTTGAACTCGATCAGATGCCCGCCAAAAGCTCCGTCGCAGATGTTGATCCCCGCGCGGGGACAATCGTGGATCGTGTTGTGGCGCACGGTGATTTCCGCGGCCATGGTGATGTTCACGCCGGCCGTCTGCTTCTCGACGCGTCCGTTGCGGTAGATCAGGTTGTCCTCGACGAGGCACTCGGCCGGGTAGTTGTCGGTCTTCGGACCCGGCGTCTTGTCCATCGCCTCCAGGGTTTGCGTTTCGTGGTACTCGAACAGTGGTGATCGTAGCGAGTTTGGATCTCCAACGAACGTCACCGCGCTGGCCCCGGCGTTGCCGATCAGACAGCCGGTCACCTCGATGCGGCGGTTGTAGTTGTTGATGAAGATCGCGTTGCCGCCGACCTGATCGATGCGGCAGTCGCGCACGGCGCAATCCTCGGCCCCGTTCACGAAGATCGCTCCGCCGCGGTAGGTTGTCCAATCGCTGCGCAGCATGGGCTCCTTGTTGTCCATGAACGTTCGCGCGGTATGCGTAAAGGTCATGTTGCGAAACGTAACAAAGCGGACGGGCGCCTCTTGCGTGCCGCGCAGTTCGACCAGATGCCGCAGACGAATCGCCTCGATCGTGGCCGTCTCCAGGTCGACGTCTTCGTCGGGGTAATAGTAGAGCGTCTTTCCCTTGGCATCGAGATACCATTCGCCGGGCGCGTCGAGTTCCTCGAAGATGTTCTCGACGAACCGGTACTGGCCGTGCATGCCCATGCGACGGTTATTCTGCCATCCGCCGACGTATTCCACTTCGCCTTTGGCATTCTTGCCGGTGATCCGGTAATGAAAATCACCCCACAGGCTGCGGTGCATGGCATGGATGAACCCGCCGGCCGGATCGGACCAGCGGGCGGCTCGCTGGGCACCGAAGCAGTCGGCCGCGAATCCGTTGAAGTACTGGGCTTTGGGGTCATAGTTCGGATATCGGGCCATGTGCCTACGCCGGCCGTTGACGAACAACTGGTCGGACGTGAACCCCTCGGGCACCTCGGCCTTCATGATGCCGTCCCGAAACGGTTTCCAATCCAACTCGACTTTCGACCCGCCGCTGACGACGACCTTCTGACCGGGATCACCCGTGTAGACGATCGGCGCGGCTTGAGTTCCCGAGTCGTCAGCCGTAAGCACGAGCGTTTCGGGCAGGTAGTACTTGCCGCCGGCGAAATGAACCGTAATCGGCTCGGCGCGATCCGCCTTGACCAGCCTCACGGCCCGCCGGGCCCCGGCAAACGTCTTCAACGGCCGCGCCTCGCTGCCCGGGTTGGTATCATCGCCGCTGGGGCTCACGTACAGGTCGGCCGCGCCGGCGGCTGTACAGACAATTCCCAACAAGCAAGCAAGCGGAAGATGTGATTTCATCGGATGGCTCCCAACGTGGCCAACTGCCGCAACCAATGTAGCATGGGCCCCTGGCCCGTGTTCTGGCCTCCCGCCTCCCACGGGCCGGGGGCCCATGCTACGAACATGCGCGCATCGTGCGCGGAAGTCACAACCAAAGACTCCGGCGCGGATCAAGACCTCGTTTCCCCGAAGACTCCATCGCCCATCGTATCCCGGGCGCGGCGAAAAGAGAAGACTTCACCTTCCCCGCCGGCCCTGTGCCGGTGGCCTGTTGGTTTGGAAACTATGCCGGTAGCCGAA
>CAYUIQ010000196.1:0-17108 GCA_964444795.1 uncultured Planctomycetaceae bacterium
GCCGGGTTTCGTGCTCGAATCCACGGCACTGCTTGCAAGCAAGCAGTGGCACACGGCTTTGTCAACGGGCTGTTAGAACTTGAATTAGCCGGTCGATGTCCGCCTCGTTGTTGTAGGCGTGGGGGGCGATCCGCAGTCGCCCGGCACGACAGCTCAGCACGACGCCCGCCGCGAGACATGCTTCGCGAACCGCTTGCGGGTCACGGCCGGGTATCTCGAAAGCCACGATGCCGCTTCGGTGGTCGGGATGCCGGTCGGAGAGAATCTTGGCACCGACGCGTTGGAGCCGCTGGCACGCCAGATCGGTGATTTCGAGGATCCGCCTGGAAACGGCCGGCACCGAGAAGCGACGCAACAGTCGCAGGCTCTCTCCCAGGCCGATCATGCCCACCGTGTTGGCGGTCCCCCCCTCGTAACGAGCGGCCGATGGCTTCAGATCGAGTTCGATGCGGCTGAAATCATGGGCATGCACAACGCTGTTCCACCCGACGCCCAGGGGACGAAGCCGCGAAAAATGTTCGCGCCGGATGAAGAACAAGCCCGCTCCCTCGGGACCGAGGAGCCACTTATGGCCATCGGCTGCGAGGAAGTCGACGGCCGTTCGGCGAACGTCCAACGGGAAGACGCCGAGGCCCTGGATCGCATCGAGCAGGAAAAGAGCTCCGTGCCGATGGGCGATTTCGGCGAGCCGCTCGAGATCGTTCCTCCACCCGCTACTGTAACTTACCCAACTTATGGCAAGAATCCGCGTGTGGTCGTCGCAGGCGGCGTCGAGGCGATCTAGGTCGACCCGCCCCCCCTCGGTAGGTACTCGTCGTGTTTCGACCCCCCGTGGGCGAAGATTCAGCCAGGGGTATTGGTTGCTGGGAAACTCGTCGGCCAGGGTAACGACGTTGTCGCCGTGCTGCCAGGGAAACCCCTCGGCAACCAGACCGATCCCCTCAGTGGTGTTACGGATCAGGGCAATTTCATCTTCGTCGGCGCCGATCAGCTCGGCGCCCCGCGAGCGGACCTTCTCGACCTGGCGGCTCCACGTGGGCCAGGTCGTATCTCCATTGGCTGCAACATCTTCAGCCCAACGAACCATAGCGTCGCGAGTGGTTGCCGGCAGGGGAGAGACCGCGGCATGGTCGAAATAGGCCCATCGTTCGGTCACCGGCATCAGGCGGCGAAACGTATCCCAATCGTCGGATCTGGCAGCTTCTTGGTCGTGGATTTCGCTCATTGTTCCTCCTTGGTTCGGCGGGCTGCCGGGTCATCTTGCCCAAGTTCCATTTATTAGCGCTGGTGAGTTGGGGGTCCATGAATTATACTAGATTCGCATCGACGTTTTTGAATGACTCCGAATTGTTGCATCGCGGACGCGGGGACTATTTCCATGCCCAAGGCGCTAACCATCCTCGGGTTGGTTGTGGCAGTGCTGCTTCTGATCGTATTCGGCCTTGATACGGCGATTGGGTTCCCGTTGGGGGGCGGCGACAAAGTGATGTCGATCGGCTTCTCCGTTTGCGCCGCCGTGCTCGGCTATTTGAGTTGGACCACGTGGCGCGAGCTGCAATAGCCCTTCTGCCGCGGATCTCGGCGTCCGCTCGCTTCCCACCCGGGGAGTAGGTGCCCCCCTCCATAACAATCCTGCTGGATTGTTGTCCGGTGGGCTGCTCAGCGGATACCGGTGCCCAAGGGTACGATCTGCCCGGCTGGCTCTTCCAACGGCTTCCCCCCCGATGCCGAGCCAGTTGAGGCGTTGTGTTGGGGACTCAAGCTGTTAAAATGGAGGGGGGAATACACACGACCATTTGTTGGCCGCCGGGAGTCACTCGGTCGGCCCAGAGGTTCGTCAACGTTCTTTTCACGCTGGACTGAGCCCGCCATGGCAACCAAAGACAAAGACTCTTCGCCGCCACCGCCGTCATCCGGTCCCGAGCCCTTGACTCCGGCGAAACAGCGCCGTCTGGAGAAGTGCCTGGAGCACGCCAACCGGTTGATCGCCAAGAAGGACCACGATTACGCCCACGAGTTGCTGACCCAGTGCGTGGTCGGCGATCCGAGAAACCTGGTTTACCTGGAGTCCTTTCTGGACAACTTGCAGGCCAAATACAAGAACAACAAGAAGGGTAGCAAACTGGCGGGCTTCAAGGGGGGGAAGTTTCGCAACGCCGCGAAGAAAGCCGTGGCGGCGGGGGACTGGGAGGCTACCTTCCAAAACGGCCTGGAAATGCTCAAGCTCAACCCGTGGGACTTTCCCACCCTGGCCGCCTTGTCCGAGGCCTGCGAGTTGATCACCGCCGACGAATGCGAATTGCGGTATTTGCGTACGGCCCTGGAAGCCAAACCCAAAGACCCCGATGTGAATCGCGCATGCGCCAAGTCCTTGGGCCGACAACGGCATTACGATCAGGCGATCGCCTGCTGGCATCGGGTCGAGTTGGCCCTGCCAGACAACCCGGAGGTCGAGGAAGCGATCTCCGAGTTGTCGATCCGAAAAGCCCGGGAACACGGGCGGTACGACGACGGTGGCAATATCAACGTCGCCAAACAGCAGGACGGCCCCCGCGTCGAGGCCGACCAGCAGGTCTTCTCGCCCGTCCAGCGGCTGGAGCGCGAGATCACCCGGCATCCCGAGGCGATGGAAAACTACATCGAACTCTCGGAATTGCACATTCGCGAAGAGCGGTTTGAAGAGGCGGCCGACGTGTTGCAGCGGGCGCATGAGGCGTCGGACGGCAACGAGGAAATTCGCGAACGTTGGGAAGAAGTCGAGCTGCGGCGTATCCGCCAGCAGGTCGGCAAGGCAGACAAACGTGCCCGCCAGGGAGATGAAGACGCCGCCAAGGAGTTCAAGGAACTGACCGCCACGCTCAATGTCAAGGAGTTGGCACTCTACAAGGTCCGCTGCGAGCGATATCCAAACAACCTGTCGTATAAGTTCGAGTTGGGCCGGCGGCACCAAGGGGCGCGTGAATACAACGAGGCCATCGAGCAGTACCAAAAGGCGGTGAACGACCCCCGCCGCAAGGGCCTATGCATGCTCAATCTGGGGATCTGCTTCCAGCAGATCAAGCAGTACCGCTTGGCATTGTCCCACTACGAGGCCGCCACTCGAGACATTCCCGATCGGGACCCGGAGAACAAGAAGAGGGCCTTCTATCTGGCCGGCAAGCTGGCCATGAGCCTGGGGAATCTGCAACTGGCCGAGAAATACCTCACCGCGCTGGCCGCTCTGGATTTCGGCTACAGAGATATTTCAGATCTACTAGACAAGCTCGACGATATGCGTAATGATGTGAGTGAGGACGAGCCAAGTGACGAGTCTCATGGCGCGGGTGATGTGAGTGGGGACGATGATCAGGACAAAGATGATGCTGAGTGACTCCCTTGGCGGATGAGGCCTCACCCCCCCCATGTCCCGATAATAATCAAACGACGGCCTATTGTTCAGTTTACCCGACGGGCAAAGACAACTCAAATTATGCCAAGTACCAACAGTTCCAAGAAGCGGCTGCGACAGAACATCGTCCGCCGTGCTAGAAACCGTGGCGCCAAATCGGCCGTGCGGACCCATTGCCGCAAGGTCCACGAGGCCATCACGGCCGGTGACGCAGAGAAAGCGGAAGCCGAATTTCGCCTGGCCGCCCAAGGGCTGGACCGTGCCGGCGCGAAGAATATCATCCACCGCAACGCCGTGGCCCGAACCAAGTCGCGTATGTCGGCAAGGATTAAGGCACTGAAACAAGGCGCTGCTTCTTAGCGACGTGGCCGACTACAACTCCACGTCTCGCCCCTCGAAGACGGGGCCTTCGACGCAGGTCCGCTTGTAGTCCCACTGGCCCGAGGCGTCGCGCACCCGAGCGACGCAACTGAAACAGATCCCCATGCCACAGGCCATGGGCGTCTCGAGCGAGACTTGGCACGGCAGATCCAGTCGTCGGGCCGTTTCCACCACCGCGGCCATCATCGGCTCGGGACCGCAACAGACTACTCGCGCCTGGCCGGCCGTTTCTTCGACGGCGGGACCAATCAACTCGGTCACCAGCCCGTGGTGCCCTTGGGAACCATCGTCGGTGGCCAGCCGCACGTCGATCCCCAACGCGAGAAAATCGTCGACGCAAGCCAGGAAGTCACCGCTGGCCGCTCCATAACAGAGCGTGACTCGCAACGCCCGGGGAACCTGTCGCGGTGGACTACCGAACGATTGCCGTCCGAGGTACTCCTGGGCGAGCATCAGGAAGGGCGTCACGCCGATCCCACCGGCCACCATGATCAGATGCTCGCCCGGGGTGGGCGGGAAGCCGTTGCCCAACGGCCCCCAGATGGTCAGTTCCGCGGAACTTGGCACCCGAGCCAGTCGCCCGGTCATACGGCCCACGGCCATATAGACGACGTCGATCCCGCGGGGCGTTCCGTCGGCATCGCGGCGGAGATCGTAAACGGCCATCGGGCGGCCCAGCAGCGGATCGTTGGAGCCGGCCAGCCGGATCATCACGAACTGCCCCGGCACGGCCCGCGCGGCGATCTCGGGGCAAGCGAGCGTGAGCCGGTGGATATCGCGGGCAATGGGGACATTTTGCTCGACGGTTGCCGGTCCGTGCCAAGGGCGACCGGAGCAAGTCGATCCATCGCGAGTGAGGTTCATCGGCCGGTCTTCTTTTGGTTCGCCTCGCGACGAGGCGTGGTGGCCGCCGCCTTCAGCGCTCGAAGTTCATCGCGTGTCAGGGGTCGATAAGCTCCCTGGGGAAGTTCTCCCAGCCGGAGCGGTCCCAGGGCGATACGCGTCAGTCGCTGCACTTTGTGTCCAACTCGGGCCAGTACGCGGCGAATTTCCCGGTTGCGCCCTTCGCGGAGTTCGATCTCAAGCAAGGTGCTCTGTTTGCGGCGCGATTTGACCCGCACGCCCGCAATGCGGAAAATACCCTCGGCCAGCCGCACACCGTGACGAATCTTTGCCAGCACCTCGCGGGACGGCTGTCCGGCCACGACCACGCGATAGGTTTTCGAGACCTCGTAGCGGGGATGTGCCAACCGGTTGGCCAGTTGGCCGTCGTTGGTGACCAGGATCAGGCCTTCGCTGGACATGTCGAGCCGGCCGACGGTAAACAGCCGTTGGCCCCGGTCGGGAACCAGATCGACGACCCGGGGACGTCCGCCCGGATCGCGATGCGTGGAAACCACGCCCGGCGGTTTGTGAACCACGTAGTGTACCCGGCGACGGGGCTTCAGCGATTGACCGTCGAGATGAATTGCCTGTCGCTGGGAATCGACCTTGGTGCCCAACCGGGTGACGACCCGACGGTCGACCTCGACACGGCCGGCCTCGATCAATTCCTCGCACTGGCGCCGGCTCCCCACTCCGGCGGCCGCCAGAACGACCTGCAGCCGCTGCAAATCGGGAGCGCGGTCCGCGGGAGCCGCGGTCTCTTTTCTGCTCGGGGCGGATTTCTTTCGACCGGTGGACGACTTTTTCCTGCCGCTGGACGACGCTTTCCCGCCGGTGGAAGACGTTTTCCTGCCCGGGGAAGATTGCTTCCGCGGCTTGGTCGATCGACGAGGAGGGGCGGACATGCTGCGGGCGATGCTCGGGGAGAAACGGCTTCGGAGTCAGGGGCCTGGCAACCCCTTACGGCTTCCTCCCATCATACCGCAAGTTATCGATCCTCGACAGGAGGCCGAGACCGTATCCGCCCATCCTGCTCGGGGGACTACTGTCCTGGATAGAAGGCCCGCTGCTGTCGCGTGGGAGCATTGCCGGGAGCGATGGCGACCGGAGGCCTCTGGTAGGCCAGCGGCCGGGCGCCCTCAACCGGTGGGGCCCCCATCTCCTGGGGGTACGGATCGAAGCGTTCGGCCCGACGTTGCTGAACTTTGGCCGATCCGGGATGGAACCAGTTGGGCCTGGCCAATCCGCTGCAACCGGCCACCGCCAGTGTTAACGCAAGCATTCCCAACGGGCCGAGTAACCGTTTCATCGCGGATCGCTCCCATGCAGCGGGTCGTCTCGGAGCCTTTTCGCAAAGAAATGGCTACGGGACGGGAAATCGACTCTTTGCAGCTTCAAAGGTCGCGAATTATAGGCGCCGATGGCGACCGGCGAAAGCCGAGTCTTCAACCCTCCCTCCACCGCGCCTCCCTTGGTCGCATCGACCAACGGACACGCAAACTGCAAACCTTTTCCCGACAAGTGGTTATGTTGGGAATGCTTGCCGATTGTGCAGGAAAAAAGGGGGCCGGCCGTTACGGTAAGTACGCATCCAGCAAGATGGTCTCCTCGAGAGGGTTGACCATGACCGGACCGATTCCCGCCGGCAGCAGAGCCGTCCCGCCCGTGCCAAGCGGCGACTCGGCCGGATCCCCCTGCAGACGGATGGCTCCCTGGAGAACGGTGACGAGGTGACAGCGATCGTCACCTCCGCAATGAAGTGGCCGGGCAGGATCCGGCTGGGCAAGATGCCAGCGATCCAGGCAGAATCGGCCGCCGCGGACCAATCGGACGATCCCCGGGGGCCCCGCCGGGACCGGCTGCTGGGGGAACACGGGCCCCAGATCATATCGGGCCACCGCCAACCCCGGCCCGACGTGCAGCGGCCGTGAGCGGCCCTGAGAGTCGACGCGATTCCAGTCGAAAAGCCGGAACGTCGTGTCGCTGCTCTGCTGAATCTCGACCACCAAAACGCCCCCGCCCAGGGCGTGAACGGTGCCCGAGGGCAGATAGATACAATCGCCCACCCGGGGAGTGATGACGTGCAAATAGTGTTGACATCTTCGGCGGGTAATGGCCCAGGCGAGCGTGGCACGGTCGACTCCAGCCTTCACTCCGGCGTAGATGCGGCTTTGCGGTTCGGCGGCGATCACGACCCACGCCTCCGACTTGCCCGGATCGGCCAGTCCCATCCGCATCGCCTGTGCGTCGTTGGGATGGACCTGCACCGAGAGCCGGTCGGCGGCGTCGAGAAATTTCAGCAGCAAGGGAAACCGCTCCCGACCGGCGTGTCGGCCCAAGAGTTCACGATTTCGCTCGGCCACCAGTTGGTGCAGGGTGGTCTTTGCGTGGGCTAGCGGCCCGTGGGCCACCACGCTCTGATCGTCGCGATGATCGCAAATCTCCCAACTCTCGGCACACGACTGTCCCGAGCCGATGTCCTTACGCAGAAGCGTTGCCAGACGGCGCCCCCCCCATATATACCGGCGAAGCACGGGGACGAAACGCAATGGGTAGAGAGGCGCCATTTGCGAGAGATCTCCTTTAGTGGCCGATGGTTACGCGCGGGGGCCGGAGACGAATCACCCCCTCGGCACCAGGGCCGAGACCGGCGAGTCGGTTGTCCCACACTCCGGACGACAGTATTATAGACAGTTTCCCGGCCATCGGCGCGGGGCCCGCTGGTTTACATACGAAACGCACGTGCGACGATCCCGATGGTACAACGAAAACACGACGAAGACCTGTTCAAGAACACCACCATGACCTTCGGGGAGCACCTCGAAGAGTTGCGTGTGTGCTTGTTTCGGTCGCTGGTGGGGTTGGTTCTCGGCTTTGCCGTGGGCCTCTGGTTTGGCAACGCGGTTGTCCGGCTCATTCAAGAACCGTTGACCGACAGCCTGGAAAGCTACTATGGGAAGCAAGCCGACGATCGGTTGAAAGCGCGGATTGACGGTCTACAGGCGACCGAGGGGGAGGCAACGGAAGAAGGCGGCGCGGCTCCCCTGCCCGAGCATCTCAAGCGATATGAAGACCTGATCAAAGAGGATCGCTTGCTGTTCGACGAAGTCTACGTGCAGCCGCGGGACATTTTGGCTCAACTGCACAACGCCTATCCGGAGTCGTTCGAGGGCGTCGAGATCCCCCGGGACGATTCCGAGAAAAACCTCCGCAAGTCGGACCTGATGCCGATCTACATCTGGCATTCGATCGCCGAAGACGACCGCATTAAGACCAAGAGCCTCAACGCCCACGAGGCGTTCATGATCTGGATCAAGGCGTCGCTATTGGTCGGTTTCCTGATCGCCAGCCCGTGGATCTTCTACCAGATCTGGTCTTTCGTCGCGGCCGGCCTGTACCCACAAGAGAAGAGCTTCGTCCACGTTTTTCTGCCCTTTAGTATCGCCTTGTTCCTGGCCGGGGCGGCGCTGGCCTTCTTCATGGTGATCCCCGTCGTGCTGGATTTTCTTTTCAAATTCAACAGCGCGTTGGGCATCGATCCCGACCCGCGGATCAGCGAGTGGCTAGGGTTCGTGTTGATGCTACCGTTGGGATTCGGCATCAGCTTCCAATTGCCGCTGGTGATGCTGTTTCTTCAGCGAATCGGGGTGTTCTCGGTCGAGATTTACATCGCCAAGTGGCGGATCGCCATCCTGGTAATCTCCGTCCTTTCCATGTTCCTCACGCCGGCCGATCCGACGAGCATGCTGCTGATGGCCGTTCCGCTGACGATACTCTATTTTGGCGGCATCATCCTCTGTCAGTACATGCCCAACACGAGCAGCCCGTTTGCCGAGGAAGAGGGGGATTAGCGATTAGCATCGCCAGGCAAGTCAGCACTTCTTGGTCATGGGTGCTTGGCGATTCCCTCAGATTGCCTCGCGGCCCCGTTCGCCGGTACGAATGCGGATGCAATCGTCCATGGGCACGATGAAAATCTTGCCGTCGCCGATCTCGCCCTCGGCACCGGTTCGCCCGCCCTCGACGATCGCCGCGATGGTGGGTTCTACAAATTCGTCGTTCACGGCAATCTGCAACTGCACCTTGCGCCGCAGGTTGATGGTGAATTCGTGGCCCCGATAGACTTCCGTGTGGCCTTTCTGCCGGCCGAACCCCTGCACGTCCATGACCGTCATCCGAAACACTTCGACTTCCGTCAGCGCGGCTTTGACCGCTTCGAGCCGGTGGGGTTGAATGATCGCAATGATCAGTTTCATGGCAGTATACCTCCTCCGGCGTCGGCAAAGCGTGTCGGATTCGCGCACGCGACAGTGGATCAGAAGCCAGGAATCTTCCTCCTAGATCATACCGTGCCCATCACCGGGCCTCAAGACCGGCCTCAAGGGCCCTATCCAGCACTCTCCATTGCCGGCTTGAGGACCGACGCGACGGCGGTGGGCGGTTGCAGTGCGGATTGTGTCGCGGATTGCGACTGCGTGCCGGCTTCCACCGACGGCGGATAGGCGTGCAGTCCGTGTTCGACCACGTCCAGGCCCGTTTTCCGGCGACGCACTGCTTGCAAGCAAGCAGTGGCACAGACTAGGATTGTCGTGTCCGATCCGATGTCGAAAGGGAAATGAACCTCATGCCACGGTCGATCTGCGTAACGGGAGTTCTCGCGCTGCTCTCGGCAATGTGCTCCGGGCGTATCGCGGCGGCGGAACCGAAGGCCGAGCCTCGCCAGGCCGCCACGCGCGAGGGCGTCGTCCGGGATTGGATGCTCCAGGACTACATGAGCATCGCGCTGCCCGAGGCCTTGGAGAGGCAAAAGCAACGGTGGCGAGAAAAGTATCTCCCCGCGCGCGAGTCGAAGCCCGACGCGCCCGTGCTTGAGGATCTGGCCTGTTTTGTCAGCCGGACCGACGCGATCGTCGAGCAGCGGATGACGGCCCGGGTGTTGGAGGAAATCGGGGCGGACGGCAAGTGGCTGCGAGGGGAGATGGACCGGCTGGTCGACGCCTCGATACCCGGCGGCGATCCCCGTTGGAAGGCGATCTACACGACCGCGTGCGAATTTCGCCGAACTCGACGCTTACAACCGCTGACGGACCGGTGGACACGGTTCGTGTTCGACCAGCGGCGGCATATCCGCAATACGTGGAAGTATACCGAAGGGCTTTCCGATGCCCAGGGAAGTCGCATCTTCCTGCCCGGCTCGTCGATCGAGCTACTGGAAATGGACGGCTCGTACGGCACGGTCCGTACACTGCTGGACGACCCGGGGGGCGTGTTGCGCAATGCCGACGTATCGTACGACGGCCGGCGAATTCTGTTCGCCTGGAAGAAGTCGGACCGGCAGGACGATTTCCATCTGTATGAAATGGACGCCGACGGCGGCAACGTGCGGCAATTGACCGCCGGCCTGGGACTGGCCGATTACGAGGGTGTCTATCTGCCCGACGGCAATATCCTCTTCAGCTCGACACGGTGCGTGCAAACGGTCGACTGTAACTGGACGGAGGTGAGCAACCTCTACCTGATGGACACCCAGGGGCGTTTCATGCGACGCGTCGGGTTCGATCAGGTGCATACGATCTTTCCCACGGTCGCCGACGACGGGCGCGTGCTCTACACGCGTTGGGACTACAACGATCGGGCGCAGATCTACACGCAGCCCGTCTTCCAGATGAACCCCGACGGCACCAACCAGCGCGAGTTTTACGGCGGAAGCTCATGGTTTCCCACCAATGTGGTCCACACCCGAAAAATCCCGGGCGTGCCCAAGGCGGTGGCCATTGTGACCGGCCATCACATGCCGGCGCACGGCAAGCTGGCGATTATCGATCCGGCCGCGGGACGCCAGGAGGGTCGTGGCATCCAACTGATCGCCCCGGTCCGGGAGACCGAACCGATCCGCATCGACAAATACGCGCAAGGCGGAAACCAGTTTCAGTATCCCTACCCGTTGGATGAACACCGGTTCCTGGTTACCCTGTCGCTGCCCACGCCGGAGGGTAAGCTGGGGCGGTTCAACATCTACCTCATCGACATCGACGGCCGTCGCGAACTGTTGGTCGAAGGCCGAGAGTCGGGTGAGGGGATCGGTTGCCGGCAGATCGTGCCCCTGGCTCCCCGAGAGAAGCCCCACTTGCGACCCAGCACGGTCGATTATCGCCGCCAGGCGGGAACGTTCTATGTGCAGGACGTGTACGAAGGCGCGGCGCTGGAGGGGATCGCTCGCGGCACGGTCAAGCGGTTGCGGGTCGTCGCTCTGCGGTATCGGGCCGCGGGAATCGGCCGCACCAATCAGAAGGGCCCGGGCGGGAGTTCCAACGTCTCGACGCCGATCGCCGTGGGCAACGCCTCGTGGGACGTCAAGGAAGTATTCGGCACGGCCACCGTGCATGACGACGGCTCGGCATGGTTCGAGGCACCCGTGCGAACGCCCGTCTATTTTCAGGCGCTGGACGAGAAGAACCACGTCGTGCAGACGATGCGAAGTTGGGCCACGTTGATGCCGGGCGAACATCAGGCCTGCGTCGGTTGCCACGCCCATAAGAACAGCACCCCTCGGGCGACCCGCGGCATGTCGGCGGCCATGCAATCCGGCCCGGAGCAACTGGCCCCGTTTTACGGCCCGACGCGCGGGTTTAGCTTTGCCAAGGAAATCCAACCGATTCTGAATCGCCATTGCGTCGCGTGTCACGACGGCACCGACGACGTGCCGTACGATCTTTCGGGCGAACCGGTCCACGTGGACAGCATGCGCCGGGTGCTCAGCCAGTCGTACCTGGCCTTGACGCACACCCGGGGCACCAACGGAACCCACGATCACCCGATGGTCAATTGGATGGACAGCATGTCCGGCCCCGGCATGTTGCCGCCCTATCACCGCGGCGCCGGCACGAGCAAGCTAATGAAGCTCTTGGAAGCGGGCCACGAGAAGGTGAAGCTGTCGCCGGAGGAGATGGACAAGCTCGCCTGCTGGATCGACCTGGCGGTCCCCTACTGCGGCGATTATACGGAGGCAAACCTCTGGTCGGCCAAGGATCGGCAACTCTACGAGCGTTTTACCGCGAAGCGCCGCGTCGAAGAAGAGCGAGAGCAGGCGAACATCCGCGATTGGATCGATCACCGACAGTAGCCGTTTAGCTAGCCCCCTAGTCAACGCGCTCGACCTGAGGTACGCTTTCTTGCATGGCTCCACAGTTTATCTTTGAAATGCAGGACGTGAGCAAGGCCTTCGGCGAGAAGGTCGTGCTGCGGGACATTAGTCTGTCGTTCTACTACGGCGCCAAGATCGGCGTGGTCGGCGAGAACGGGGCCGGTAAGTCCACGCTCCTGAAGATCATGGCCGGTCTGGACACGGACATCGACGGCACCGCCTCCCTTGCCAAGGGGATGCGGGCTCGTTACGTCGCCCAGGAGCCGCTCATGGACCTGGACAAGACGGTCCGCGAGCACCTGCGCATGGCGGTCAAGCCGATCCAGGACCCGGTGGATCGGTTCCATGAGATTTCCCAGCGCATGGCCGACCCCCAGGAGGGTGACGATTTCGACAAGCTGATGGACGAGATGGGCCGGCTCCAGGAGACGATCGACGCCTCCGGCGGCTGGGAGTTGGACCGTCTCATGGACATCGCTTCCGACGCCCTCGTGCTGCCACCCGACGATACACCCGTTCGCCAGCTTTCCGGCGGCGAGCGCCGGCGCGTGGCAATCTGCATGGCCCTTCTGGAGAAGCCCGACCTCTTGCTCTTGGACGAGCCGACCAACCATCTGGACGCGGAGACGGCCCAGTGGCTGGAGCAGACGCTACGGGCATACCCCGGCACGGTGATCATTTCCACGCATGACCGCTACTTCCTCGACAACATCACGAAGTGGATTCTGGAGCTTGAGAACAGCCACGGTCTGCCGTTTGAAGGAAACTATTCGTCCTGGCTGGCACAAAAAGCGGAAATCCTGCGAGTGACGGAGAAGAAGGAGAGTCAGCGTCAAAAGACGCTCCAGCGGGAACTGGATTGGATTCGCAACTCCCATGAAGGCCGCAAGCAGAAGAACCAAGCCCGGATCACGGCCTACGAGCAATTGGCCGGCGAACAAACGGTCGACGCGAAGAGCGAAACGGTCATCCAAATCGACCCGGGGGCTCGTTTGGGGGAACGTGTGCTGGCGGTCAAGCATGTCAGCAAGGGTTTTCAAGTCGGCGATCAATTCCTCAACCTGCTCGAGGATTGCACCTTTAACCTTCCCCGCGGCGCGATCGTTGGTGTGATTGGCCCCAATGGCACGGGCAAGACGACGCTGTTCCGCATGATTGTGGACCAGGAGAAGCCCGACAAAGGCACGATCGAACTGGGCCCCACCGTGCTCCTCTCCCACGTCGACCAGCACCGCGACGCCCTGGACGACCGGAAAACGGTTTTTGAGGAAATCACCGACGGCCAGGATACGATCACGCTGGGGACCACCGCGGTAAACTCCCGCGTCTACGTCTCGCGTTTCAACTTCCGCCGCACCGCGCAACAGAAGAAGGTGGGCGAGTGTTCCGGCGGCGAGCGTAACCGAATTCATCTTGCCAAGATGCTCCGCCGGGGCGGCAACCTGCTGTTGCTGGACGAACCGACCAACGATCTCGACGTGGGCACGATGCGCGTTCTGGAGCAGGGACTGATCGACTTCCCCGGCTGCGCCATGGTGATCAGCCACGACCGTTTCTTTCTCGATCGCATCGCCACGCATCTTCTGATCATGGAAGGCAACGGCAAGACGCGATGGTTTGAAGGAAACTTCGCCGACTACGAACAAGCCGTCCTGGCCGAGAACCCCGAACGCGTAGCCCATCGCCGGAACAAGTACAAGCGGTTGGCGTTACGGTGATTGTGCGGTTTACCGCGAGACGCCGCATCGAAGTTATTCCCGTCTCGGCACTTCACGGTATGAACAGCGGGCCACGCATGCGCCGTTCCGTCTCCTGGCCGAGCCGGATCAACCTCGGCCCCAGTTCCTTCAACTCGGCGCCCGAGGGGACGAACCGCTCGATCACCCGATAGGGCACGTCGGCCTTCTTATGGTCGGCCAGGCGCCACTTCACTTGCACCTTCTTCCTGTAATGGCGCTGCGCCGGGTCGTCGCGAGTTTGGATGATCTTGTAGTAGAGTTCGACGAATCCCAACTCCGGCGGATGGCGCGGGCCCTCCAAGTGCGGGTCCATGTGCCGGACAATCTCGGCGTGCGTCCAAAGCACATGGGGCGCGTCGACCACCTCCAGCGTCGTCGAAACGACCAAATCCTTGCCGTCCTGCGTAAACGTCAGCTTGGACTGACCGTCAACAGGCTTTGCCGCCGGTGCTGCCGTGGCGACCACGCTAGCCAGCCAAACCGAAACCATTGCGTGAGCGATCACGGAACCCTCCTTCGGAAAGAGCGGTCCGGTGTTCAGTCCTCGTCTTCCACGAGTCCCGAATTGACCATGAACTCTTCCACGAATTCGATGAACGGGCCGGGCATTTTCTTCTTCTTCGCATGTTTGGCCACGCGATCAAGTTGCTCTGCCATGTCGGCGATCTGCACGGGGGTCATGCGCTGGAGATAGTACGTCACGGCTTCCATGGCCTCGACGGCCCAATCTTCATCCACCGTGTCCTCGTCGGACAACTCGAAGAAGCTCATCGCGTGTAACACGCCCGCCAACAGGGGGTCGACCTTGAGACTCTTCGGAATCTCCGGCATCACGAACGCGCCCTTTGGCACCCAGACGATTGTACCCTTCTTGGCCATGATTGTTTTCCCCTTCTCGCTCGATTGTCACGCAAAACGCCGGGCACAAGTGCCGGGGCTAAACATCTACCGCTCCGGCTCGTGCCAGAGCGATTTCCAATACGCCTGATCCGCCGCGTAGGGATCAACCGGCGTATCTTCATCGAGATCGGCCGGAAGAATGCCGTAACGCTGCATCTCGCGGATGTAATGGCGGTCGGGGCGGAAGTCGGGCATGTCGAAACGCTTGATCTGGTCGAGGTTTTTCTTCGTGGCGTCGATCTGGGCGAGGATCGCCAGATAGTCGGCATCGCCGGTCGAGCGGAACACTTTCGCCGGGGCCGCGTCTTTCCACTGCGAAGGGTTAGCTCCCGGATCGAACTTCGCATTGCGGCAAACACCCCATCCGCCCGCCGCGCGCGATAGCGGGGCCAGCAGAATCGGCGAACGGGCCGGGTCGGTCAGATTGTACTGCAGGTCCTTGCCGTAACGCCGGCTGATCAACTCGCCGTGATTGGCCAGCGGGTGACATTCGGCGCATCGCTTCTCGATGGACTCGCGCGCCGGCCGGATGTTGACCATTCCGGTACCCAGCGCCGCGTACGTGCCCGCGTAAGGCGCTCCCGAATCGATCCACAGGCGCACGCGCCGCTGTTGCGCCGGCGATAGCTTCGCCTTGTGGTGCGTGCCGTCGAAGAGCTTCATCAACGGGCTGGCCGCCGAACCGATCCGGCGCGGACCGTAGTTGGATAGCGCGTCGCGCCCGTGCGAAACTTGCCCGCGCGACAACAGGGCGTAGTAAGCGTGCGAATACCATGGCCCCCGGGCGCCGACCAGCGGCAGATCGCCGTCCGGGCGCTCCTTGTAGCCGTGGCACCCGGCGCAATGCTCGTCGAGAATCGGCTGGATGTCTCGCGGGAAGTCGACCACGCCGGGTACGTCGGCAATCGGTTCGATGCGGCTGGGCGGACGTCGAACCGCCGCCAGGGTGCCGTTGTTGATCGAACGGACCGACTCGGTCCGCTTTTCGTGGCAGCCGACGCAACTGGTCGTTTCGCCGGGCATCACGTTGACGAAACTTTGCATCCGCTTGACCGAGATGTCGTCTTCATCCAAGGCGACGAAGAACAGGCTCCGCAGCGCCGGCACCTCAAAATACGCCGATCCGTCGGCCTCGACGGGCACCGTGCCGAGGATCCGCGGCAGCGTGAACGTGCCGCCGAGGCTGATCGGTTCCATCGTGCCCGAGTGGTTGATCGGCTTGGGCAGCGTTTCCAGCACCAGCAGCTTCTTGATCTCGCCGCGCTCGACACCGCCCATGTTGCGGCCCCGATTCACGTCGGCCAGAATGAGCCGGCCGGTGGGAAGCGCCCGATCGACTCGGTCGACGATCACCGGCTCCCGAGATCGGCTGCGCAAGGGACGCGGTTCGTGGCACCAATAGGGTCCCGCCTCTTTGGGAAGCTGGTGGATCACTTCGGTATGGCCCTGGCCGTCGAGCAGAAGCAGCTTGTTGTCCTCGGCAATGATAAAGCAATCCTCGGAAAATGGATATGGATCGCGATGGTTGTTGCTGGAGCCAACCGATCGGGCATGCGACCGATCGTCCGGGCCGCCCTTGGCGTCGACAATGGTGATCACCCCGGCGTGTTCCTTGCGGCCGTGGCCGGGCGAAAAGACGGAGACCACCTTGTCGGTGCCGGGGATCGGCTTGGCATCGAGCATGACGATGCCCGGGTGCTGGTTGCCGAAGTAGATCATCTCGCCGGTGCCGTCGGGGTTGCTCGTCCAGAGATGATGAAACTTCACGCGGCTGCGGTCGACGTATTCCCATCGCATGTAGAGCACCCGGCCGTCGGGCAGCATCCAGGGCGTGTTGTCTTGCTCGACGTTGCTGGAAATGATGCGGATCTCGCTGCCGTCGGCCTTACACCGATAGCGGACCGCCACGTGCGTGTGCCAGCATTGCACCCAGCGCTTGCAGCGCGACGAACAGAAGAGGATATCTCCGTCGGGCAAGTAGATCGGCTCGAGGTCGTCGAACGGGCCGCCGGTCAGTTGCTTCAAGCCCGAGCCGTCGACGTTGATCTCGTGCAAATGGAAGAACTTGGTTCCGCCTTTGCGATAGGAGAAAAGGATCTTTCGGCCGTCGTAATGAACGTGCGGATCGCGAATGGTGCCCTCGGGATCTTCGAGAATCGTTTCCAGTTCGCCGCTGCGCAAGTCGAGCCGGCAGAGACGCCCGCCCGCGGGACCGTACATCATGCGTTTTTCATCCGCGGCCCAGTAGCCGAAATTGGCATACCAGTGGCCGTCGCTGCCGGTGGAGCGGACGGCGAAGACGATCTCGTCGACCCCGGCCAGCGGTCCTTTCAAGGCAGTGGTCAGCAGTTCGCCGGCGGTGAGCAGCGATGGCACGAACAGCAAAGCGGTCAGCACGCCCAGGGACACGGTACGCATGGAAATCGCCTCTTGGAAACGCTTTCTTGTTCAGGGGGAAACAACACGTCACGATACCGCATATCGGCCGGGCGTACAACAGGATCTCTGTTTCCTCCTGTTCCAACGTTTCTTTTGAACAGGAGGAAGCAGAGGAGGGTATATGGCGAAGGACTATTTGACCCGCCGGGCATTGGTGGGTACTCTGGGATGTTGGCCCAAGGTCGTTCTACCGCGATCCACCCCCTGGCACGGGCAGTGGCCGCAAGCAAAG